>NZ_JAKEIP010000096.1 GCF_021474425.1 Streptomyces muensis | reverse complement strand
CGGGAGCCGACTGGGCGCCTCCCACCCCCGTCAGGAAGGACCGACGGACCTCCGACTCGTGCCTCCGGCGCTGGCGGTGGCGGGGCTGCGGCCGCGGCGTCGGCTTCGGAGGAGGACCTGAGCGGGGCGCAGCGTACCCAGGCGGCTGTGGGCGGGCGCCCGGAGATGGCGGAAGCGGGCGCCGGGGCGTGGCGGTCGCGGGCCGGGTCGGCTTTGCGGGAGCGGATGCCGGTGTGGTTGCAGGCGAGGTGTGGGCTGGAGCGGCGGAGCGTGGTCGCGCTCACCGTGGTGCTCGTCCTCGCCGCGGGGTTCGCCGTGCAGCACTTCTGGGCCGGCCGGGCGCAGTCCGTACGGGCGCCCGAGGTGGTGCGGGCGGCCGCCTCGTACGGCGGAGAACAGCAGGGTGGGGAAGCTGGGGCGGGTACGTCGGCGGGCGGTGCGGTGGGTGCGTCGGGTACTTCGGGGACTGTGGGTACGGCCGCGCCCGAGATCGTCGTGGACGTCAGCGGCAAGGTGCGTGAACCCGGTATCCACCGCCTGCCCGCGGGCTCGCGGGTCGCCGACGCCCTGCGTGTGGCCGGTGGAGTGCGTCCCGGCACGAACACCGACAGCCTCAACCGGGCCCGCTTCCTGGTGGACGGCGAGCAGGTGATCGTCGGCGCTCCGGCCGCCGTGCCCGGGGCGGCTGCCGGCACGGGCGCGGGCACTTCGGGAGTCGCCGGGGCGGCACCCACAGCGCCGGTCTCCCTCAACACGGCCACATCGGACCAGCTCGACACCCTCCCGGGCGTCGGCCCGGTGCTGGCCCAGCACATCATCGACTACCGGACCCAGCACGGCGGTTTCCGCTCGGTGGACGAGTTGCGCGAGGTCAACGGCATCGGCGACCGCCGGTTCGCCGATCTACGGAATCTCGTACGGCCATGAGGCACGACGTCCGTACACCCGACCGCGCTGCCGTTCACGCCGCGTCCGGGAGCCGACTGGGCGCCTCCCACCCCCGTCAGGAAGGACCGACGGACCTCCGACTCGTGCCTCCGGCGCTGGCGGCCTGGGCGACGGCGGCACTGATGCTGGACGCACCACCGGAGTGGGCGGTCGGTGCGGCGGTCGTGGGCGTGGTCGCGGCGGGAGTACTGCTGCTGGTGCGGCGAAGTCAGCGCCCGGCGCTTCCGCGCACCAGCTGGCCGCGCATCTCGGTCGCCGCATTGTTGCTCTGCGTCGCCGCTGCGGCCGCCTCCGCAGGGCTGCACGGGGCCGACCTGCGGCGTGGGCCGGTGCCGGGGCTGGCGCGGGAGTACGCCGCCGTGACCGCCGAGGTCGAGCTCACCTCCGATCCCCGGCTGACCCGGCCCCGGGTCAAGGGGAATCACATGGCGCCGACCTCCGTGCTGATCAACGCCGATGTACGACGGCTGGAGGAGGCGGACGGCACGGCAGTGGTCACCCGGGCGCCGGTACTCATGATCATCAGCTCGGGGTGGGGGCCGAGGTCCGCCGACGGCCGGTCTTCGCCCTGGCTGGGTCTGTTGCCCTCCACGCGCCTGCGGGTGAGCGCGACGCTCGCGCCCTCGCTGACGGACGGGGAGCGTGTGGCGGCCGTGCTGCGGGTGCGGGACCCGGGGGTGCCGGAGGTCGTGGAGGAGCCGTCGGCGGCGCAGCGGCTGGCGGGGCGGCTGCGGGCCGGACTGCGGGAGGCGACCGACGGGTTGCCGACGGATGCGCGGGCCCTGCTGCCGGGTCTGGTCGTGGGGGACACCTCGCGGATCACCCCGGAGCTGGACGAGGCGTTCAAGGAGACCGACCTCGCGCACACCCTCGCTGTCTCCGGCAGCAACCTCACCATCATCCTCGCCCTGCTCATCGGCCCGCCCGGTATGGCCCAACTGGCGGAGCGCCGTGGTCTCGCGCCCCGCCTCGGCTTCTCCCTGCGGACGACCGCGCTGCTCGGCGGAGCGCTCACCCTCGCCTTCGTCGTCGTGTGCCGGCCGGACCCGAGCGTGCTACGGGCGGCGGCCTGCGGGGCGGTCGTGCTGCTCGCCCTGGCGACGGGACGCCGCAGATCGCTGATCCCGGCGCTGGCGACGGCCGTACTGCTGCTGGTGCTGTACGACCCGTGGCTGGCCCGCAGTTACGGCTTTCTGCTCTCCGTCCTGGCCACGGGCGCTCTGCTCACCCTCGCGCCCCGGTGGAGCGCGGCGCTGCGACGGCGCCGGGTGCCGCCGCGGTTGGCCGAGGCGCTGGCGGCCGCCGCTGCCGCGCAGGCCTTGTGCGCGCCGGTCGTCGCGGTGCTGTCGGCGCGGGTGAGCCTGGTGGCGGTGCCGTGCAATCTGCTCGCGGAGTTCGCCATCGCACCGGCCACGGTGCTGGGCTTCGCGGCGTTGGCGACAGCACCGTTCGCGATGCCGTTGGCCAAGGCGCTGGCGTGGTGCGCGAGTTGGCCGACCGGGTGGATCGCGGACGTCGCCCGGACGGGTGCCGCGCTGCCCGGGGCGGGTGTGGACTGGCCCGGCAGCTGGGCCGGGGCGGCGTTGCTCGCCGTCGCCACGGCGGTCCTCCTGTTCGCCGGGCGACGGCTGCTGGGGCACCCCTGGTGGTGCGGTGCCTGCGGGGTGCTGCTCCTGCTGGTGGTGGTGCAGCCGTCGCCGCTGACCAGGGTGGTCACGGGCTGGCCGCCGCCCGGGTGGCGGTTCGCGATGTGCGATGTGGGGCAGGGCGACGCGACGGTGCTCGCGGCGGGCGAGGGCACGGGTGTGGTCGTGGACGCCGGTCCCGATCCGACGTCGATCGACCGCTGCCTGCGCGCCCTCGGCATCACGAGGATCCCGCTCGTCGTCCTGACCCACTTCCACGCCGACCATGTGGCGGGCCTGCCCGGTGTCCTGCGCGGGCGGGCGGTGGGCGCGATCGAGACGACGGGGCACGAAGAGCCGGTGGACCAGGTGGAGTTCGTACGCAGGGAGGCGGCGGCTCGGGGCGTCCCCGTGACGCGGGCCGCCGCCGGGGAGGAGCGGCGCACCGGGGAGCTGAGCTGGCAGGTCGTCTGGCCGCCGGCACGCTCGTCGCCCACGGCCATGACCCCGGACGGGCCGAACGACGCGAGCGTCACCCTGCTCGTGCGGTCGGCCGGGCTGCGGCTGCTGCTGCTCGGTGATCTCGAACCCCCGGCCCAGCGGGCACTGTTGAGATCGCCGGCGGGGGTGCTGCTGGGCGGTGTGGATGTGCTCAAGGTCGCCCATCACGGCTCGGCGTACCAGGATCCGGAGCTCATACGCAGGGCGGCGCCGCGGCTGGCGTTGATCAGCTGCGGTGCGGACAACCCGTACGGGCACCCGGCTCCCAGTACCGTCGCGGCGCTGCGGGCGCAGGGCGCGGTGGTGCTGCGGACGGACGAGGACGGGGCGCTGGCGGTCGCGGGTACGGGCGCGCGGCTGCGGGTGGCGGGAGACTGAGGGCATGGATTCCGTTGAGGTTGATGCCTATCTTCGGCGCCTGGGGGTCGAGCACCCGGCGTGGCCGACCGTGGACGTGCTGCGTGAGCTGCATCTGCGTCATCTGCAGACCGTGCCGTTCGAGAACCTGTCGGTGCACCGGGGCGAGGAGATCGTCCTGGAGGAGAAGCGGCTGCTGGACAAGGTGGTGGGGGCGAGACGGGGTGGTTTCTGCTACGAACTGAATGGAGCGTTCGGGGCGTTGCTCGGCGCGCTGGGCTTCGACGTGACGTTGCTGGCGGCGCGGGTGCACGGGCCGGAGGGGAAGCTCGGGATCCCCTACGACCACATGGCGCTGAAGGTGCGGACGGTGGACGGCGGCACCTGGCTTGCGGATGTCGGCTTCGGGGCGCACAGCCACCATCCGCTGGCGTTCGAGGCGCGGGGCGAGCAGAAGGATCCGGCGGGCGTGTTCCGGATCGTCGAGGCCGGTCCGGACGCGGCCGGGGTGCGCGGCGGGCACGACGCGGCGGAGGCGGCGGACCTGGACGTCGTCATGGAAGGCAGAACGGAATACCGGCTGGAGCGGCGGCCGCGGGTGCTCGGCGACTTCGTGGCCGGGGCGTGGTGGCACAGCACCTCACCGGCCTCGCACTTCACCCAGTCGCTGGTGTGCTCGCGGGTGACGGAGGAAGGAGGGCGGATCACGCTCAGCGGCCGCACGTTCAAGGCGACGGCGGCCGACGGGACACGGGAGGAGTGGGAGCTGGGCACGGACGAGGAGGTGCTGGGGGTGTACCGGGAGCGGTTCGGGATCGAGCTGGACCGGGTGCCGACGGTGCGGGAGCCCGGCCGGGAGGGCTGATGCGGCAGCGGGCACCCGGGGCTGGGCGAGTGCGCGACCCCGATAGCCGTCCGGCGCTCCTCGGTGCCCGAGAATTGCCCCGTGAGCGATGTGAGACATGTGCTGGTGCTGCCCGATCGTGACGCCGCGGAGGAGGTCGCCGAGGCGCTCGGGGAGCGGTTCGGGGTCGACGAGGAGCCCCGGCTGGTGCGGGACGCGCTGGCGGGGGAGGACGACGCCGAGGACGCGCAGTGGTTGGTACTGCTGCGGGACGAGGCCGAGCGGCTCGACGCCGGGGAGCTGAACGAGTTCGTAGCGGACTGGGACGGCTGGCGGGAGGAGCCGTAGCCTGGCTGGCGGCTGGCGGCTGGCGGCTGGCGGCTGGCGGCTGGCGGCTGGCGGCTGGCGGCTGACGGCTGACGGCTGACGGCTGGGCATCCCGCGAGGCACACGGCGACTGTGACCCACGCCCCCGGCACGGCCTTCCCGTCGGCGTCGGCTGTCAGTGCCCCGTGACATGCTTGGCGCGATGGCCAGGAAGAGTGCGAACGACGATCCCCTCGCCCCTGTGACCCTTGCCGTGGGTCAGGAGGAGCTGCTGCTCGACCGTGCCGTGCGGGAGGTGGTGGTTGCCGCACGGGCCGCCGACGCGGACACGGATGTGCGGGAGCTGACCTCGGACCAGTTGCAGCCGGGCACGCTGGCGGAGTTGACCAGTCCCTCGCTGTTCGCGGAGCGCAAGGTCGTGGTCGTGCGGGGTGCGCAGGATCTGTCGGCCGACACGATCAAGGACGTGACGGCGTATCTGGGGGCACCGGCCGAGGAGATCACCCTCGTGCTGGTGCACGCCGGTGGGGTCAAGGGCAAGAAGCTGCTCGACGCCGCCCGCAAGGCGGGCGCGAGGGAGGTTGCGTGCCCGAAGATGACCAAGCCCGCGGACCGGCTGGCGTTCGTGCGGAGCGAGTTCCGGGCGACCGGGAGGTCCGCGACGCCGGAGGCCTGTCAGGCGCTGGTCGATGCCATCGGCAGCGATCTGCGGGAGCTGGCGTCCGCGGTGAGTCAGCTGGTCGCCGATGTCGAGGGGACCGTCGACGAGGCCGTGGTCGGGCGGTACTACACGGGCCGGGCCGAGGCGTCGAGCTTCACCGTGGCCGACCGGGCGGTCGAGGGGCGGGCCGCGGAGGCGCTGGAGGCGCTGCGCTGGTCGCTGTCGACCGGTGTGGCGCCCGTGCTGATCACCAGCGCGCTCGCCCAGGGCGTCCGGGCCATCGGGAAGCTGTCCTCAGCCCGGGGCGGCCGCCCCGCCGACCTGGCGCGCGAGCTCGGCATGCCGCCCTGGAAGATCGACCGTGTGCGGCAGCAGATGCGCGGCTGGACGCCCGACGGGGTGGCGCTGGCGCTGCGGGCGGTCGCCGAGGCGGACGCCGGGGTGAAGGGCGGCGGCGACGACCCCGAGTACGCCCTGGAGAAGGCGGTCGTGACGATCGCGCGGGCGGCCCGTTCCAGAGGGCGGAGCTAGGGGCGGGAGAGGAGAATCGGGCGTATCAGCCGTACATCGCCGGAATGGGGAAAGGTGGCGACCACCATGGCTGAACACCCGCACGCCGCTCTCGTCCGCAAGGGCTACGAAGCCTTCCAGCGCGGAGACATGGACACCCTGCGCGGCATGATGACCGGGGACTGCACGCATCACGTACCCGGCTCGCACCCGCTCTCGGGGGACTTCAAGGGGATCGACTCGATCCTCGACGGGTACTACGGCCGGCTCTACTCGGAGACGGGCGGGTCGTTCCAGGTCGAGCTGCGCAACATATTCGTGGACGGCCGTGGGCACGCCATCACCGTGCACCGCTTCACCGCCGACCGGGGCGACAAGCACATCGACGAGAACGGGGGCATCGTCTTCCGGATCGTCGGCGACAAGATCACCGATCTCGACGAGTGCCTCGAGGACATCGACAAGTCCAACGACTTCTGGACCTGACGCGAGCACGCCGAAGGCCCCGGCACCCGCCCTGGGGAAGGGCGGGGTGCCGGGGTCTTCGGTTCAAGATGCTGAGCCCGTACCCGCGTGGCGAACGCAGGCCGCGTACAGGCTCGGGGTGCCGGACGGGAGCGGATGAGAGAGGGCCCGCTCGATTCCCTCCGGCGGTCAGATCACAAAGGTGTCAGCCCTGGATGGACGCGACCTTCGAAGCAAGCGCCGACTTCTTGTTGGCGGCCTGGTTCTTGTGGATGACGCCCTTCGAGACGGCCTTGTCGAGCGCACGCGACGCGGCGCGCTGGTACTCGGTGGCCTTCTCGACGTCACCCGCGGCAGCGGCCTCACGGGCCTTGCGGATCGCGGTCTTCAGGGAGGACTTGACGGCCTTGTTGCGCAGCCGAGCCTTCTCGTTGGTCTTGATCCGCTTGATCTGGGACTTGATGTTCGCCACGAATGAGCCTTTTCAGGTTCTGGTACGAGGCCGCACGCGACCCGTACCGGTGATTTTCTTGGGGTGTGCCTCGCGCTGAGAGGGCATGAGACACAGCCACCCAGGCTACCAGTGGCCCGGAGAATGGCCCAAACCAGCTCCAGGTCGCCGCCCGTGGGACCATGGAACCTACGTATCGATCCGACCCGAGGCATAAGGCGCCTCAAGAGACAGGACCCTGCGTGCCCGCGACCCCTAACAATGTGCCCGAGCCGAGCCGTACCGACCCGGCTCTGATCCGCAATTTCTGCATCATCGCGCACATCGACCACGGCAAGTCCACGCTCGCCGACCGGATGCTCCAGCTGACCGGTGTGGTCGAGCAGCGGCAGATGCGTGCTCAGTACCTCGACCGGATGGACATCGAGCGCGAGCGCGGCATCACGATCAAGTCCCAGGCGGTGCGGCTGCCGTGGGCTCCCACCCACGAACCCGGCAACACGCACATCCTCAACATGATCGACACCCCGGGGCACGTCGACTTCACCTACGAGGTCTCGCGGTCGCTGGCCGCCTGCGAGGGGACCATCCTCCTCGTCGACGCCGCCCAGGGCATCGAGGCCCAGACCCTCGCCAACCTCTACCTGGCGATGGAGAACGACCTCACGATCATCCCCGTGCTGAACAAGATCGACCTGCCGGCCGCGCAGCCCGAGAAGTTCGCCGAGGAGCTCGCCAACCTGGTCGGCTGCGACCCGAGCGACGTGCTGCGGGTCTCCGCCAAGACGGGTGTCGGTGTCGACGCCCTGCTCGACCGGGTGGTCAAGGAGGTCCCCGCGCCGGTCGGCGTCAAGGACGCCCCCGCCCGCGCGATGATCTTCGACTCCGTCTACGACTCCTACCGGGGCGTGGTCACCTACGTCCGTGTCATCGACGGCCAGCTCAACAAGCGCGAGCGCATCAGGATGATGTCGACGGGCGCCACCCACGAGCTGCTGGAGATCGGCACCAACTCGCCCGAGATGCTGGGCGCCGACGGCCTCGGCGTCGGTGAGGTGGGCTACCTCATCACCGGTGTGAAGGACGTCCGCCAGTCCAAGGTCGGTGACACCGTCACCAGCCAGCAGAAGGGCGCCACGGAGGCTCTCGGCGGGTACAAGGACCCGAAGCCGATGGTCTTCTCCGGCCTGTATCCGCTGGACGGCTCCGACTACCCCGAACTGCGCGAGGCCCTGGACAAGCTCCAGCTCAACGACGCCGCGCTGGTCTACGAGCCGGAGACCTCCGCCGCGCTCGGCTTCGGCTTCCGCGTCGGCTTCCTCGGCCTGCTGCACCTCGACGTGATCCGTGAGCGGCTGGAGCGCGAGTTCGGGCTCGACCTGATCGCGACCGCGCCCAACGTGGTCTACCGGGTCGTGATGGAGGACGGCAGCGAGCACACCGTCACCAACCCGAGCGAGTTCCCCGAGGGCAAGATCAACGACGTGTACGAGCCCGTCGTACGCGCCACGATCCTCGCGCCGACCGAGTTCATCGGCTCGATCATGGAGCTGTGCCAGACCCGGCGCGGCACCCTGCTCGGCATGGACTACCTCTCCGAGGACCGCGTCGAGATCCGCTACACGCTGCCGCTCGCGGAGATCGTCTTCGACTTCTTCGACCAGCTGAAGTCCAAGACGCGGGGTTACGCCTCGCTCGACTACGAGCCCACCGGCGAGCAGACCTCCAGCCTGGTCAAGGTCGACATCCTGCTGCACGGCGACAAGGTCGACGCCTTCTCGGCGATCACCCACAAGGACGCGGCGTACGCCTACGGTGTGCGGCTCGTCGCCAAGCTGCGCGAGCTCATCCCGCGGCAGGCCTTCGAGGTGCCCATCCAGGCCGCCATCGGCTCCCGGGTGATCGCCCGCGAGACCATCCGCGCCATCCGCAAGGACGTCCTCGCCAAGTGCTACGGCGGCGACATCTCCCGTAAGCGCAAGCTGCTGGAGAAGCAGAAGGAAGGCAAGAAGCGGATGAAGATGGTGGGTTCCGTGGAGGTTCCGCAGGAGGCCTTCATCGCGGTGCTCTCCAGCGATGACAGCGCGGGGTCGGGCAAGGGCAAGAAGTAACCGCTGGTAACAGGCGGTGACCCGGCAAACCGGTGCAACAGGGGCTCGTCGTACGCAAGTGCGGCGGGCCTCTGCACGTACGGGCTCGTAAAAGGGGTGACTCTCTGGTGGAAGTGACAAGCCGCGGACCCTTACGCGTCGGCCGGTCGACCTTTACTCTGATCCCTGCTCGATAGTTACTCGCGAGTTAAACAACGGCACGCGAGTGAAGACCGCCGTAATGAGCCGGCCGCACCAGCCGGCTGTTGAGCCAGCCGCACAGTCGCGGGCCCCCGGAGGATGTCGTGAGCGACACACAGACACTGATCGAGAACCGTCCGCCGAGCGTGGCGACCCTCTTCCTGGAGCGTGTGGCGGCCACACCGGACGCCGAGGCATACCGCCATCCAGTGGCCCCCGCCTCGGGTGAGGGCCCGGACGACTGGAAGTCGCTGAGCTGGGCGCAGTCCGCCCAGCGGGTCTACGCCATCGCGGCCGGACTCATCGAGCTGGGCGTCCAGCCCGAGCAGCGCGTCGCCCTCGCCTCCTCGACTCGTATCGAGTGGATACTGGCCGACCTCGGCATCATGTGCGCCGGCGCGGCCACCACCACGGTCTATCCGCAGACCAACGCCGAGGAGTCGGCGTTCATCCTCTCCGACTCCGAGAGCCGGGTGCTGATCGCCGAGGACGCGGCGCAGCTGGCCAAGGCGGTCGAGAAGCGCGCGGAGCTGCCGAACCTCACCCATGTCGTCGTGATCGACCCGGCCGGCGTCGAGACCGCCGACTGGATCCTCACCCTGGACGAGCTGGAGAAGCGCGGCGCGGCCCGGCTGGAGAAGGACCCGGAGCTGATCAAGCAGCGGGTCGGCGCGATCACCAAGGACCAGCTGGCCACCCTGATCTACACCTCCGGCACCACCGGCCGCCCCAAGGGCGTACGGCTGCCGCACGACAACTGGGCGTACATGGCGAAGGCCATCGCCGCGACCGGTCTGGTCGGCCCGGAGGACGTGCAGTACCTGTGGCTGCCGCTCGCGCACGTCTTCGGCAAGGTGCTGACCAGTGGGCAGATCGAGGTCGGCCACGTCACAGCCGTCGACGGCCGCGTCGACAAGATCATCGAGAATCTGCCGGTCGTGCAGCCGACGTACATGGCGGCCGTCCCGCGCATCTTCGAGAAGGTCTACAACGGAGTCGCCGCCAAGGCCCGTGCGGGCGGCGGCGCCAAGTACAAGATCTTCCAGTGGGCCGCCGAGGTCTCCCGCGAGTACGCCAAGGTCACCCAGGACAACTTCCGGCGCACCGGCACCCACTCCGCGCCCTTCGGGCTCGCCGCCAAGCACAAGGTCGCCGACACGCTGGTGTACGCCAAGATCCGCGAGGCCTTCGGCGGCAACCTGCGCGCGTGCGTGTCGGGCAGCGCCGCGCTCGCGCCGGAGATCGGCTACTTCTTCGCCGGTGCCGGCATCCACATCCTGGAGGGCTACGGGCTCACGGAGTCCTCGGCCGCGTCCTTCGTCAACCCCGGCGAGGCCTACCGCACCGGCACGGTCGGCAAGCCGCTGCCCGGCACGGAGGTGCGTATCGCGGACGACGGGGAGATCCTGCTGCGCGGCCCCGGCATCATGGAGGGCTACCACGGGCTGCCCGACAAGACCGCCGAGGTGCTGGAGTCGGACGGCTGGTTCCACACCGGTGACATCGGTGAGCTCTCGCCCGACGGATACCTGCGCATCACCGACCGCAAGAAGGACCTGATCAAAACGTCGGGCGGCAAGTACATCGCGCCGGCCGAGGTCGAGGGGCAGTTCAAGGCGGTGTGCCCGTACGTCTCCAACATCCTGGTGCACGGGGCCGACCGGAACTTCTGTACGGCGCTCATCGCGCTGGACGAGGTCGCGATCGTCGCCTGGGCCGAGGAGAACGGGCTCGCCGGGAAGTCGTACGCGGACATCGTGGCGGCGCCGCAGACGGTCGAGATGGTCGACGGGTACGTGAAGAAGCTCAACGAGGGGCTTCAGAAGTGGCAGACCATCAAGAAGTTCCGGTTGCTGCCTCGGGATCTTGATGTGGAGCACGGGGAGATCACGCCGAGTCTGAAGTTGAAGCGGCCGGTTGTGGAGCGGGAGTACAAGGGGCTTATTGAGGAGATGTACGCCGGTACGCGCGAGGCGTAGCGCCGTAGGGGAGGGGTGGCGGGGACTGCTGGCGGCTGCGGGTAGTACGTGGTTGCTCGCGCAGTTCCCCGCGCCCCTTGGGTTGGTCGGCTCACCCTTTGCCGATAAGTCGACGTATCTCGTGGACCCTTGCGCGGAGGTCCGTCATGTCCGGGGGGACGTCATCGGAGAGTCGCTCCTCAAGGGATGCCACCTGCGCACTCAGCTCCTTGCTGTGGACGTGCTCGCGGCTCAGCAGGTGCTCCAACTGCCTGTTCTTGCGGTACAGGTCCAGGAAGACCGTCACCTTGGCGCGTAACACCCAGGGATCGAACGGCTTGGTCAGGTAGTCCGCGGCGCCGGTCGCGTAGCCGCGGAAGGCGTAGGCCGGCTCGTCCTCCGCGCCGGTCAGGAAGATGATCGGGACGTCCTTGGTCTGGTCGAGCCGTTTGATGTTGGTGGCGGTCTCGAAGCCGTCCATGCCGGGCATGCGGACATCGAGCAGGACCAGGGCGAAGCGTTGCCGCAGCAGCGCCTTCATCGCCTCCTCGCCCGAACGCGCGCGGACGAGCGGTTCGTTGAGGGACCCCAGGACGGCCTCCAGCGCGATCAGGTTGTCCTCCATGTCGTCGACCAGGAGGATGCCGGCACGCTCGTCGGTCGTTGCCTCAGCGCTCATGATGAAGTGGCCTCATTCGGTGATGGTCGGCGGGACCTCTTCCCCCTCGGAAGCGTCCGGTCCCGGTCCTACGGTGTTCTTCGGCTCCGCGGCCTCGGGGTCCAGGAGGTCGCAGACGACGGTCAGCAGCTGATCCACGTCCACCGGTTTCGGTACGTAGTCGTTGGCGCCCCGCGCGATGGACTTCTCCCGGTCCCCGGGCATGGCCTTCGCGGTCAGCGCGACGATGGGGAGGTCCGTCCAGCGCGGGGTGCGGCGGATGGCGGAGATCGTCTCGTAGCCGTCCATCTCCGGCATCATGATGTCCATCAGGACGAGTTCGACGTCCGGGTTGCGCTCCAGGGTCTCGATGCCCTCGCGGCCGTTCTCCGCGTACAGGACCGGCATGCCGACCCGGCCGAGGACATGGGTGAGCGCGAAGACGTTGCGGATGTCGTCGTCCACTATCAGTACGCGTCGGCCGGGCAGGACCTGGCCCGCCCGGCCCGTCTGCCACGCCTCCAGCTTGGTCGGCGTCGGCCACGACTCGTCGGCGTCGTGCGCGGCCGGGTACGTCTCGGCCGACAGCTGCTCCGGCACCGGCAGCGGACGGTTCTCGGGCGTCGGGCCGGTGGCCGCGTGGCCGGGGCTGACGACCGGGACGTACAGCGTGAACGTGGAACCCTTGCCGGGCTCGCTCTCGGCGACGATACGGCCGCCCAGCAGGCCCGCGATCTCCCGGCTGATGGACAGGCCGAGGCCGGTGCCGCCGTACTTGCGGTTGGTGGTGCCGTCGGCCTGCTGGAACGCCTCGAAGATCACCGGGAGCTTCTCCGCCGCGATGCCGATGCCGGTGTCGGACACCGAGAACGCGATCACCTCGTCGCTCTCCCGGACGTAGTGGTGCTCGGGGTCCTTCACCCGGTTCACGCGCAGCTCGACCCTGCCGGTCGCGGTGAACTTGATCGCGTTGGACAGGAGGTTGCGCAGGATCTGCTGCAGGCGCTGCTCGTCCGAGTACATCTCGCGCGGCACGTCCTCGCCGACCGACACCTCGAAGGCGAGCCCCCGGTCCAGGGTGAGCGGGCGGAAGGTGGCGTGGACGTAGTCCAGCAGCTTGATGAGCGGCAGCTTCTTCGGGCGTACGTCCATCCGGCCCGCCTCGATCTTCGACAGGTCCAGGATGTCGTTGATCAGCTGCAGGAGGTCCGAGCCCGAGCGGTGGATCGTCGTCGCGAACTGGACCTCCTGGTCGGTGAGGTGGCCGTCCGGGTTGTCCGACAGCAGCCTCGCCAGGATCAGCAGGGAGTTCAGCGGGGTGCGCAGCTCGTGGGACATGTTCGCCAGGAACTCCGACTTGTACTGGGAGGAGGTGGCCAGCAGGGCCGCCTTCTCCTCCAGTTCGGCGTTGGAGCGCTGCAGCTCCGCCTGCTGCATCTGGAGTTCGTCGGAGCGTTCCTGGAGCTGCATGGCCAGGCGCTGGGACTCGCCGAGCAGGGACTCCGTACGGGAGTTGGCGATGATCGTGTTGATCGCGACGGCGATGGTGTTCACGAACTGGTCGAAGAAGGCCAGGTGCACGTCGGAGAAGCGGGAGAACGAGGCCAGTTCGATCACGCCGAGGAGCTTGTCCTCGAAGAGGATCGGGATGATGACGACGCTGGTGGGCGCCGCCTCGCCGAGCCCGCTGTTGATCTTGATGTAGTCCGGCGGGGCCTCCTCGACCAGGATCCGCTTCTTCTCGCGGGCCGCCTGCCGGACCAGGCCGTGCACCGGGAGGCCGCCGGTCTCGACGGTCGCGCCCTGCGCCGAGCCGTACCCGGCGATGAAGGCGAGTCCCTTCGCGGGAACGGTGGTGCGCAGCGCGGCGCTCTCCTCGTCCGGGTCTGCCAGGAAGAACGCGCCGTACTGGGCGTTGACCAGCGGCGTCAGCTCGCGCAACAGCAGGTCGGCGACCTCCATCAGGTCGCGGTGGCCCTGCATCAGCGCGGCGAGCCGGGCCAGGTTGGACTCCAGCCAGTCCTTGGCGCGGGTCGTCTCGCGCAGGTTGGCCACCATCAGGTTGATGTTGTCCTTCAGCTCGGCGACCTCGCCGCGCGCCTCGACCGTGATCGAGCGGGACATGTCGCCCTGGGCCACGGCGGAGGCGACCTCGGCGATGGCGCGGACCTGGGTGGTGAGGTTCAGGGCGAGTTCGTTGACGTTCGTCGTCAGGCGCTTCCAGGTGCCGTAGACGCCCTCGACGCGTGCCTGGCCGCCGAGTTGGCCCTCGGAGCCGACCTCGCGGGCCACGCGCGTGACCTCGGAGGAGAAGGAGGACAGGGTGTCGACCATCGTGTTGATGGCGGTCTTCAGCTCCAGGATCTCGCCGCGAGCGTCGACGTCGATCTTCTTGGAGAGGTCGCCGTTGGCGACGGCGGTGGTGACCTGGGCGATGTTGCGGACCTGGGAGGTCAGGTTGTCCGCCATGTAGTTGACGTTGTCGGTGAGGTCGCGCCAGACCCCGGAGACGCCCAGCACCTGGGCGCGCCCGCCGAGCCGGCCGTCGGTGCCGACCTCGCGGGCGACCCTCGTCACCTCGTCGGCGAAGGCGCGCAGCTGCTCCACCATCGTGTTGACGGTGTCCTTGAGTTCGAGGATCTCGCCGCGTGCGTCAACCGTGATCTTCTTCGACAGGTCGCCGTTGGCGACGGCGGTGGTGACCTGGGCGATGTTGCGGACCTGGGAGGTCAGGTTCAGCGCCATGAAGTTGACGTTGTCGGTGAGGTCTTTCCAGACGCCGGAGACGCCTCGGACCTGGGCCTGGCCGCCGAGGTTTCCTTCGGTGCCGACCTCGCGGGCGACGCGGGTGACCTCGTCGGCGAAGGCGGAGAGTTGGTCGACCATCGTGTTGATCGTCGACTTCAGCTCCAGGATCTCGCCCTTCGCCTCGACCGTGATCTTCTTGCCGAGGTCGCCCTGGGCCACGGCCGTCGACACCAGGGCGATGTTGCGGACCTGCGAAGTGAGGTTGTCCGCCATGAAGTTGACGTTGTCGGTGAGGTCTTTCCAGACGCCGGAGACGCCACGGACCTGGGCCCGGCCACCCAGGTTTCCTTCGGTGCCGACCTCACGGGCGACCCTCGTCACCTCGTCGGCGAAGGCGGAGAGCTGGTCGACCATCGTGTTGATCGTCGACTTCAGCTCCAGGATCTCGCCCTTGGCGTCGACGGTGATCTTCTGGCTCAGGTCGCCGTTGGCGACGGCCGTTGTCACCTGGGCGATGTTGCGGACCTGGGAGGTCAGGTTCGACGCCATGAAGTTGACGTTGTCGGTGAGGTCCTTCCAGACACCGGAGACGCCACGGACCTGGGCCCGGCCACCCAGCTGTCCCTCCGTGCCGACCTCGCGGGCGACCCTCGTCACCTCGTCGGCGAAGGCGGAGAGCTGATCGACCATCGTGTTGACGGTCAGTTTCAGTTCGAGGAGCTCGCCGGTCGCCTCGACGGTGACCGTGCGGGTCAGGTCGCCGCGGGCCACCGCCGTGGTCACGAGCGCGATGTCCCGGACCTGCGCGGTCAGCCGGGACGCCATCGTGTTGACGGCCTCGGTCACATCCCGCCAGCTTCCGGACAGACCCTGCACCTTGGCCCGGCCGCCGAGCCGGCCCTCGGTGCCGACTTCGCGGGCCACCCGGGTCACCTCGCCGGTGAACAGGGAGAGCTGGTCGACCATCTTGTTCACGGCACGGCCGAGTCTGCGCAGGTCACCGCGTAACTGACGGCTGCCGTCGTGCAGGTCGACGCGCTGGGTGAGGTCGCCGCCGGCCACCGCGTCCAGCACGCGCGTCGCGTTCGCCGCCGGGGCCACCAGGGCGTCGAGCACATGGTTCACGTCGTTGACGCGGGTCGTCCAGTCGCCCTGCCCCGGGCTCGCCGAGAGCCGCTCGTCGAGCCGGCCGTGCCGCACCAACTCCCTTTTGACCCGCTGCACTTCACCGTTGAAGTGGGTGCTGCGGTCCATGATCTGGTTGAAGGCGGCCGTCAGCTCGGCCACCACTCCCTCACCGGTCTCCGGGAGCCTGCGGAAGTCGCCGTCCCGGGCCGCGGTCATCGCGGCGAGCAGTGGGCGCAGTTCCGATGCTCGAATTTGACCGTCTTTCTGTCCGTCTTCGAGCACACGCGTAGCACGGTTCTCACTCATGGCGGCCCACTTCGGTAACTCGGTGCTTATGGGCGTGGCCAGTCTGTCACTCTGTCGGCGTCGACTGAGGCGTATTCGTACGAACCGTTCTGGGAGCTGTCCATGGGGGCCATTCCGGCGCAACGGGAGACCGTTACCCGTGCCTCTGGTGTGCCTGTGCACGGGGGCGCGGGCGCGGAAACGCGCACCACCCTCCCCGGCAGCGCGCTCTCCCCGGGCTCCGCGCGCACCCTCGTGCGCGGTGCCCTCACCGAATGGTCCGCCTCCGGCCTCCCCGGCACCGAACACCTCACCGACCGGCTCGTCGACGACGCCGTCGTGGTCGTCAGCGAACTCGTCACCAACGCCGTCGTGCACGCCGGTACCGATGTCGAGCTCGCCTGCCGGCTGGAGGACGAGACCGGTGACCTGCTCGTCGAGGTCCTGGACCACCATCCCTCGCGCGCCCCGCGCGACGGCGAGATCGAGGCGCCCTACGAGACCCCGGAGTACGGCCGCGGCCTGCGCCTCGTGTCCCGGCTCGCCGAGTCCTGGGGCGTCACCTACCGCACCGGCGCCAAGACCGTGTGGGCGCGGCTGCCCGCCGAGGACCCGATGGCCGCCAGGGACGACATCGAGGCGTACGCGGAGGAGCGCGCGCTGGAGCGCGGGCTGCGCGTCGCGGAGATCCTCGCGCCCGAGCCGCAGCGTGCCGAGCGCGAACGGGACTGGCTCAACCGGGGTGCCCTGTCCTTCCTCGCCGAGGCCTCCGACCTGCTCGCCGGGCAGCTCGACGAGAACCTGGTCGCCGCGCTCGCCGGCCAGCTGATCGTGCCGCGGCTGGCGGACTGGTGCGCGGTCTGGCTGGAGGACGAGGTCGCCGGGCGCTGGGGATACCCCCGGTCGGGCGAGGCCGAGGGCGGCTGGGCGGTCGACGGCACCGCGGGCACCGGGCCCCGGCTGGCCCGCGTCTGGCACGGCTCCGAGAACCTCATCGAGGAGCTGCGCCGCGCCCTGGAGAAGGAGCCGCCGCTGCCGCCCGACACCCACCGCACCGGACCCGCCCCCTACCCCTGGCCCGGCGAGGCGCTCGGGGCGCGCGGGGTGCGCGGCACGGCGCTCGCCTACCGCCTGGTCGCCGGTGGCCGCCCGCTGGGCACGCTGGTCATCGGACGGGCCGGCCTGGTGCGCTTTCCCGACGAGGTCACCGGTCTTGTCGAGGACCTCAGCCGCCGGGTCGCCCTCGCCATCGGCGCCGCCCGCCAGTACGCCCGGCAGGCCACCATCAGCCGGGTCCTGCAGCGCGGACTGCTGCCCGGCGCGGTCGCCGAGATCCCCGGGGTGGTCAGCGCCCTGGTGTACGAGCCGTGCGACAAGGGCGGCCCGAGCGGCGACTTCTACGACCTCTTCCCGGCCGGTGACGGCCGCTGGTGCTTCGCCATCGGCGACGTCCAGGGCAAGGGCCCCGAGGCGGCCGTGGTGATCGGCATCGCCCGCCCCTGGCTGCGGCTGCTGGCCCGCGAGGGCTACCGCGTCGCCGACGTCCTCGACCGTCTCAACCAGCTCCTCCTCGACGACGCCACGGAGGCCGCCGACGCCGCCGCCCGCGCCCTCGTCGGCCCGGTCGCCCCCGGCGACGGCCCCCAGACCCGCTTCCTGTCCCTCCTCTACGGCGAGCTCACCCCCTTCGACGGCGGCGTCCGCTGCACCCTCGCCTCCGCCGGGCACCCGCTGCCCCTGCTGCTGGGCGTGGGCGGCGAGGTCCACACCGCCGCCCACCCGCAGACCCTCCTCGGGGTCATCGAGGACGCCACGTACACCTCCGAGACCTTCGAGCTGCGCTCCGGCGACACCCTGCTGTGCGTCACCGACGGGGTGACGGAGCGGCGCAGCGGCTCCCGTCAGTTCGACGACGGCGACGGCCTCGCGACCGCCCTCGCCGGGTGCGCGGGCCTGAACGCCCAGCTGATCGCGGAACGCATCCGCAGGCTGGTGCACGAGTTCAGCGGCCGTCCGCCGGAGGACGATCTGGCGCTGCTGGTGCTCCAGGCCGAGTAACCGGCGAGGTACGGGAGAATGGAGGACATGCCCTCCGCACTCCCCGACGGCGAACCCGTCCCCGCCGACGGCGCGCTCCCCGCGTCCGCGCTCGCCGCCGCGGCCGACCGCCCCCTCGGCTTCTATCTGCACGTCCCGTACTGCGCGACCCGCTGCGGCTACTGCGACTTCAACACCTACACCGCGACCGAGCTGCGCGGCACGGGCGGGGTGCTGGCCTCCCGCGACAACTACGCCGAGACCCTCGTCGACGAGGTCCGCCTCGCCCGCAAGGTCCTCGGCGACGACCCGCGCGAGGTCCGCACGGTCTTCGTCGGCGGCGGTACGCCCACGCTGCTGGCCGCCGCTGATCTCGTACGGATGCTGGGGGCGATCCGCGACGAGTTCGGACTGGCGCCGGACGCGGAGATCACCACGGAGGCCAACCCGGAGTCGGTCGACCCGGCCTACCTGGCCACGCTCCGCGAGGGCGGCTTCAACCGGATCTCCTTCGGAATGCAGAGCGCCAGGCAGCACGTACTGAAGATCCTGGACCGCACCCACACCCCCGGCCGCCCCGAGGCCTGCGTCGCCGAGGCCCGCGCGGCGGGCTTCGAGCACGTCAACCTGGACCTGATCTACGGCACCCCCGGCGAGTCGGACGACGACTGGCGGGCCTCCCTGGAGGCCGCGATCGGCGCCGGACCCGACCACGTCTCGGCGTACGCCCTGATCGTCGAGGAGGGCACCCAGCTCGCTCGCCGTATTCGCCGTGGCGAGGTCCCCATGACCGACGACGACGTCCACGCGGACCGCTACCTGATCGCCGAGGAGACCTTCGCCGCGGCCGGTTTCGACTGGTACGAGGTCTCCAACTGGGCGACCTCCGAGGCTGCCCGCTGCCTCCACAACGAGCTGTACTGGCGGGGCGCCGACTGGTGGGGCGCGGGCCCCGGAGCCCACTCGCACGTGGGCGGGGTGCGCTGGTGGAACGTGAAGCATCCGGGCGCCTACGCGGCCGCGCTGGCCGCGGGGCGGTCGCCGGGGGCCGGGCGGGAGCTGCTGTCGGAGGAGGACCGCAGGGTGGAGCGGATCCTGCTGGAGCTGCGGCTTCGGGACGGGGTGCCGCTGGAGCTGCTGCGGGAGGAGGGGCTTGCGGCGTCGCGGCGGGCGCTGGGGGACGGGCTGCTTCAGGAGGGGCCGTATGCCGAGGGGCGTGCGGTGCTGACCCTGCGGGGGCGGCTGCTGGCGGACGCGGTCGTGCGGGACCTGGTGGACTGAGCGGTCCCGCGTGGCTACGCCGGAGCGGTGACGAAGTCGATCAGCTCCTCCACCCGCCCCAGCAACTCCGGCTCCAGGTCCTTGTAGGACCCCACCCGCTTCAGGATCGCCTGCCACACCGCCCCGGTGTTCTCCGACGGCCAGCCCAGCGCCCGGCACACCCCCGTCTTCCAGTCCTGCCCGTGCGGCACCCGCGGCCACCCGGCGATCCCCAGGGACGACGGCTTCACCGCCTCCCAGATGTCGATGTACGGGTGCCCCACCACCAGCGCGTGCTCGCTGGTCACCGACTGGGCGATGCGCCACTCCTTCGTGCCGGGTACCAGGTGGTCGACCAGGACCCCCAGCCGGGCGTCCGGCCCCGGGGCGAACTCGGCGACGATCGACGGCAGGTCGTCCACGCCCTCCAGGTACTCCACGACCACGCCCTCGACGCGCAGGTCGTCGCCCCAGACCTTCTCGACCAGCTCGGCGTCGTGCCGGCCCTCGACATAGATACGGCCGGCGCGGGCCACCCGTGCGCGGGCGCCGGGGACGGCGACCGAACCGGAGGCCGTACGGGTGGGGCGTACCGGCGCGGCCCCCGCGGGCCGTACGAGCGTCACCACCTTGCCCTCCAGCAGGAACCCGCGCGGCTCCAGCGGGAACACCCGGTGCTTGCCGAAGCGGTCCTCCAGCGTCACCGTGCCCGCCTCGCAGCGGATCACCGCGCCGCAGAAGCCGGTGCCCGGCTCCTCCACCACCAGGCCCGGGTCCGCCGGGACCTCGGGGGCCGGCTCGGACTTCTTCCAGGGCGGGGTCAGGTCGGCGGAGTACTGGCGCATTCGGATGACGATAGGAGAAGCCCGGCCCGCGCGTCCCGCCGTTCAGCCCGACACGCCGAAGCGGGTGGCCAGAGCGTCGCGCTGGCGCCGTACGAACTCCGCGTCCACCACCGCTCCGTGACCGGGCACGTACAGTGCGTCCTCACCGCCCAGGTCGAGGAGGCGGTCCAGGGCCGCCGGCCAGTGCGACGGCACGGCGTCGGGGCCGGCCTGGGGTTCGCCGGACTCCTCCACCAGGTCGCCGCAGAAGACCACCTCCCGGTCACCAGAGGCGACGGCCGGCACGAGCACGACGAGATCGTGGGCCGTGTGCGCCGGGCCCACGTTCGCCAGGAGGACCTGACGGCCGCCGTCCAGGTCGAGGGTCCACTCGCCGCTCACCTGGTGGTGCGGGTGGACCAGGGCGTCGATCGCCTCGTCCGCCGCGTCCTGGTCGAGGCCGTTGCGCACGGCGTCCGCGCGCAGTTCCGCCCGCTCGTGCGCGAACACCGTGTCCACGCCCACCGCGCCGTACACCTCCGCCCCCGCGAACGCCGCGGCCCCGAAGACATGATCGAAGTGCGGATGCGTCAGCGCGAGATGAGTCACACGGTGACCGGCGAGCCACTGCGCCTGGGTACGCAACCGCACGCCCTCCCCGAGGCTCGACCCGGCGTCGACGAGCAGCGCGCCGCCGTCCCCGACGACCAGCCCCGCCGTGCAGTCCCAGCCCGGCAGCCGGCACCGTCCGACCCCGGCCGCCAGCCGTTCCCACCCCAGCTCTTCCCAAGTCACCGTCATACCGCGACGCTAAACGACACCACCGTCGGGCACGGTGGTGCTGGACCGGCCTTGCCCGGGGCGTACCCCACCGCCGTACACTGGCCGGGGACGGTTGGCACTCACCAGCGCAGAGTGCCAGGCGAGGCGCCGAGGGGACGACTTCTGGAGGTGTGCGCGATTGCTGAGTGAACGCAGGCTTCAGGTGTTGCGTGCCATCGTCCAGGACTACGTCGGGACCGAGGAGCCGGTCGGCTCGAAGGCCCTGACCGAGCGGCACAACCTCGGTGTCTCCCCGGCGACCGTCCGTAACGACATGGCGGCCCTGGAGGACGAGGGTTTCATCGCCCAGCCGCACACCAGTGCCGGGCGCATCCCCACCGACAAGGGCTACCGGCTGTTCGTCGACAAGCTCGCCGGTGTCAAACCGATGACCCCGCCGGAGCGGCGCGCCATCCAGAACTTCCTCGACGGCGCGGTCGACCTCGACGACGTCGTGGCGCGCACCGTGCGGCTGCTCGCGCAGCTCACCCGGCAGGTCGCCGTCGTGCAGTACCCGTCGCTGACCCGGTCCACCGTCCGCCATGTCGAGCTGCTGTCCCTCGCGCCCGCGCGGGTGATGCTCGTACTGATCACGGACACCGGACGGGTCGAGCAGCGGATGGTCGACTGCCCGGCCCCCTTCGGCGAAGGGTCGCTCGCGGATCTGCGGGCGCGGCTGAACAGCCGGGTCGCCGGGCGGCGCTTCACCGATGTGCCGACCCTCGTCGAGGACCTCCCCGAGGCCTTCGACATGGAGGACCGCGGCACCGTCTCGGCCGTGCTCTCCACCCTGCTGGAGACACTCGTCGAGGAGAACGAGGAGCGGCTGATGATCGGCGGAACCGCCAATCTCACCCGCTTCGGACATGACTTCCCCCTCACCATCCGGCCCGTTCTGGAAGCCTTGGAGGAGCAGGTCGTGCTCCTCAAACTCCTTGGCGAGGCCGGGGATTCGGGCATGACCGTGCGCATCGGGCACGAGAACGCCTACGAGGGACTCAACTCCACGTCCGTCGTGTCGGTGGGCTACGGTTCGGGCGGCGAGGCAGTCGCCAAGCTCGGCGTGGTCGGACCGACCCGCATGGATTACCCGGGAACGATGGGAGCGGTACGCGCAGTGGCACGGTACGTCGGACAGATCCTGGCGGAGTCGTAAGTGGCCACGGACTACTACGCCGTTCTCGGCGTGCGTCGCGACGCGTCGCAGGAAGAGATCAAGAAGGCCTTCCGGCGGCTCGCGCGCGAGCTGCACCCGGACGTCAATCCGGATCCGAAGACCCAGGAGCGGTTCAAGGAGATCAACGCCGCCTACGAGGTGTTGTCGGACCCGCAGAAGAAGCAGGTCTACGACCTCGGCGGCGACCCGCTGTCCCAGGCGGGCGGCGGCGGAGCCGGTGGCTTCGGCGCGGGCGGCTTCGGGAACTTCTCGGACATCATGGACGCGTTCTTCGGTACGGCGTCGCAGCGCGGTCCGCGCTCGCGTACCCGCCGGGGCCAGGACGCGATGATCCGGCTGGAGATCGAGCTCGACGAGGCCGCCTTCGGCACGACGAAGGACATCCAGGTCGACACGGCCGTCGTCTGCAACACCTGTAACGGTGAGGGGGCCGCTCCCGGCACCTCCGCCCAGACGTGTGACATGTGCCGCGGCCGCGGTGAGGTGTCGCAGGTGACGCGGTCCTTCCTGGGCCAGGTCATGACGTCCCGGCCGTGTCCGCAGTGCCAGGGCTTCGGCACCGTGGTGCCGACGCCGTGCCCGGAGTGCGCGGGCGACGGGCGCGTACGGTCCCGCCGGACCCTGACCGTGAAGATCCCGGCCGGTGTCGACAACGGCACGCGGATCCAGCTCGCCGGTGAGGGCGAGGTCGGCCCGGGCGGTGGTCCCGCCGGCGACCTGTACGTCGAGATCCACGAGCTGCCGCACCAGATGTTCCAGCGGCGCGGCGACGATCTGCACTGCACGGTGACGATCCCGATGACGGCGGCGGCTCTCGGCACGAAGGTGCCGCTGGAGACGCTGGACGGCATGGAGGAGGTCGACATCCGGCCCGGCACCCAGTCCGGCCAGTCGATTCCGCTGCACGGGCGGGGTGTGACGCATCTGCGCGGCGGCGGGCGCGGCGACCTCATCGTGCACGTCGAGGTGCAGACGCCGACCAAGCTGGATCCCGAGCAGGAGCGGTTGCTGCGCGAGCTGGCCAAGCTGCGGGGCGAGGAGCGTCCGCAGGGGCAGTTCCAGCCGGGGCAGCAGGGGTTGTTCTCGCGGCTGAAGGACGCGTTCAACGGGCGCTGAGCTCGGGTCCGACGGGTGCTGGGGCCGGGTTCGACGGGCGCTGATCCTCTTGGGAAATTGCTGGCCTATGCCAAGGGGAAGGGTCGATTCGGACTTGTTCGGAGGACGTGACAACATGCCGTCATGTCCTCCGCGCTGACCGATCTCTTCCCCCATCCGATCGTGCAGGCCCCCATGGCAGGCGGCGTCTCCGTGCCGCAGCTCGCCGCTGCCGTCGCCGAGGCCGGTGGACTGGGGTTCCTTGCCGCCGGGTACAAGACCGCCGACGGGATGTACCAGGAGATCAAGCAGCTCAGGGGGCTGACGGGGCGGCCTTTCGGGGTCAATCTGTTCATGCCGCAGCCCGAGTACGCGGACGCGGCGGCCGTCGATGTCTACGCCCATCAGCTCGCCGGTGAGGCCGCCTGGTACGAGACCGAGCTGGGCGACCCGGACAGCGGGCGGGACGACGGGTACGACGCCAAGCTCGCGGTGCTGCTCGACAACCCGGTGCCGGTCGTCTCCTTCCACTTCGGCGTGCCCGGCGGCGAGGTACTGGAGTCCCTGCGCCGCGCCGGGACCTTCACCCTGGTCACCGCCACCACCCCGGACGAGGCCCTCGCCGTGCAGCGGGCCGGTGCCGACGCCGTGATCGTGCAGGGCGTCGAGGCCGGCGGACATCAAGGGACGCATCGCGACAACCCGGAGACCGACGGCGCCGGCATCGGGCTGCTCTCCCTCGTCGCACAGGTCCGCGAGACCGTGAGCCTGCCCATCGTCGCCGCCGGCGGCATCATGCGCGGCAGCCAGATCGCCGCCGCCCTCGCCGCCGGGGCGAGCGCCGCCCAGCTCGGCACCGCCTTCCTCGCCACCCAGGAGTCCGGCGCGAACGCCGTGCACAAGCAGGCGCTGACCAACCCGCTGTTCGTCCGGACCGAGTTGACGCGCGCCTTCTCCGGCCGCCCGGCCCGTGGCCTGGTCAACCGCTTCATGCGCGAGCACGGCCCCTACGCCCCCGCCGCCTACCCCGAGATCCACCACCTCACCTCGCCGCTGCGCAAGAAGGCCGCCGCCTCCGGCGACCCGCAAGGGATGGCGCTATGGGCGGGGCAGGGGCACCGCATGGCCCGGGAACTGCCCGCCGGGCAGCTGGTCGAGGTCCTGGCCGCCGAACTGGCCGCGGCCTCGACAGCGTTGTCGGCCTTCCGGCAGGGCGGTGCCGGCCGATGACCGCACCGGTGTTCGTCGTCGAGTCGCTGGAGCATGGCGTCCCCCTCCTTGGTGGCGAGTTCGTGCTCGACGGTCCCGAGGGGCGGCACGCCGTCTCGGTGAAGCGGCTGCGGGCCGGCGAGGACGTCGTCCTCACCGACGGGCTCGGGCGCTGGGCCGAGGGCGTCGTCAAGGCCGCCGAGGGCAAGGACCGGCTGGTGGTGGAGCTGGGTGCCGTCGAGGAGGAGGCGCCGCCGCAGCCCCGTATCACCGTCGTCCAGGCCCTGCCCAAGGGCGACCGTGGTGAGCTGGCCGTCGAGACCATGACCGAGACCGGCGTCGACGCGATCGTGCCGTGGGCGGCCGCCCGGTGCATCACGCAGTGGAAGGGCGAGCGGGGCGCGAAGGCCCTCGGCAAGTGGCGGGCCACCGCGCGCGAGGCGGGCAAGCAGTCGCGCCGGGTGCGTTTCCCCGAGGTCGCGGAGGCGGCCACCAGCAAGCAGGTCGCGGCGCTGCTCGCCGAGGCCGACTTCGCCGCCGTACTGCACGAGGACCGCGACTACGGCAGCGAGCCGCTCGCCACGGCCGACCTGCCCGCCGAGGGCGACATCGTGCTCGTCGTGGGGCCCGAAGGCGGAGTGAGCCCCGAGGAGTTGGCCCTCTTCGAGGAGGCGGGGGCGAAGGCGTACCGTCTGGGCCGTACCGTCCTGCGGACCTCCACCGCCGGAACCGCGGCGACGGCACTGCTCCTCGGCCGCACCGGCCGTTGGTCCTGACCCGGGAGGGACGTACGCCGTGGAACTGGCCCAGGTACGACTGCTGGTCGGCGACTTCCCGGCCTGCTACCGCTTCTACGCCGATGTCCTCGGCCTCAAGCCGCAGTCGGGCGCGACGGACGGGCCGTACGAGAAGTTCAGCCCCGCCACCGGCTCGGCCGGTATCGCCCTCCAGGACCGGGCGATGATGGCCGAGGTCCTGGGCGAACTCGGCGACCCGGCCACCGGCCACCGCTCTTTGGTGGTGCTGCGCGTCGACGACCTGGACGCCTACTGCGACCGGATCACCGCACGCGGCGCGACCCTCCTGCACGGCCCCGCCCCCATGACGGACCGTATGCGCGTCGCCCACCTCAAGGACCCCGAGGGCAACCTGGTGGAGCTTCAGGAGTGGCTGCTGCTGCGGTCCTGATCCGGTGGGGGAGTGGCCGTATGCGCTCTACCGCGGCGGCCGGGACAGTGGCAGGCTGCCCTCTCATGGGGGCATTCAGCAGGGTTTGGGGTCGTGTCGGGCGGCGCCCGCGCGTGGCGGGTGCGGTGGGAGTGGCCGTGCTCGCCGTCGCCGGGATGAGCGCCTGTGATCCCGGTGGGCTCAACAGCGCGACCGTGGCGTTCACCACCGACCAGACCGTGACGGCGGAGCTGGAGCGGCAGAAGGCCGATGTGCAGTGGCTCAACTGCACCGGCTCCTACGACGGCGACGGCGACGGCAAGTCCGGTGGGGCGACGGCCAGCGCGAACACCGTCGTCAAGGTCGACTGCGAGGGCGAGACCTCCGACGGCAAGGACATCGTCGTCACCGGCCGGATCACCCGGGCCGTCAGCGGCTCCTGTGTGCGCGGGGACCTCGTCGCCAAGATCGGCGGCAAGGAGTGGTTCCACGTCAACGGGCTGGGCGACTGCGACGCCACGCCCTCGCCGGTCAACCCCTCCGGCGGCGGACAGCAGCCCGGGCCCACCGTCACCGTGACCGTCACCAAGACCGTCTACTGCAAGCAGCACCCGAACTGCTGGCCGGAAGGCAAGTGAGCGCTTTCGGACCGGAGTTGGGCAAGTGATCCAAAGGTCTGTCCCCGGACGCCGCCCCTGCTTAAGGTGATCGGGTGACTCAGCCCGCGACGCCCGGATCGTCGTCCTATCTCCGGTATCCGCATCTCCACGGCGACCTGGTCGCCTTCACGGCCGAGGACGACGTGTGGCTCGCCCCGCTCGACGGCGGCCGGGCCTGGCGGGTCAGCGCCGACAACGTACCGGTCACCCTGCCGCGCATCTCGCCCGACGGCACGACCGTCGCCTGGACCTCCAGCCGCGACGGCGCCCCCGAGGTGCACATCGCGCCCGTCGACGGCGGCCCCGCCAAGCGCCTCACCCACTGGGGCAGTTGGCAGACCCGGGTCCGCGGCTGGACCCCGGACGGCCGGATCCTCGCCATCAGCACCCGGGGCCAGGCGGGCAGCCGCCGCACCTGGGCGCACACGGTCCCGCTCGACGGCGGCCCGGCCACCACCCTGCCCTACGGCCCCGTCGCCGACGTCGTGCACGGGCCGCAGCTCGTCCTCGCGTCCGCGCCGATGGGGCTGGAGGCCGCCCGCTGGAAGCGCTACCGGGGCGGCACGGCGGGGAAGCTGTGGATCGACCTCGCGGGCGACGGCGACTTCGTACGGCTGCACGAGGACCTGGACGGAAACATCGAGTACCCCGTGTGGGCCGGTGACCGGATCGCCTTCCTCTCCGACCACGAGGGCGTGGGCGCGCTGTACTCGTCCCTCGCCGACGGCTCGGACCTACGACGGCACACCCCCGTCGACGGCTTCTACGCCCGGCACGCCGCCGGCGACGGCACCCGCGTCGTGTACGCCTCCGCCGGTGAACTGTGGCTCCTGGACGACCTCGACGGGGCCGAGCCGCGCCGGCTCGACATCCGGCTCGGCGGCCAGCGCACCGACCGGCAGACGTACACGCTGAACGCCGCCCGCGCCTTCGGGGAGGCCGCGCCCGACCACACCGCGCGCGGCAGCGCGGTCTGCGTCCGGGGCGCCGTGCACTGGGTCACCCACCGCTCAGGACCCGCCCGCGCGCTCGCCGCCGAACCCGGCGTACGGGCCCGGCTGCCGCGCACCTTCCGGGCGGAGGGCGAGGAGTGGGTGGTGTGGGTGACGGACGCGGAGGGCGACGACGCCCTGGAGTTCGCCCCGGCGACCGGCCTCGCCCCGGGCGCCACACCGCGCCGGCTCGGCGCCGGACAGCTGGGCCGGGTCCTGGAGCTCGCCATGGCACCCGACGGGAGCCGGGCGGCGGTCGCCGCGCACGACGGGCGCCTGCTGCTGGTCGAACGGGAGTCCGGCGAGGTCCGCGAGGTCGACCGCAGCGCCGACGGCGACGTGTCCGGTCTCGTCTTCTCGCCGGACTCGGCCTGGCTCGCCTGGTCGCACCCCGGCCCGCGCCCGCTGTCCCAGCTCAAGCTCGCCAACACCACCGACCTGTCCGTCTCCGAGGCGACCCCGCTGCGCTTCCAGGACTACGCGCCTGCCTTCACCCAGGACGGCAAGCACCTGGCCTTCCTGTCGACCCGGGCCTTCGACCCCGTCTACGACGAGCACGTCTTCGACCTCGCCTTCGTGGTCGGCTCCCGCCCCCACCTGATCACCCTCGCCGCGACCACCCCGTCCCCCTTCGGCCCGCAGCGGCACGGCCGCCCCTTCGACGCGCCGGACAAGGACGAGACGCCCGACAGCGAGGGCACCCCGACCACCCGCATCGACCTCGAAGGCCTCGCCGACCGGATCGTGCCGTTCCCCGTCGAGGCCGCCCGCTACACCAACCTGCGGGCCGCCAAGGACGGCGTGCTCTGGCTGCGGCATCCCGTGCGCGGTGCGCTCGGCGCCACCCGGGCCACGCCCGACGACCCCGAGCCCAAGACCGAGATGGAGCGCTACGACCTCCTCCAGCGGCGGATCGAGCATCTCGCCGACGACGCCGACCACTTCGAGGTCAGCGGCGACGGCAAGCGTGTCCTGCTGTGGACCGACAGCCGGCTCAAGGTCGTCCCCAGCGACCGGCGGGCCTCCGGCGACGACGACAGCGACTCGAACATCACCGTGGACCTGACGCGCGTACGGCAGACGGTCGACCCGTCGGCGGAGTGGCGGCAGATGTTCGACGAGACCGGCCGCATCATGCGCGACCACTTCTGGCGGCCGGACATGAGCGGCGTCGACTGGACGGCCGTACTGGACCGCTACCGCCCGCTGCTCGACCGGCTCGCCACCCACGACGACCTGATCGACCTGCTCTGGGAGGTCCAGGGCGAGCTCGGCACCTCGCACGCGTACGTCGCGGGACGCGGCGGATACGGCGGCGGGGCCCGGCAGGGCCTGCTCGGCGCCGACATCTCCCGGCACGAGGACGGCAGTTGGCGCATCGACCGCATCCTGCCCTCGGAGACCTCCGACCCCGACGCCCGCGCACCCCTCGCCGCACCCGGGGTCGCGGTGCGGCCCGGGGACGCGATCGTGGCGGTGGCCGGGGTGCCGGTGGACCCCGTCACCGGCCCCGGACCGCTGCTCGTCGGCACGGCCGGCAAGGCGGTGGAACTCACGGTCTCCCCGGCCGGCGGCGGCGAGGCACGGCACGCGGTCGTCGTACCGATCGCCGACGAGCAGCCGCTGCGCTACCACGCCTGGGTGGCCGACCGGCGGGCGTACGTCCACGAGAGGTCCGGCGGCCGGCTCGGCTACCTCCACGTCCCCGACATGCAGGCGCCCGGCTGGGCCCAGATCCACCGTGACCTGCGGGTCGAGGTGGCCCGCGAGGGCCTCGTCGTGGACGTCCGCGAGAACGGCGGCGGCCACACCTCCCAACTGGTCGTGGAAAAGCTGGCCCGACGCATCGTCGGCTGGGAACTCCCGCGCGGAATGCGCCCCTACAGCTACCCGGCCGACGCGCCGCGCGGCCCCGTGGTCGCGGTGGCGAACGAGTTCTCCGGCTCCGACGGCGACATCGTCAACGCGGCCATCAAGGCACTGGGCCTAGGCCCGGTCGTCGGTACCCGCACATGGGGCGGCGTCATCGGCATCGACAGCCGCTACCGCCTGGTCGACGACACCCTGATCACCCAGCCGAAGTACGCCATCTGGCTGGAGGGCTACGGCTGGGACGTGGAGAACCACGGGGTGGATCCGGACGTGGAGGTGGTGCAGCGTCCGCAGGACTGGGTGGCCGGGCGGGACACCCAGCTGGACGAGGCGGTGCGGCTCGCGTTGGCGGGGCTGGAGGAACGGCCGGCCAAGTCGGCACCACCGCTGCCGGACCGGTGAGCCCCTCGCCCTCGCCGCCCCTACCCGTCCCATCCCCAGGGGCTCCGCCCCTTCGACCCCGGGGGTCGTTCTTCGGGTGCGGGTGTGTGGGGGCTGGTCGCGCAGTTC
>NZ_JAKEIP010000095.1 GCF_021474425.1 Streptomyces muensis | reverse complement strand
CCCTCCGCCCCCTCCGCTACGAGCTCCGTCGTGCCATCGGAGTCGGCACCAGCTTCGCCGTCGCTGCCGCCGTGCTCGTGGTGTCCGCCCTCACCGCCGTACTGCTGGCACGCGTCGGGCACACGCCGCAGCACCGTCTGATGGCGGCGTGGCCGCAGCAGCTGCCGCTGCCGCCCGCGGCGCTCGGTACCGGGCTGCTCGGTGCGGTCGCCTTCGGCGACGAGTTCCGCCACCCCGCCCTGGCCGCGGATCGTGGCACCGTCCCCCGCCGGCTGGGGCTGCTGGCCGCGAAACTCCTCGTCGCCTCCGCCACCGCGCTGGTGCTGGCCGTCCTCACCGTGGGCTGCGACACCGAAGTGCTCTATCTCGTCTACGGACCGGAGCTCGCGGAAGTTCCCGCCGACTGGCTTTCGCTGGGCGCGAGTTGGGTCGGGCTCCTGGTCGGATGTGCCTGGGCCGGCGTGCTCGCCGCGGGTCTTTTCCGGTCCACCACGGCCGGGCTCGCGGCAGTGGTCGCCGTACCGGTCGTCGTCGTACCCCTCGTACAGAAGGCCTTCGAAGGACCGTCTGTACGGACGGCCGCCGGGTTTCCGCTGCGGCTGCGGGAGCTGCTGCTGTCGCAGTGGCCCTTCGGCGGAGAGCGCTACCTGGAGGCCGCCGCGCGCGTGGTCGCCCAACCCGTCGGCGGCGCCCTGACGTTGTCGCTCACCGCTCTGCTCTGCGCCTATGTCCTGACGACCCTGAGGAGCAGGGTCAGATGACGACCGTCCCTGCCGCCCCCGTCCTGTCGTGCGCACAACTCCCCGGCGAAAGCCCATTTCTTTCCGATAAGGCGTCAATTGCGACGGGGTGAGCGATCACCCTTTCGTGTGCTTTTCACCAAAGACCTCAAGGGAGTTGAGGACGGCGCCGACAAAGGATCCGTGAGTACCCTTGCGCACACCATGATGACCGCCGCCCGCGCCGCCGACTCCGGTCTCGCCGGCCCGGGCGATCTCGACCGCTACCCCTACGCCGAGGCCACCGTCGCCGACCGCGTCGGAGCCCCTGCCTGGGACGGCGCGGAGCCGGAACTGGGCCGTGTGGGCCGCCGTGCCGCGGGCAGCCGCGGACGCGGGCTGCACGGCCAACTCGTCCAGCAGCTGGGCCAGATGATCGTCTCGGGCGACCTGGGCGCCGACCGCCCGCTCGTGCCCGAGGAGATCGGCCAGCGCTTCGAGGTCTCCCGCACCGTCGTCCGCGAGTCGCTCCGCGTCCTGGAGGCCAAGGGCCTGGTCAGCGCCCGTCCGAACGTCGGCACGCGCGTACGTCCCGTCAGCGACTGGAACCTCCTCGACCCGGACATCATCGAGTGGCGGGCCTTCGGGCCGCAGCGCGACGACCAGCGCCGGGAGCTGAGCGAGCTGCGCTGGACGATCGAGCCGCTGGCCGCCCGCCTCGCCGCCGGGCACGGGCGCGACGACGTCCAGCAGCGGCTCGGCGACATGGTCGAGATCATGAGCCACGCGATGGGGCAGGGCGACGTCCTCACCTTCTCCCGCGCCGACGCCGAGTTCCACTCGCTGCTCATCCAGGTCGCGGGCAACCGCATGCTGGAGCACCTGTCGGGGATCGTCTCGGCCGCTCTCCAGGTTTCCGGTGGCCCTGTGACCGGCTGTGACCGGCCGAACGAGACGTCGCTGGCGCAGCACAGCCGGATCATCGACGCCCTCGCCGCCGGCGACGGCGCGGCCGCCGAGGCCGCCATGCGTCAACTGCTCACCGTCCATCCCGAGGTCGAGCGCGTGGTGCCCGCCCCCCGCGAGCACTGACCGCGCCTCCGGGGGCGCGCCGGGACTGCCTCCCCCTCCTGTGGCATCTCCCGGTCTGAGCGCCCTCTCCCGTCGGACCCGCAGGATCCACCACGGATCCTGCGGGTCCGACGGTGCGACGAGGCCGTGGAAAAGGCCGTACAGTGCTTGGTCCAAGGCGCGGGTGACCTGTTCTGTCCGCGTCTGCCTGCTTTTGATCGGTTACGGGATGTGACTCGGGCCACGCAGATTGGGCGTAACGCTCGGGGAAACAGCGCGATGACCTAAGAGGTGACAGCCGAGGAGGGAATACAGACGCCGCTCAAGGCGCTGTGCATCTTCCCGGCCCCTGCCCGCACCGTCGGCCCAATCCCCAGGCCGGTGGTCGGCTCCTGTCCGCCGTGGACGGGGCCGGAAGCCGTTTTTCAACGTTCCGAGAGGTTGTTCGTGTCGGCCAGCACATCCCGTACGCTCCCGCCGGAGATCGCCGAGTCCGTCTCTGTCATGGCTCTGATTGAGCGGGGAAAGGCTGAGGGGCAGATCGCCGGCGACGATGTGCGTCGGGCCTTCGAAGCTGACCAGATTCCGGCCACTCAGTGGAAGAACGTACTGCGCAGCCTCAACCAGATCCTCGAGGAAGAGGGTGTGACGCTGATGGTCAGTGCCGCGGAGCCCAAGCGCACCCGAAAGAGCGTCGCAGCGAAGAGTCCGGCCAAGCGCACCGCCACCAAGACGGTCGCGGCGAAGACGGTGACCACCAAGAAGGCCACCGCCACCGCCACGCCTGCGGCGCCCGTCGCCGACTCCGCCGTCGAGGACGACGCCCCCGCCAAGAAGGCCGCTGCCAAGAAGACGACGACCGCCAAGAAGGCGGCCGCGAAGAAGACCGTCGCCAAGAAGACGGCGGCCAAGAAGACCACCGCCAAGAAGGACGACGCCGAGATCCTCGAGGACGAGGTGCTCGAGGAGGCGGCTCCCAAGGCAGGCGACGAACCCGAGGGCGCCGAGAGCGCCGGCTTCGTACTCTCCGACGAGGACGAGGACGACGCCCCCGCGCAGCAGGTCGCCGCCGCCGGTGCCACCGCCGACCCGGTCAAGGACTACCTCAAGCAGATCGGCAAGGTCCCGCTGCTCAACGCCGAGCAGGAGGTCGAGCTCGCCAAGCGCATCGAGGCCGGTCTGTTCGCCGAGGACAAGCTGGCCAACGCCGACAAGCTCGCCCCCAAGCTCAAGCGCGAGCTGGAGATCATCGCCGAGGACGGCCGCCGCGCCAAGAACCACCTGCTGGAGGCCAACCTCCGCCTCGTGGTCTCCCTGGCCAAGCGCTACACCGGCCGCGGCATGCTCTTCCTGGACCTCATCCAGGAGGGCAACCTCGGTCTGATCCGCGCGGTCGAGAAGTTCGACTACACCAAGGGATACAAGTTCTCCACGTACGCCACCTGGTGGATCCGTCAGGCGATCACCCGCGCCATGGCCGACCAGGCCCGCACCATCCGTATCCCGGTGCACATGGTCGAGGTCATCAACAAGCTCGCGCGCGTGCAGCGCCAGATGCTCCAGGACCTGGGCCGCGAGCCCACCCCGGAGGAGTTGGCCAAGGAACTCGACATGACCCCGGAGAAGGTCATCGAGGTCCAGAAGTACGGCCGTGAGCCCATCTCCCTGCACACCCCGCTGGGCGAGGACGGCGACAGCGAGTTCGGTGACCTCATCGAGGACTCCGAGGCCGTCGTCCCGGCCGACGCGGTCAGCTTCACGCTTCTGCAGGAGCAGCTGCACTCGGTCCTCGACACCCTGTCCGAGCGTGAGGCGGGCGTCGTCTCGATGCGCTTCGGTCTCACCGACGGTCAGCCGAAGACCCTCGACGAGATCGGCAAGGTGTACGGCGTCACGCGCGAGCGCATCCGCCAGATCGAGTCCAAGACCATGTCGAAGCTGCGCCACCCGTCGCGCTCCCAGGTGCTGCGCGACTACCTCGACTAGGTCGCACCAGTACGACACACAAGGCCCGGTCTCCCGAGTGGGGACCGGGCCTTCGTGCTGTCGCGCAGGTGCGGGGTGCGGTGGACTGAATCACTCTGGGTGTCCCATGACCACTCCAGAGTGAGGAGCGTGCATGCGTCGTCCTTTTATCCGGGCCCTGGCCCGGCCGCTGGTCCTGGCGGCAGCGGCGGCTGCAATACCGTTGGCGTCGGCCGCCCCGGTGGCTGCCGACAGCGTCGTCGTCGGCGGGTTCCCGGTCGATGTGTCCGACAGTCCGTGGACCGTGGCGCTGGCCAGCCGTGACCGGTTCGGGGGTACGCGGGCCGGTCAGTTCTGCGTCGGTGTGGCGGTCAGCCGGTCCACGGTGCTCACCGCGGCTCACTGCCTGAGCAAGGAGGTCCTCGGGGCAGCGCCGAATCAGGTGCGCGACCTCAGTGTCATCACGGGCCGCACGGACCTGTTGTCCGGCCGGGGCCAGGAGATCCGGGTCCGCGACAGCTGGGTGAACCCGGCCTACGACGGCGTCACCAACGCGGGGGACTTCGCCGTGCTCTCCCTCGCCCAGCCGCTTCCCGCGAGCGCGGTCATCAGGATGGCGCGTACCGGGGATCCCGCCTATCTGCCCGGGACTCCCGCCCTGGTCTACGGCTGGGGGGACGTCACGGGGGCCGGTGACTATCCGCGCGGCCTGCGGGCGGCACGCGTGCACGTACTGCCCGACGCACTGTGCAGACAGGCGTATCCGGGCGGCGGTGAAGGGAGGTACCTGCCGGCCAGCATGGTCTGCGCCGGGGAACAGCAGGGAGGCCGGGACGCCTGTCAGGGGGACAGCGGAGGGCCCCTGGTCGCTCAGGGGAAGCTGATCGGCCTCGTGTCCTGGGGCACCGGCTGCGGTCGCGCGGGCAATCCCGGCGTCTACACACGGATCTCCGAGGTCCTGCGGGCCATGGGATGGCGGGCCGCGGTGCCCGGGCACGGTGCCGGTGGCTGACGGAGGCTGAGGGCCCGCGGAGTATGAGCGCGGGCGGCCGCCCCTGCTCTCAGGGGCGGCCGCCCGTCGACCGGCCTGTGCCGGAAGCTGGCTCGTCGTTAATGCGAGGTGTCAGCGCTCTTCTTCGGACGCCGATGCGGGAACGGACGTCAGCCGCTCCGTCTCGTCCTGTATCTCAGCGGCGATCTTCTTGAGTTCCGGCTCGAACTTGCGACCGTGGTGGGCGCAGAAGAGCAGTTCTCCGCCGCTCAGCAGGACGACGCGCACGTACGCCTGGGCGCCGCAACGGTCGCAGCGGTCAGCGGCCGTCAGCGGGCTCGCGGGGGTCAGAACAGTAGTCACGTCGCCTCTTCTCTAGCTCGACGAGCTGTCGTACCAGGGTCAACATCCAACCAGCCCCAAAACGTTCCCGCTCGTGGCTTCACCCAGAGAGAAATTTTTCGGGGACGGCCGGCTGCTGCCGGCTTGGCGGCGAATGTGCCGTATTGCGTCGGTGTCTTGCTTACGGTTTCGCGCTGATGGTCAAGGTCGGTCCTCCCGGCTGGCTTGCCGGTTTGTTCATGAGGACGTGCCCGGAGCCTAAATGGTTCATGCCTGGAAGGGAACGTGATATGTACTTCACCCCATCGAGGGATCGAACACGCATGCGATCCTGGACTACTCTGTGTTTCGCACGAGGGTGGCGTTACAACGGCTCTACCAGGCCTCGGTACCCTCTTGACGGCGACCGAAGCCGCGCCCTTACCCAACAGGGCGCCACCTGAAATTCAGCGAGGAGCGAACCGCGTGACCGCCGAGACGTCCGTGCCGTCCACAGCGCTGCTGGCAGGAGCAGACCGGGACGGTTCCAACTACACCGCGCGGCACCTGCTCGTCCTCGAGGGGCTCGAGGCCGTACGCAAGCGCCCGGGCATGTACATCGGGTCGACAGACAGCCGCGGTCTGATGCACTGCCTGTGGGAGATCATCGACAACTCCGTCGACGAGGCCCTCGGCGGGTACTGCGACCACATCGAGGTGATCCTCCACGACGACGGGTCCGTGGAGGTCCGGGACAACGGCCGGGGCATCCCGGTCGACGTCGAACCCAAGACCGGACTGTCCGGCGTCGAGGTCGTCATGACCAAGCTGCACGCCGGCGGCAAGTTCGGCGGCGGCTCCTATGCCGCCTCCGGCGGTCTGCACGGCGTGGGCGCGTCCGTGGTGAACGCCCTGTCCGCGCGGCTGGACGTCGAGGTGGACCGCGGCGGCCACACCCACGCCATCAGCTTCCGGCGAGGCGTGCCCGGAGCCTTCGCCGCCGACGGTGCGAACGCCAAGTTCGAGGCCAAGAGCGGCCTGCGCAAGACCAAGAAGATCCCCAAGACCCGCAACGGCACGCGCGTGCGGTACTGGGCCGACCGCCAGATCTTCCTCAAGGACGCCAAGCTCTCCCTGGAGAACCTCCACCAGCGCGCCCGCCAGACCGCGTTCCTGGTGCCCGGACTGACCATCGTCGTCCGTGACGAGTTCGGTCTCGGCGAGGGCGGCAGCAAGGGCGAGGAGTCCTTCCGCTTCGACGGCGGCATCAGCGAGTTCTGCGAGTACCTGGCCACCGACAAGCCGGTCTGCGACGTCCTCCGCTTCGGCGGACAGGGCACCTTCAAGGAGACCGTCCCGGTCCTGGACGAGCACGGTCAGATGACCCCCACCCAGGTCACGCGCGAGCTCGACGTCGACGTCGCGCTGCGGTGGGGCACGGGGTACGACACGACTCTGAAGTCGTTCGTGAACATCATCGCCACCCCCAAGGGCGGCACCCACGTGGCCGGCTTCGAGACGGCCGTGACCAGCACGATGAACGAGGTGCTGCGCACCAAGAAGCTGCTGCGCGTCGCCGAGGACGACATCGTCAAGGACGACGCCCTGGAAGGCCTCACCGCCGTCGTCACGGTCCGCCTCGCCGAGCCGCAGTTCGAGGGCCAGACCAAGGAGGTCCTGGGCACCTCGGCGGCCCGTCGCATCGTGAACACCGTGATCTCCCGGGAGCTCAAGGCGTTCCTGACGTCCACGAAGCGGGACGCCGCCGCCCAGGCCCGGGTCGTCATGGAGAAGGCCGTCGCGGCCGCCCGTACGCGCATCGCGGCCCGCCAGCACAAGGACGCCCAGCGCCGGAAGACCGCCCTGGAGTCCTCGTCGCTGCCCGCCAAGCTGGCCGACTGCCGCAGTGACGACGTCGACCGCAGCGAGCTGTTCATCGTCGAGGGGGACTCCGCGCTCGGCACCGCCAAGCTCGCGCGGAACTCCGAGTTCCAGGCGCTGCTGCCGATCCGCGGCAAGATCCTCAACGTCCAGAAGTCGTCCGTGACCGACATGCTGAAGAACGCCGAGTGCGGCGCGATCATCCAGGTCATAGGAGCGGGCTCCGGCCGGACCTTCGACATCGACGCCGCTCGCTACGGCAAGATCATCATGATGACCGATGCCGACGTCGACGGCTCCCACATCCGGACGCTGCTGCTGACGCTGTTCCAGCGCTACATGCGGCCGATGATCGAGGCGGGCCGGGTGTTCGCGGCGGTACCCCCGCTGCACCGGATCGAGATCGTCCAGCCCAAGAAGGGCCAGGACAAGTACGTCTACACGTACTCGGACCGCGAACTGCGCGACAAGCTCATGGAGTTCCAGAGCAAGGGCATCCGCTACAAGGACTCGATCCAGCGCTACAAGGGTCTCGGTGAGATGGACGCCGACCAGCTGGCCGAGACGACCATGGATCCGCGGCACCGGACCCTGCGCCGGATCAGCCTCACCGACCTGGAGGCCGCCGAGCGGGTCTTCGACCTGCTGATGGGGAACGACGTGGCGCCGCGCAAGGAGTTCATCTCCAGCTCGGCGGCGACGTTGGACCGGTCGCGTATCGACGCGTAGCCGCTGCGCTGGGCTTGGGGTGGGTTCTCGGCCTCGGCTTCGCCTTCGGCACCTGATTCGGGTACCCACCCGCACCGCCGTGCGGATTAGTCGGCGGGTGCGGGTGGGCCCTGTGGGGCGTATGCGCCGTTGGCGGCTTGCGGTGGTCTTCACCTGATGGGGTGAAGACCGGAGCGAAGTCGGGTCGGGGATCTTTCCGTTCTGTCCATGCTTGGGCATGTACTCAGACGATCCCTGGTACGACGCCCTCGCCTCCGGATGGGGGGAGGCGGACGTCACCGACGCTCCCGGCGTCGCTCCGCCCCGCGCGGGTGACGTGTACCTCGAGGTGCAGCGCAGTGCGGCCTTTCAGGAGGTGCGCAGCCGGTACCGGAGGTTCGTGGTGCCGGCGGTCGTGGGGTTCCTTTCGTGGTACGTGGCGTACGTGGTGGCCGCCACGACCGCACCGGGGCTGATGGCCCGGCCCGTGGCGGGCGCCATGAACGTGGCGATGGTCGCGGGGCTCGGACAGTTCCTCACCACCTTCCTGCTCACCTGGGCCTACGTCCGCCACGCGCGCCTGCGCCGCGACCGGGCGGCGCTAGAACTCCGATGGGACACCCAGGAGTTGACGCGCGTCACCAGGGGCGGTGCCTCGTGACCGACGACCATCAGAGCCTGGCGCTGCTTCTGTTCAGCGTGTTCGTCGCGATCACACTGGCGATCACGACATGGGTCAGCCGCGACCGGCGGGGTTCGGCGGAGGAGTTCTACGCCGGCGGTCGGCTCTTCACGCCCATGGAGAATGGTTTTGCCATCGCGGGCGACTACATGTCGGCCGCCTCCTTCCTCGGCATCTCCGGGCTCATCGCCCTCTTCGGCTACGACGGGATGCTGTACTCGGTGGGCTTCCTGGTGGCCTGGCTGGTGGTGCTGTTCCTCGTCGCCGAACTGGTCCGCAACTGCGGGCGGTTCACGCTCGCCGACGTCGTCGCCGCGCGGATGCGTGAGCGCCCCGTACGGATCGCGCTGGGAACTTCCTCGGTCACCGTGTCCGTTCTGTATCTGGTGGCGCAGATGGTGGGCGCGGGCACCCTGGTCGCGCTGCTGCTCGGAGGCAAGGGCGAGGCGGCGCGGGCATGGACCGTCATCGGCGTCGGCGTGCTCATGGTGATCTATGTGTCGTGGGGAGGGATGCGGGCCACCACCTGGATCCAGATCGTCAAGTCGGTTCTGCTGCTCGGCGGCACCGTCGCGTTGACCGCGCTCGTCCTGGTGCGCTTCCACGGCGACTTCGACCAGCTGCTGCTCACGGCGGCCGAACGCAGTGGCCACGGTGAGGCGTTCCTCGCGCCCGGGCTCAAGTACGGCAGTGACTGGACGTCCCGGTTCGACTTCATCAGCCTGGGTCTCGCGCTGGTCCTGGGCACCGCGGGGCTGCCGCACATCCTGTCCCGCTTCTACACCGTGCCCACCGCCCGTGCGGCACGGCGCTCGGTGGTCTGGGCGATCGGACTCATCGGCGGGTTCTACCTGATGACGATCGTGCTGGGTTTCGGCGCCGCCGCGATCGTCGGACCCGAGGCCGTACGCGGGTCGAACGCGGCCGGGAACACGGCCGTTCCGCTGCTCGCCCTCGATCTGGGCGGTGGCGCGGACTCCACCGGAGGAACGGTTCTCTTCGCCGTCGTGGCCGCCGTCGCCTTCGCCACGATCCTCGCGGTGGTCGCCGGAATCACGCTCTCCTCCTCGGCCTCCGTGGCCCACGACCTGTATGCCTCACTACGCCGCCGGCGCGCCCGGCCCCGCAGGGAGGTGGCCGTGGCACGCGTCGCCGCGATCGGGATCGGCGTCGCCGCGATTGCCCTCGGACTGCTGGCCCGCGACCTGAACGTCGCCTTCCTCGTCGGCCTCGCCTTCGCCGTCGCCGCGTCCGCCAATCTGCCGGTGCTGCTGTACTCGCTGTTCTGGCGGGACTTCACCACGCGGGGCGCCGTATGGGCCGTGTACGGCGGCCTCGTCCCGGCCGTGGTCCTGGTGCTGCTGTCGCCGGTGGTGTCGGGCAGCCCCGAATCACTGTTCCCCGGCGTCGACTTCCAGTACTTCCCTCTCCAGAACCCGGGCCTCGTCTCCATCCCGCTGGGCTTCGTCGCGGGCTGGCTCGGCACCGTCACCTCGGCCGAGCTCCCGGACGAGGCCAAGCACGCGGAGACCGAGGTGCGGTCGCTGACGGGAGCGGGGGCGGTCTAGGGCGGCGCGCCTTCGGCGTCGTACGACTGTCCCGCCGCCGTATGGCCGAGGCCACTGTGCGCTGTCGGGCGGTCGGCTGACATTTCGGCGCCCGGCATCCGTATCAAAGGGAGGGCACGGTTCCCTTCCCCCGCCCCCACGGACCGTGCCTCAGGCGCGGGTCGCCCACACGTAACGGTGTTCCGGGCGGCCCGCGTCCCCGTACTTGAGGGTGAGCCGGGCCCGTCCCGTGCGCTCCAGGAGCTTGAGATAGCGCTGGGCGGTCTGGCGGCTCACCCCGGTGCGCTCGGCGATCTCCTGGGCCGACAGCGGGCCTTCGGCGTTCATCAGGGAGCGGCGTACGAGTTCCGCGGTGGTGGGGGAGTGGCCCTTGGGCAGGTCGGGCTCAGAGGAGGCGGACAGTGCGCCGAAGATCCGGTCCACCTCGGCCTGCTCCGCCTCGCCGCCGCCGTCCAGAGTGCGGCGCAGCTCGGCATAGGCCTCCAACTTGGCCCGCAGTCCCGCGAAGGCGAACGGCTTGACCAGGTACTGAAGCGCGCCGTGCCGCATCGCCGCCTGCACCGTCGACACGTCCCGCGCCGCCGTCACCATGATCACGTCGGTCTGGTGGCCGCGCCGGCGCATCTCCTGGACGACCGACAGACCCGTCTCGTCCGGCAGGTAGTGGTCCATCAGGACCAGGTCCACCCGGGGCAGCTCCTCCACCTGGCGCAGCGCCTCGGCCGCATTGTGGGCCTCGCCGGCCACGTGGAAGCCCGGAACCTTCTCGACGTAGGCGCAGTTGACGCGCGCCACGCGCGTGTCGTCGTCCACGACCAGGACCTCGATCATCGCGACTCCTCCTCGGCGACGGTCTGCGCGTCTGACGGCACGGCGAGAGCGGGCTCCAGGCCGGGCTCGGCCAGCGCCTCGGGCAGGACGACCGTGAACTCCGCGCCTCCGCTGACCGCCTCGCCCACCGCCGCGCTGCCACCCTGCCGTTCGGCGAGCCTGCGCACCAGGGAGAGCCCTATGCCACGCTCACGGTGCGCCGGCGGCTTCTTGGTGGACCACCCCTCGGTGAAGATCAACTCGCGCTGCTCCTCAGGGATTCCCGGACCCGTGTCGCGCACCCTGAGGACCGCGGTGCGCCCCTCGGCACGCAGTTCGACCTCCACGCGCGCGTGCGGAGTGCCCGCGACGGCGTCGAGGGCGTTGTCCACCAGGTTGCCGACGATCGTGACGAGGCCCCGGGGGTCGATCAGCCGGTCCGGGAGCCCGGTGCGCTCCGCGAGGCCCAGCGCGACGCCACGCTCGGCGGCCACGGTCGCCTTGCCGACCAGCAGGGCGGCGAGCAGCGGGTCCTGGATCTTCTCGGCGACCTGCTCCGCGGTGTCCCGATGATCGCCGACCACCTCGCCGACGAACTCCACGGCGTCGTCGTACATCTCCAGCTCCAGCAGCCCGAGCAGCGTGTGCATGCGGTTGGCGTGCTCGTGGTCCTGGGCGCGCAGGGCGTCGATCAGGCCGCGCGTCGAGTCGAGCTCCCGGCCGAGCTGCTCCAGCTCGGTGCGGTCGCGCAGAGTGGCGACGGCGCCGCCGTCGTCGGTGGGCATGCGGTTGGCGACCAGGACACGCTGACCGCGGACCGTGAGCAGATCCGTGCCGGTGACCCGGCCGGCCAGCACATCGGTCGTACGGCCCTCCCCGAGCGCCTCGTCGAGGGACCGGCCGACGGCCTCGTCACCGATGCCGAGGAGCCGGCCCGCCTCGTCGTTGAGGAGGCGGACACGGCCCGTGCGGTCCAGGGCGACGACGCCCTCCCGGATGCCGTGCAGCATCGCCTCGCGCTCCGCGAGCAACGCCGAGATGTCGGAGAAGGCCAGGTCACGGGTTTGCCGCTGGACCCGGCGCGAGATCAGCCACGCGGCCAGCGCGCCGACCGCGAGGGCGCCGCCCGCGTACGCGAACAGCTCGGGGATCGTGTGCAGCAGCCGGGCACGCACGCTGTCGTAGGCGATGCCGACCGAGACCGCGCCGATGATCTTCCCGTCGCTGTCGCGCAGCGGCACCTTGCCGCGGGCGCTGCGGCCGAGGGTGCCGTTGTCGATCTGCATGACCTCATGGCCGGCGAGGGCCTGGCCGGGGTCGGTGGAGACGGTCCGGCCGACCTCGCCCGGGGTGGGGTGCGACCAGCGGACCCCGCGCCGGTCCATCACCACGATGTACTCGGCCTTGGTGGCCTCACGGATACGTTCCGCCTCCCGCTGGACCGGCCCGCCGACCGTCGCGGGAGTGTGCGCGAGATCCTCGGCGATCTGTGGCTGGGCCGCGGTGGTCTGCGCGATCGACAGCGCGCGGCGCATCGCCTGGTCGTCCAGCTGGTCGCTGAGCGGAGCGAGGAACAGGCCGGTCGCGAGCACCGCGACTCCCGCGGCGATGGCCACCTGCATCAGCAGCACCTGCGCGAACATCCGCCGGGGCAGACCGAGGCGCAGGCGACGGGCGGGGGGAGTGGGGCTCATACCCATGACGGTACGTGGACGTGCGGGAAGTCCCGTAGAGGGGTGTGGCGTGGATCTCTTGATCAATGTCGACGGTGATGATCAATGCCCCGGTTGATCAATGTCTTGGATCAACCTCTCAGGTCAAAGCTGCGGATCAATGTCGGACAGTCGACCATGGACTGGGTCCATGTGGCTGGTCCATGCGGCCGGTTCGTGGGGCTGGCCCATGTAGCTGGTCCATGCGGCCGGTTCGTGGGGCTGGCCCATGTAGCTGGTCCATGCGGCCGGTCCGCGTGAGGAGCCGGTGCACCTGATCAACCTGCGAGTGCCGTGGTCATCGTGAGCTCGCGCACCGTCACTACGTCCATGCGCGCGGGCGAGCCGAGCGCCGACCCACAGCTCTCGGGGCGCGGCGGCAAGGAGGAGCCCTGTGCCACGCCGACCCGCCAGTGGCGTCCGTCCCTGTGGGCGACCGTCACTTCCCAGCGCGGGGCCGCGCCGTCCGTCCGTACGACACTCAGCGCCTCCGCGGCGTCCTCGCCGGTGGCCTGGCGCACAGCCAGCTCCGCCGCCTGGCCGGGCCGCACCCAGGCCGAGTTCCCACGGCACCCCGCGACGACGATCCGGCCTTCCTGGACGCTGTGCAGGACCTCCTTGACCGCGTGGGCCTCTGCCCGGCCGTACGCGTAGCCGTAGGGCAGCACGAGCAGCGTCGGTGAGAACCGGTGTCCACCCAGATGGGTGACCTCCCAGACACCCTCCACGCCGGAGGCGGCGAGCTCGGCCGCGAGGGGGCGCCCGAGGAGTGCGCAGCAGCGGTCCCGCTTGCCGTTGGTGCAGACGAGCGCGAGAGGGTCGCCTGCGTGGGGGCGGCCCTGGAGTGCCGAGTCGAAGGTCTGCGGGTCACCCGTGCCGAGTGCGGCGAAGTCCAGTTCCAGCAACCGCTCGGGATCGCTGATCGTGGCCTCGTGCAGCCATACGTTGCCGGGCACGGCGTGGGCCGCGTAGACCTGCCGCTCGGCGGCCGTGCCGCAGTCGGCGTGCCGGCCGGGGCGGCGGATCAGCGCGACGCGTACGCCCGTGCCGTTCGCGGCCGTCTCCAGGGCTCGGCCCAGCACCGGGTCCAGGTGGCTCTGCGTGAGCGCCTTGGCACCCCACGGGCCGGGCTGCTCCACCAGCAGCCAGGTAGTCGCGGTCGCCGCGGTCCCCGCGATGGGCTCGGCGAGGTCCTGCGAGACGGTTGAGCACGTACTCACAGAGGTGAGCCTAACCTGACTTGGGTGGCGGTGGCGGGTCGAGGGGTACGGTCCCGGGACTGTCCGGGGGTCCGTCCCGCGCCTGCGCTGTGCCTGTGAGGCGCGCCCGTCCTACTCCGGTAGCGGCTGGGGAGGCTTCGGACCCGTGTAGTGCCCGCTCGGTCGCATGCGGAGCGGTCGCTCGCCGTACTCCTCCAGGGCGTGGGCGATCCAGCCCGCCGTACGGGCCACGGCGAAGATCGTCTCTCCCGCCGTGTAGGACATGCCGGAGGATGTCGTGAACACGCCCAGGGCCAGGTCGACGTTCGCGTGCAGCGAGGTGTGGCGGGCCGCCGTGGCGGCGATGTCGCGGGCCGCGGCGAGGGCGGGCGCGGAGTGGGGGATCTCCTCCAGGAGGTCGAACAGGACCCGCGCGCGTGGGTCCTCGCCCGGGTAGAGCCGGTGGCCGAGCCCCGGGATGCGCCGGCCGGCCCGCAGCTCCTCGGCGATGACGGGTCCCGCGTCGCCCCGGTCGAGCACCTCCATGATCAGTTTGTGGGCGAGGCCGCTCGCAGCGCCGTGCAGCGGGCCCTCGATCACGCCCAGTCCGGCCGAGACGGCGGCGTAGGCATGGGCGCGGGCCGACGCGGCGACCCGTACGGCCAGGGTCGAGGCGGCCAGGTCGTGATCGACGAGCAGGGCGAGGGCGGTGTCCAGGACGCGCAGTGCGGCCTCGTCGGCGGACCGTCCACTCAGCTGTCGCCACAGGCGCTGAGCGATGGAGCCCCCGTCGCGATGGGTGTACCGCACGGGCCTGAGCGAGGCGACGAGAGTCGGGATGAGGATGCGCGCGGTGCCGAGCACGGCCTCCTCGGACAGGTCGAAGCGCAGGGGGTCGGCGGTCCCGGCGGCGATCGTCGCGACCCGCAACCGGTCGGTGGGACCGACGTGTTCGGGCAGGGCGTCGACGGCGCGACGGGCGGCGGTGACGGCGGCCTCGGGGGCGGTGAAGGTGACGCCGGGGCGCAACTCACCCGTCCACAGCCACTCGGCCACCTCTTCGTAGGAGTGCCGGGCGGCCAGCGCGGTCGCGTCCACGCCCCGGAAGTAGTAGCGGTCCGTGTCGATCAACGTGAGGCGGGTCCGGACGGCCAGCTCGCCCGCCGACCCTGAACTGCCCGCGCTCTCCCGCCTGTTGCGCCGGGCGAGCGTCCGCACCTCCTCGGCGTCGAAGGTGCTGCCCCGGCCGCCGGGCACGCGGCGGCTGCTCAGGTGTCCGCGGCTCACGTACGCGTACACGGTCTCGGGCTTCACACCGAGGAGTTCGGCGGCTTCCTGGGTGGTCAGCCGCTGCCCTGCTGGGGCAGGGCCGGGCTCTTGATCGCGCATGGGGTCACCGTATCCAGGAAGCGGGCCGTCGATTTCGAGCATGGATCCATGCGTTGATGCATTCATTGATCGAATCAACATTGACAGGAATTCAGTCAATCATGGACAGTCGAATCAAGTCCAGGGAGGAATCATGTCCGTCAACAGGTCAACATCCGCGCTCGTCGAGGTGCCACGTGGGCTGGCGGGTGTCGTCGTCACCGACACCGAGGTGGGCGACGTCCGGGGGCTCGAGGGCTTCTATCACTACCGCCAGTACTCGGCCGTCGAACTGGCGAAGACCCGCCCCTTCGAGGACGTCTGGCATCTCCTCGTCCACGGTGAACTGCCGGACGCCGAACGCTCCGCCGCCTTCGCGGCCGAGACCGCCGCGCTGCGACGGCTGCCCGACCAGGTGTGGGCCGCGCTTCCCGCCATCGCGGCGGGCAGCGGAGGGTCCGGGCCGCTGGCCGGTCTGCGCACCGCGCTCTCGCTGCTGGGCGCGGCCCAGGGCTTCAAACCGGTGTACGACATCGGCACCGAGGCGCGCCGCCGGGACACCCTCGTCGCGGCCGGGGCCGTACCGACTCTGCTCACCGCGCTGCACCGGCTGGGCGCGGGACTCGATCCTGTCGAGCCGCGCGAGGACCTGTCGTACGCGGCGAACTATCTGTACATGTTGACGGGAGCGGAGCCGGATCCGCGGCGGACCCGGGCCGTCGAGCAATACTTGATCTCCACCATTGACCACGGATTCAATGCGTCAACCTTCACGGCCCGGGTTATCGCCTCCACGGGCGCGGACGTCGCGGCCTGTCTCGTCGGAGCCGTGGGCGCGCTGTCGGGGCCCTTGCACGGAGGGGCGCCCAGCCGGGCGCTGGACACCCTGGACGCGATCGGCACCCCCGACCGCATCGACCCCTGGATCCGTGAACGTGTCCTCGCCGGCGACCGCATCATGGGTTTCGGTCACCCGGTCTACCGCACCGAGGACCCCCGCTCCCGCATGCTCCGCGAGATCGCCCAGGGCTTCGGCGGTCCGCGCGTCGCCTTCGCCGTCGAGGTCGAACGCCGCGTCGAGGCGATCCTCGCCGAACTGAAACCCGGCCGAGAACTGCACACGAACGTCGAGTTCTACGCGGGCGTGGTCATGGAACTCTGCGGTCTGCCGCGTGAGATGTTCACACCGACGTTCGCCGCCGCGCGGGTCGTGGGATGGAGCGCCAACATCCTGGAACAGGCGCAGGACTCGAAGATCATCAGGCCGGTGGCGCGGTATGTGGGGCCGGGGGCGCCGGTGAGGGTGCCGACGGCTGCCTGACGGCGGCCCTGGCACAGGTGTGGCCTGGGCATACGTGTGGCCTGGTGCCGTTCTGGCGCCAGGCCTCATCGGGTGGGGATCGAGCAGTGACGGGGTGCCGGTTGCTCGCCGGGTCGGTGGTCCGGCTCGCTCAACGGTTGCGCGCGGCCGGGGAGCGTCGACGGTACGGGTCTGGGGTGGACGCGTGCTCGTGCGGTGGTCTCAGGCGTCGGGGATGTCTGCCTTGGCGCGGATGAGAGTCTCCCGGCTGACGATGACGATGCGCTCGTAGTCGGCGCGGGCGGCATCGGCGGGCAGTTCCGGGTCAAGCGCCTCGGTGGCCTCGGTGCCGATGACGGCGAAGTTGCCGTCGCTGAGTTCGAACACGTCCGGGCAGGTAGATCCTGAGTTACTGCCACGGGCGCTTGGAGGCACACCGATGCGGCGCACGATCTTCAAAGGTACTGGTCCTTACGAGGGCTGGGCATTGTAGTCGGGAGAACGTTACTGGTGTTTCTGTTTCCGCCGTGGCTGGATGGCGAAAATGTCACCCGGTCAGTCGGTGGGCGGATCACCGACGACCCACCACTCGTCCGTGTCGGCGTCGTCGAGGTCCCTGACGAGACCGTCAACCATGCGCCCCAGCTGGGCTTCTTCGGATGCCTCGTTCAGGGAGGCGCGCATGTGCTGTGACGCTTCCCAGTACTCACGGAAGACCGGGCTCTGGAAGAACTCCCGCAGGTGCCGGTACAGCTCCTCCCGGTCCAGGAGTCCCGCCCGGTAGAGGTGGAACAGGTGGACGTACCAGGCGTTGGCGTAGAAGAACTGGCGGCGCCTCTCCGCCGGAATGCTCTTGTCCCAGGTGTCGATCACCGCGGCGAGGGAGGGATCGTCGATCGCCCTGGCCAGCAGCTCCCACTGCATGCGCTGCTGATGTGCCAGGGCCTTGCGGCGGATCGCCAGCTCCTCGAGCTCCAGCCGCCTCTCCTGCAGTCGTGCCTCTTCTGCCCGCCGTTGACGCGCTGCCATCGCTGCGCCGGCGGCGGTGAGGAGAGCCAGTGCGGCGGCGGTGGCCAGCCTCCCCGCAGAGTATTTCCGTGTGGCCATGTCAATTACCCCCGATCAGGCGGCCGTCCGCCGGTCGTCGGGGTGCGGGTCGACTGGAGGGGACCGGCGAGCGGTGGGCGGCGCTTGCCGTCTCCCAGAGTGCCGAGCGGCTCTGATCGGCGGGGAGGCGGAGAGGAGGCGCACGGAGGGAAGCGAGGGTCGCACACTCCGGCGCCATGCCCAACGTCTGCCCGGCAAGTGCTGCTAACAATCGTTCACTTCGCGGTGATTATTCGGGCTCGTATCCTGGGTCGGCATTCAACCTCCGTATGTGCGCCGCCCCGCGAGCCGGTGCACCCGTCGGCGTGAGAGAGGTCGCACGTTGAGCCAGCCGAGCCCCGGTCCACAGCAGATCCCGGTCGTCGTCCTCGCCGGATTTCTCGGTTCCGGCAAGACGACGCTCCTCAACCATCTCCTGCACCGCAGCCGGGGTACCCGCATCGGCGCCATCGTCAACGACTTCGGCGCCATCGAGATCGACGCCATGGCGGTCGCCGGCGCGCTCGGCGACTCCACGCTCTCCCTCGGGAACGGCTGCCTGTGCTGTGCCGTCGACGCCAGTGAGCTGGACGTCTACCTGGAGCGGCTCGCCCGCCCGGCCACCGGCATCGACGTCATCGTCATCGAGGCCAGCGGACTCGCCGAGCCCCAGGAGCTCGTGCGCATGGTGCTCGCCAGTGAACATCCGGGCATCGTGTACGGCGGGCTGGTCGAGGTGGTCGATGCCGCTGAGTTCGACGACACCCGCGCGAAGCACCCCGAGATCGACCGGCACCTCGCCCTCGCCGACCTCGTCGTGGTCAACAAGCTCGACCGGGCGCCGGACGGTGAGCGCGTGCTCGACCTGGTGCGTGGGCTCACCGACCGCGCCGCCGTCGTCCCCGCCACCTACGGCCGTATCGACCCCGAGTTCCTCTTCGACTGCCGGCCCAGCGAGGAGCGCATCGGGCAGCTGTCCTTCGACGACCTGCACGATCTGCACGACGCGCACGACCCACACGACCCGCACCCTCGGCACGAGCACACCGACGGCTCCGGTGACGGCCCGGACAGCGGCGACCAGCACGGGCACCAGCACGGGCCCCATCACGGGCACCTGCACACCGGCTACGACAGTCTGTCCTTCGCCTCCGAGGTCCCCCTCGACCCGCGTCGCCTGATGGGCTTCCTGGACAGCAGGCCCGAGGGGCTGTACCGGATCAAGGGCTACGTCGACTTCGGCCCGCACGACACCGCCAACCGCTACGCCGTCCACGCCGTCGGCCGCTTCCTGCGCTTCTACCCGGAGCGGTGGAACGCCGCCGACACGCGCCTCACCCAGCTGGTCCTCATCGGCTCCGGCATCGACGCGTCCGCGCTCGGCAAGGAGCTGGAGGCCTGCAAGAGCGACGCCCCACACGCCGACGAACATGGCATGTGGGGCGTGCTGCGGTACGTACCGGAGGCGGAGGAAGAGGCCTCCGCCGCTCAAGAGGACGGTGCCTCTCAAGAGGACGGCGCCTCCCAGGAGGCCTAGACCGGACCGGCCACCACCGACACCGTCTTCCCCAGTGACACGCCCGAGCCGTCGCGGCGCGGGTCGATGTCCGGGAGGTCGGCAGGGGTGCCGTTCTTCTGCGCGGCCCGTGCCGGGACGGCGCCCGCCCAGGCCAGGGACAGACAGTCCTCGCCCTTCAGGAACCGCTGGCAGCGCACACCGCCGGTCGCGCGCCCCTTGCGCGGGTACTGGTCGAACGGGGTCATCTTGGCCGTCGTCTGGACCGAGTCGTCCAGCGTGCCGCGCGAGCCCGCCACCGTGAACACCACCGCGTCGACCGCCGGGTCCACCGCCGTGAAGGAGATCACCTTCGCGCCCTCGGCCAGCTTGATGCCCGCCATACCGCCGGCCGCGCGGCCCTGCGGGCGGACCTGCGAAGCCTGGTAGCGCAGCAGCTGCGCATCGTCCGTGATGAAGACCAGGTCCTCCTCACCGGTGCGCAGCTCGACCGCGCCGACGATGCGGTCGCCCTCCTTCAGAGTGATGACCTCCAACTCCTCCTTGTTGGACGGATAGTCGGGCACCACGCGCTTGACGACACCCTGCTCGGTGCCGATCGCCAGGCCCGGGGTCGACTCGTCGAGCGTGGTCAGACAGACCAGGGTCTCGTCGCCCTCCAGGGAGACGAACTCCGCGAGCGGCGCACCGCCCGAGAGGTTCGGTCTCGACGCCGTCTCCGGCAGCTGCGGCAGATCGATGACGTTGATCCGCAGCAGCCGGCCCGTGGACGTCACCGCGCCCACCTCACCGCGGGCCGTGGCCGGCACCGCCGAGATGATCACGTCGTGCTTGGAGCGCTTGGCCTCGCCGCCTTCCGCGAACGGGTCGCCGTTCGCAGTACGGGCCAGCAGCCCCGTCGAGGACAGCAGAACCCGGCACGGGTCGTCCGCCACCTGGAGCGACGCGGTGGGGAGCGGCGCGCCGGAAGACTCCAGCAGGACCGTACGGCGCTCGGTGCCGAACTTCTTGGCGACCGAGGCCAGTTCGGCGGAGACCAGCTTGCGCAGCTCCGCGTCCGACTCCAGGATCCGCGTCAGCTCGGCGATCTCCTCGTTGAGCCGGTCCTTCTCCGCCTCCAGCTCGATGCGGTCGTACTTGGTGAGCCGGCGCAGCGGAGTGTCGAGGATGTACTGCGTCTGGACCTCGCTGAGCGAGAAGCGCTCCATCAGGCGCTCCTTGGCCTGCGCGGAGTTCTCGCTGGACCGGATCAGCCGGATGACCTCGTCGATGTCCACCAGCGCCGTGAGCAGGCCCTCGACCAGGTGCAGCCGGTCGCGGCGCTTGGTGCGGCGGAACTCGCTGCGGCGCCGTACGACCTCGAAGCGGTGGTCGAGGTAGACCTCCAGGAGCTCCTTGAGACCCAGAGTGAGGGGCTGTCCGTCGACCAGCGCCACGTTGTTGATGCCGAAGGATTCCTCCATCGGCGTCAGCTTGTACAGCTGCTCCAGGACGGCCTCCGGCACGAAGCCGTTCTTGATCTCGATGACCAGACGCAGGCCGTGCTCGCGGTCGGTGAGGTCCTTGACGTCGGCGATGCCCTGGAGCTTCTTCGAGCCGACGAGGTCCTTGATCTTGGCGATCACCTTCTCCGGACCGACCGTGAAGGGCAGTGCGGTGATGACGATGCCCTTGCGGCGGGCGGTCACCGTCTCCACGGACACGGTCGCGCGGATCTTGAAGGTGCCGCGGCCCGTCTCGTACGCGTCCCGGATGCCGGAGAGGCCGACGATCCGGCCGCCGGTGGGCAGGTCGGGGCCCGGTACGTGCTTCATCAGCGCGTCCAGATCCGCGTTCGGGTAGCGGATCAGATGGCGGGCGGCCGCGATGACCTCGGAGAGGTTGTGCGGCGGCATGTTGGTGGCCATGCCGACGGCGATGCCGGAGGCGCCGTTGACCAGGAGGTTCGGGAAGGCGGCGGGCAGGGCCACCGGCTCCTGCTCCTGGCCGTCGTAGTTGGGCGTGAAGTCGACCGTGTCCTCGTCGATCGACTCCGTCATCAGGCTCGTCGCCTGCGCCTGCCGGCACTCGGTGTACCGCATGGCGGCCGGCGGGTCGTCGTTGCCCAGCGAGCCGAAGTTGCCGTGGCCGTCGACCAGCGGGACGCGCATCGAGAAGGGCTGGGCCATGCGCACCAGCGCGTCGTAGATCGACGCGTCGCCGTGCGGGTGCAACTTACCCATGACCTCGCCGACGACGCGGGCGCACTTCACATAGCCGCGGTCGGGGCGCAGGCCCATCTCGTTCATCTGATAGACGATGCGGCGGTGCACCGGCTTGAGACCGTCGCGGGCGTCCGGCAGGGCGCGGGAGTAGATGACCGAGTACGCGTACTCGAGGAAGGAGCCCTGCATCTCGTCGACGACGTCGATGTCGAGGATCTTCTCCTCGTACGAGTCGTCGGGCGGCGGGTTCTTCGTGCTGCGGCGGGCCATCGCTGCCGGCTCCTTAAGTTTCTGGTCGCTCGGGCGTTTGCGGTATCTGACGCGGACCATTGTGGACCGCGGCACTGACAACCACCGACCAGGACCCGATGTTGGGCTCCGGCCCGGCGTCGGAGAAGTGTCGCCGACGCGCGGCCTCCGCCGCGACACAGGGGGCGGGCCGAGTTCGAACCGCCCTGGCCGGGGCCACGCCCGCGCCCGGCGGGAGCGAAGGCAAGCGCGCGCCGCGCGACCGTTCACTCGGCGGAGTGATCGCCGGGCACAGTCCCAGGTCGCGGGCGGCACGAGCCGTGATCGCCGCCGCGTGCGAGGCCGGAGTACGAGCGGCCCGCCCCGCGCGGCAGCAGCACGGGACGCGACGGCGGACCCGTCCCGACGGCCGACGCGCACCGCGTCCCCGGCTCGCCTTCATCGCCGTCCGGGCACGGCGTTCCGACCGGGAACTTCGCCGACCCTTCGGACGCTGCATACAGTGGCAGGAACTCATGCCGAACTGCTCGGCACAACGCAGTGCACGCGACCGGAAGGACACCTTGCCCATGGGTCACACGGCCACACCGGAGGCACAATCCGGCGGCCTCACCGCGACGGAGCACCGCCTGGCCAACGGCCTGCGCGTGGTGCTCTCCGAGGACCACCTCACGCCGGTCGCCGCGGTCTGTCTCTGGTACGACGTCGGCTCCCGCCACGAGGTCAAGGGCCGTACCGGACTCGCCCACCTCTTCGAGCACCTGATGTTCCAGGGGTCGAACAGTGTGAAGGGCACGGGCCACTTCGAGCTCGTCCAGGGCGCGGGCGGCTCGCCGAACGGCACCACCAGCTTCGAGCGCACCAACTACTTCGAGACCATGCCCGCCCACCAGCTGGAGCTCGCGCTGTGGCTGGAGGCCGACCGCATGGGCAGCCTCCTGGTGGCCCTCGACGAGGAGGGCCTGGAGAACCAGCGCGACGTCGTGAAGAACGAACGCCGCCAGCGCTACGACAACGTCCCCTACGGCACGGCGTTCGAGAAGCTGACCGCCCTGTCGTACCCCGACGGCCACCCCTACCACCACACGCCGATCGGCTCGATGGCCGACCTGGACGCGGCCAGCCTGGAGGACGCCCGCGCGTTCTTCCGCACCTACTACGCGCCCAACAACGCCGTGCTGTCGATCGTCGGCGACATCGACCCGGAGCAGACGCTCGCCTGGGTCGAGAAGTACTTCGGCTCCATCCCCGGCCACGACGGCAAGCCCGAGCCGCGCGACGGCTCGCTGCCCGACACCATCGGCGAGCAGCTGCGCGAGGTCGTCGAGGAGAACGTCCCCGCGCGCGCGATGATGGCCGCCTACCGGCTCCCGACGGACGGCACGCGCGAGTGCGACGCGGCCGACCTGGCGCTGACCGTCCTCGGCGGCGGCGAGTCCTCCCGCCTCTACAACCGGCTCGTGCGGCGCGACCGTACGGCCGTGGCGGCCGGCTTCGGTCTGCTCCGCCTGGCCGGCGCGCCCTCCCTGGGCTGGCTCGACGTGAAGACCTCCGGCGACGTCGAGGTGCCCGTCATCGAGGCGGCCGTCGACGAGGAACTCGCCCGGTTCGCGGCGGACGGCCCCACCGCCGAGGAGATGGAGCGCGCGCAGGCCCAGCTGGAGCGCGAGTGGCTGGACCGGCTCGGCACCGTCGCGGGCCGCGCCGACGAACTGTGCCGGTACGCCGTCCTGTTCGGCGACCCGCAGCTCGCCTTCACCGCCGTACAGCGCGTCCTCGCCGTCACCGCCGAGGAGGTCCAGGCGGTCGCCAAGGCCCGTCTGCGTCCCGACAACCGCGCGGTGCTCGTGTACGAGCCGGTCGCCGACGAGGCCGAGGACGCGGAAGCCCCCGCCACCGACGAGAACGAGGAGTCGGCGCAGTGACCGAGCTCGCCAGCATGGAGTTCCACCCGCAGCCCCAGGCCGGCGCGGCCCGCCCCTGGGCGTTCCCGGCGCCCGAGCGCGGCAAGCTGGACAACGGCCTGACGGTGCTGCGCTGCCACCGCCCCGGCCAGCAGGTCATCGCCGTCGAGGTGCTCCTGGACACGCCCCTGGACGCCGAGCCCAAGGGCCTGGACGGCATCGCGACGATCATGGCGCGCGCGTTCTCCGAGGGCACCGACAAGCACACCGCCGAGGAGTTCGCCGCCGAGCTGGAGCGCTGCGGCGCCACCCTCGACGCGTACGCCGACCACCCCGGCATCCGCGTCAGCCTCGAAGTGCCGGTCTCCCGCCTGCCCAAGGCGCTCGGCCTGCTCGCCGACGCGCTCAGGGCGCCCGCGTTCGACGACGCCGAGGTCGAGCGTCTGGTGCGCAACCGGCTCGACGAGATCCCGCACGAGCTGGCCAACCCCTCGCGCCGCGCCGCGAAGGAGCTCTCCAAGGAGCTGTTCCCGGCGACCTCGCGCATGTCCCGCCCGCGCCAGGGCACCGAGGACACCGTCGCCGGCATCGACTCCGCGGCCGTACGCGCCTTCTACGAGCGGCACGTACGCCCCGCCACCTCCACCGTCGTGGTCGTCGGCGACCTCACCGGCGTCGACCTCGACGCCCTGCTGGGCGACACCCTGGGCGCCTGGACCGGCTCCCCGGCCCAGCCCCGCCCCGTCCCGCCGGTGACCGCGGACGACACCGGACGCGTCGTCATCGTGGACCGCCCCGGCGCCGTCCAGACGCAGCTGCTGATCGGCCGCATCGGCCCCGACCGGCACGACCGCGTGTGGCCCGCGCAGGTGCTCGGCACGTACTGCCTCGGCGGCACCCTCACCTCCCGCCTGGACAAGGTCCTGCGCGAGGAGAAGGGCTACACCTACGGGGTGCGCGCCTTCGGCCAGGTGCTGCGCTCCGCCCCGGACGGCACGGGCGCGTCGATGCTCGCCATCAGCGGCTCCGTCGACACCCCGAACACCGGTCCGGCCCTGGACGACCTCTGGAAGGTCCTGCGCGGGGTCGCCGGCGAGGGACTCACCGACGCCGAGCGGGACTTCGCCGTGCAGAACCTCGTCGGGGTGGCCCCGCTGAAGTACGAGACGGCCGCCTCCGTGGCGAACACACTGGCCGACCAGGTCGAGCAGCACCTGCCCGACGACTTCCAGGCGAAGCTGTACCAGCAGCTCGCCTCGACCGGCACCGTCGAGGCCACCGCCGCGGCGGTCAGCGCCTTCCCGGTGGACCGGCTGGTGACGATCCTCGTCGGCGACGCGGCCGCGATCCGCGAGCCCGTCGAGGCCCTCGGCATCGGCGAAGTCACCGTCGTGGCAGCCGAGTAGAGCCGTCGTGACGGCCGGTTAGGGGACAGCCCGGCGCCGGACGGCGCACGCGCGCGTAGGGGCCCTGGTGGCGAAAGAGCCACCAGGGCCCCTTTATGCCCGAATTGAGGGAGAGGTTGCCTGTCTGCCCTGTGGGATGCGCTACAAAAACCGCGATCCGTTTGGGGATTGAAAGTGGCGCCGCTTAGCGTCTTCCGGGCTGTCCGTCAGGCAGTGCGCCGCGCCCGCGGCACCGGACAGCCATCGCCGAGTCCCCGTACGGCGCGAGCCAGGGGAGCCGGGGACCCACCGTAGTCCCTGGGGTGAATCGGACGCCCGCGCGAGCCGCGAGGGGGTCCGTAGGAGACCTTCCTGCTCCGAACCCGTCAGCTAACCCGGTAGGCGAGAGGGAAGGAAAGGATCAGCCACCACATGGCGTTCACCTGCGCCACCGGGAAGAACAGCGCCTCCGGCAAGCACCGTCGCCCCGGCCGGTTCGAGCGCACCACCGCCCGTGCGGCGGGCGTCGCCGCCCTCACCGCCACCGGCGTCATAGGCACCCTGGCTGCCCCGGCGCTCGCCGCCGAACCCGCCGCCGAGCAGACCGGCCTCATCCCCGTCATCACCGTCGACGACACGCTCGCCGACCAGATCGACGCCCAGGCCGAGGCCCAGAAGCAGGCCGCCCAGGAGGCCGAGGCCCGCAAGAAGGCCGCCGAGGAGGCCGCGCGCAAGAAGGCGGCCGAGAAGGCCAAGCAGGAGCGCGAGGCCAAGGAGCGCGCCGCCCGTGAGGCCGAGCGCAAGCGCCTGCTGTCCTACGTCGCCCCGATCTCCGGCTCGTACGTCTCCACGGGCTACAAGAGCGGCGGCGCCGTCTGGTCCTCCGGCAGCCACACCGGCGTCGACTTCCACGCCGCCAGCGGCACCTCCGTCCACGCGGTCGGCTCCGGCACCGTCGTGGAGGCCGGCTGGGGCGGGGCGTACGGCAACAACATCGTGATCAAGATGAACGACGGTACGTACACCCAGTACGGCCACCTGTCGTCCATAGGCGTCTCGGTGGGCCAGACCGTCACGCCGGGCCAGCAGATCGGCCTGTCCGGCGCCACCGGCAACGTCACCGGAGCGCACCTGCACTTCGAGGCGCGCACGACCGCCGAGTACGGCTCCGACATCGACCCCGTCGCCTACCTCCGCTCGCACGGCGTGAACGTCTGACGCCTCCCGTACCCCTAGGCGCTCAGCTGCCCGCAGCTCAGCTACCCCTAGCTCCGCTTCCCCGTAGCTCAGCTTCCCGAAGCCCCGGCTCCCGAGCCGGGGCTTTCGGCGTTTCCCGGACGATCGGCTGACCAAAAAATATCCATGGATTCCGGCCCGCCGTCGGAAATTCCGGCCGGTTGCAATAGAGTCACTGAACACACGTCATTCGTCGACGTTTCACGGGGATTAAGGCGGAGGTCGGTCATGCGTATTCCGGCGCACTCGGTATGCACCGCGATCCGGGACGACATCGTCGCCGGCGTCTACGAGCGCGGCGGCCGGCTCACTGAGGAACTCCTCGCACGCCGCTACGGCGTCTCCCGCGTCCCCGTGCGGGAGGCCCTGCGCACCCTGGAGGCGGAGGGCTTCGTGGTGACCCGGCGGCACGCGGGCGCGTGCGTGGCCGAACCGACCGAGCAGGAGGCCGCCGACCTGCTGGAGATGCGCACGCTGCTGGAGCCGCTCGGCGCCGCCCGGGCCGCCCAGCGGCGCACCGAGGCCCATCTGAAGGTCCTGCGCGGCCTGGTCAGGCTGGGCCAGGAGCGCGCCCGGCGGGGGAACAGCGACGATCTGCGCTCGCTGGGCGGCTGGTTCCACGAGACGCTGGCGCAGGCCTCCGGCAGCCCCGCCCTGGCCTCGATGCTGACCCAGCTGCGCCACAAGATCGCCTGGATGTACGCCGTGGAGGCGCCGGTCAACCCGGTGGAGTCCTGGGCCGAGCACGGCGCGATCGTGGACGCGGTGGCGCGCGGTGACGGCGAGCGCGCCCGGGGCGTCACCGCCCTGCACGCCGAGCGCTCGATCTCCGCGCACCGGCTGCGGTTCGGCTCCGGCGGGGAGCGCGCGGAGCGTGTGAGGAATTCGCAACATGCCGTAAACATGTCGAGCCTGCGGCATTAACAAGGGCGCCGTATACAAAGAGGAGATATTCGCAGGCGACTGATTTCCGCTGCCCTTTTTCGGGTGGGCCGTGAATTCCGACGGCGCCTGCTCGAAAACGGTGCGTGCCCGAAAGGGGCGCTCCAGAAACAGCGAAGCCGCGCCGACCGGAAAGGCCGACGCGGCTTCACCACATGCGGTGGAGTCCCGCTCAGGTCACTCAGACCGTCTCGGGCAGCTCCTCGAGGCCCTCGGAGACCAGCTTCGCCAGCCGGTCGAGGGCGGCGTCCGCACCCTCGGCGTCGGAGGCGAGGACGATCTCCTCGCCGCCCTGGGCGCCCAGGCCCAGAACGGCCAGCATGGAGGCCGCGTTGACGGGGTTGCCGTCGGCCTTGGCGATCGTCACCGGGATACCTGCGGCCGTGGCGGCCCGGACGAAGATGGAAGCGGGGCGGGCGTGAAGGCCCTCGGCCCAGCCGACGTTGACGCGGCGCTCAGCCATGTGATGCTGCCCTTCGGTGTTCAGGGTTGTCTAGACCAGTTTCCCACACCCGTGAAGCCCGCCGGGAGGGACGAGACGTCCCTTCCGAGGTGACCGTCGGGTCGCGGCCTCGACCCGACATACGTCCTCCACAGACTGCCTCGCGCCGTTGTCGTACGCGAGCCGTACTCTGGGCCCCATGCAGAGCGCCTCGGACCGGCACGAGTACCCCGCCCACTGGGAAGCCGACGTGGTGCTGCGCGACGGCGGCACCGCACGCATCCGCCCCATCACCGTTGATGACGCCGAGCGTCTGGTCAGCTTCTACGAGCAGGTGTCGGACGAGTCGAAGTACTACCGCTTCTTCGCGCCCTACCCGCGACTGTCCGCGAAGGACGTCCACCGCTTCACGCACCACGACTTTGTGGACCGGGTGGGACTCGCGGCCACGGTGGGCGGCGAGTTCATCGCCACCGTACGCTACGACCGGATCGGCGCCGACGGAATGCCCGCGTCCGCACCGGCCGACGAGGCCGAGGTCGCCTTCCTCGTCCAGGACGCCCACCAGGGCCGCGGCGTCGCCTCCGCTCTGCTCGAACACATCGGCGCCGTCGCCCGCGAGCGTGGCATCCGCCGCTTCGCCGCCGAGGTGCTGCCCGCCAACACCAAGATGATCAAGGTGTTCACGGACGCCGGGTACACCCAGAAGCGCAGCTTCGAGGACGGTGTCGTACGTCTCGAATTCGACCTGGAGCCGACGGACCGCTCGCTCGCCGTGCAGTACGCGCGCGAGCAGCGCGCCGAGGCCCGGTCCGTGCGGCGCCTGCTGGTGCCCGGCTCGGTCGCCGTCATCGGCGTCGGCCGCGCCCCCGGCGGCGTGGGCCGCAGTGTCCTCGGCAACATCAGGGACGCGGGGTTCACGGGACGGCTGTACGCGGTGAACCGGGCGTTCCCGGAGGACCTCAAGGAGGTCGACGGGGTCCCCGCGCGCCGATCGATGCGGGACATCGAGGAGCAGGTCGATCTCGCGGTGGTCGCCGTACCCGCCCAGCACGTCCCCGACGTGGTCACCGAGTGCGGCGAGCACGGCGTGCAGGGGCTGGTCGTGCTCTCCGCCGGGTACGCCGAGAGCGGGCCCGACGGCAGGGAGCGGCAGCGTGAACTCGTCCGGCACGCGCGCGCGTACGGCATGCGCATCATCGGGCCGAACGCATTCGGGATCATCAACACCTCCGCTGACGTCCGCCTGAACGCCTCCCTGGCACCCGAGATGCCCCGCCCGGGCCGGATCGGCCTGTTCGCCCAGTCCGGCGCGATCGGCATCGCCCTGCTGTCCCGGCTGCACCGGCGCGGTGGCGGCGTGACCGGAGTCACAGGTGTGTCGACCCTGGTCTCGTCCGGCAACCGGGCCGACGTGTCCGGAAACGACGTCCTTCAGTACTGGTACGACGACCCGGACACCGACGTCGTGCTGATGTACCTCGAGTCCATCGGCAACCCCCGCAAGTTCACCCGCCTCGCCCGGCGTACGGCGGCCGCGAAACCGCTGGTCGTGGTCCAGGGCGCGCGGCACGGCGGCGCTGCGCCCCAGGGGCACGCCGTACGGGCCACGCGGCTGCCGCACGCCACGGTGTCCGCGCTGCTGCGGCAGGCCGGCGTGATCCGGGTGGACACGATCACCGAACTCGTGGACGCGGGTCTGCTGCTCGCACGCCAGCCGCTGCCCACCGGCCCGCGCGTGGCGATCCTCGGGAACTCCGAGTCGCTGGGCCTGCTGACCTATGACGCGTGCCTCTCCGAAGGGCTGCGGCCGCTGCCGCCGCTGGACCTGACGACCGGGGCGTCGGCGGCCGCCTTCCACCAGGCGCTGTCGCACGCGTTGGCCGACGAGACGTGCGACGCGGTCGTCGTCACCGCGATCCCGGCGATCGGGGGCGCCTCGACCGGCGACGCCGAGCTGGCGGAGGCACTGCGCTCGGCGGCCGAGCGGGTACCGGGCAAGCCGGTCCTGGTGGTGCACGTGGAGCTCGGGGGGCTCGCGGAGGCCCTGTCCGCCGCGGCGAGCACCGCCCCGCAGGCGACCACCACGGCGCCCGGCATCGCGAACCGCGCCCACCCGTTCCGCCCCCTGCACTGCCCGGCCGACCCTCCGCCCGCCCCCTCGGACAC
>NZ_JAKEIP010000094.1 GCF_021474425.1 Streptomyces muensis | reverse complement strand
CGCGCCCCTTTCTGGGGCTCCGCCCCAGACCCCGCTCCTCAAACGCCGGAGGGGCTGGATTTGCCGGCCGGGCGTGGGTCTTTCAGCCTGTCCGGCGTTTGAGGACGAGGCGACCGCCGTCCCGATCCCTCACCCACCCGCTGGGGGCGGTCTTTTCAGCCCGTCCGGCGTTTGAGGACGAGGCCCGGAGGGCCGACAGCGGGGGTCTGGGGGCGTAGCCCCCAGGGATGGGACGGGTAGGGGCGGCGGGGGCGAAACTAAGCCTCGCCGCCCCGCCCGTTTACGCCGACGCCGGCGGGTACAGCGAGCGTGGCAGCTGGGATGCTGCCGCCGCGTCCAGTAGCCACAGGGTTCTGGAACGGCCGTACGCCCCGGCAGCCGGCGCCTGGATCTCGCCCGCGCCCGAGAGGGCGATGGCCGCGGCCCGGGCCTTGTCCTCCCCGGCGGCCAACAGCCACACCTCCCGCGCCGCCCGGATCGCGGGAAGCGTGAGCGTCACCCGGGTCGGCGGCGGCTTCGGCGCGCCGTGGACACCGACCACGCTGCGGTCCGTCTCCCGTACCGCGGGGAGTTCGGGGAAGAGGGAGGCCACGTGCGTGTCGGGACCCACGCCCAGCATCAGGACGTCGAAGGTGGGGACGGACCCGTGGTTCTCGGGGCCCGCCGCCCTCGCCAACTCCTCCGCGTACGAGTCGGCCGCCGCCTCCACGTCCGCCCCGAAGGGGCCGTCCGACGCCGGCATGGCATGCACCCGCTTCGGATCGAGCGGCACGGAGTCCAGCAGAGCCTCGCGCGCTTGCGTGACGTTGCGCTCGGGGTCGCCCTCGGGCAGGAAGCGCTCGTCGCCCCACCAGAGGTCCAGCCGGCCCCAGTCGATGGCGTCACGGGCGGGGGCCGCCGCCAGCGCGGCGAGGAGGCCGTTGCCGTTGCGGCCGCCCGTGAGGACCACGGACGCGCTGCCCCGGGAGGCCTGCGCGTCCACGATCTTCGTGATCAGGCGAGCCGCGGCGGCCTGCGCCATCAGCTCCTTGTCGTGGTGCACGACCAGCTGCGGAGTACTCACTTCGCCGCCGCCCTCGTCACCGGTTCCTGCGCCTTCGCTTCCTTCGAGGATGCTGAGGACGCCGCGGAAGCCTTCGCAGCGAGTTCGGCGGGCGTTCCGACCGCTGCTCCTTTGGCCGGCGACCCCTCACCACCCTCTCCCGCACCAGACTCCCCGGCCCGGTCCGAAGGCGACTCCTCCGCCTTCGCCACCGCCGCCTCGGCCAGCGCCACGGCCTGTACGGCCTTCGCCACCGCCGCCTCGGCCGCCTCCGCGCCCCGGACCGCCGAAACCGGGCCGGAGTTCAGCCGCTCCACCCCGAACCGCAGCGCCGACGCGTACGTGTCGTCCGGGTCGAGCCGGCGCAGCTCCTCCGCGATCAGCTCGGCCGTCTCGCGTCGCTTCAGCGCCACCGCGCGGTCCGGCTGGCCCTGGATGGAGAGGGTCGCCAGGGAGCCGTCCGCACGGTCCAGGGTGATCGGGCCGCAGTCGGTGTCCATCCGGACCGCCGTCAGGCCGGGGCCCGACGACAGCGACCGCTTCACGGGGACGTCCAGCCGGTCCGCGAGCCACATCGCCAGCAGCTCACAGCTCGGGTTGAACTCCTCGCCCTCCACCTCGACGGCCTTCACCTCGCAGACCACCTGGTCCAGAGCCGCCGCCAGCATCGAGCGCCACGGCGTGATCCGGGTCCAGGACAGGTCGGTGTCGCCGGGGGTGTAGGTGTCGGCACGGGACGACAGCTCCCGTACCGGCTGCTCCGAGGCGTAGGTGTCGGTCACCCGGCGCTGGGCCAGCGCGCCCAGCGGGTCGTTCGCCGGGTCGAGCGGTGCGTTCACCGGCCACCAGACCACCACCGGCGCGTCCGGCAGCAACAGCGGCAGGACCACCGACTGGGCGTGGTCGGACACCTCGCCGTACAGCCGCAGCACCACCGTCTCGCCGGTGCCCGCGTCCGCGCCCACCCGCACCTCGGCGTCCAGCCGGGACTGCGTACGGTCGCGGGGCGAGCGCGAGACCCGCTTGATGACGACCAGCGTGCGCGAGGGGTGCTCGTGCGAGGCGTCGTTGGCGGCCTTCAGCGCGTCGTAGGCGTTCTCCTCGTCCGTCACGATGACCAGGGTGAGCACCATGCCGACGGCCGGAGTGCCGATGGCCCGACGGCCCTGCACCAGCGCCTTGTTGATCTTGCTGGACGTGGTGTCGGTCAGGTCTATCTTCATGGCCGGCGCCAGCTCCGTCCGTCTCGCTCGAGCATTTCGTCCGCCTCGACGGGGCCCCAGGTACCGGCCGGGTACTGGGCGGGCCTGCCGTGCTTGTCCCAGTACTCCTCGATCGGGTCGAGGATCTTCCAGGACAGCTCGACCTCCTCGGTGCGCGGGAAGAGGTTCGAGTCGCCGAGCAGGACGTCCAGGATCAGACGCTCGTACGCCTCGGGCGAGGACTCCGTGAAGGACTCGCCGTACGCGAAGTCCATCGACACGTCCCGGATCTCCATCGAGGTGCCCGGCACCTTCGAACCGAAGCGGACGGTGACGCCCTCGTCCGGCTGGACGCGGATGACGATCGCGTTCTTGCCGAGCTCCTCCGTCGCCGTGTGGTCGAAGGGGGAGTGCGGCGCGCGCTGGAAGACCACCGCGATCTCCGTGACACGGCGGCCAAGACGCTTGCCGGTGCGCAGATAGAAGGGGACGCCCGCCCAGCGGCGGTTGTCGATGCCCAGCCTGATCGCGGCGTACGTGTCGGTCTTGGAGTTGGCGTCGATGCCCTCCTCCTGGAGGTACCCGACCGCCTTCGCGCCGCCCTGCCAGCCGGCCGCGTACTGCCCGAACACCGTGTCCCGGCCCAGGTCCTTCGGCAGCCGTACGGCACCGAGCACCTTGGTCTTCTCCGCCGCCAGCGCGTCCGCGTCGAAGGAAGCCGGCTCCTCCATGGCCGTCAGCGCCATGAGCTGGAGCAGGTGGTTCTGGATGACATCGCGTGCCGCGCCGATGCCGTCGTAATAACCCGCCCGGCCGCCGATGCCGATGTCCTCGGCCATGGTGATCTGCACATGGTCCACGAAGGACCGGTTCCAGATCGGCTCGAACATCGTGTTGGCGAAGCGCAGCGCCAGGATGTTCTGGACGGTCTCCTTGCCCAGGTAGTGGTCGATGCGGAAGACCTGGTCCGGGGCGAAGACCTCGTGCACGACCTTGTTGAGCTCCTCGGCGGAGGCCAGGTCGTGGCCGAACGGCTTCTCGATGACCGCGCGCCGCCAGGAACTCGGCGTCTGGTCGGCGAGGCCGTGCTTCTTCAGCTGCTGGATGACCACCGGGAAGGAACGCGGCGGCACCGACAGGTAGAAGGCGAAGTTGCCGCCCGTGCCCTGGGCCTTGTCCAGCTCCTCGATGGTGCCGCGCAGCCGCTCGAAGGCGGCGTCGTCGTCGAAGGTGCCCTGCACGAAGCGCATGCCCTGGATGAGCTGCTGCCAGACCTCCTCACGGAAGGGGGTGCGGGCGTGCTCCTTGACCGCGTCGTGGACCTCTTGGGCGAAGTCCTCGTGGGCCCACTCGCGGCGGGCGAAGCCGACCAGCGAGAAACCCGGCGGCAGCAGACCCCGGTTCGCGAGGTCATAAACCGCCGGCATCAGCTTCTTACGTGACAAATCGCCCGTAACGCCGAAAATCACCAGGCCCGACGGCCCCGCGATACGCGGGAGCCGTCGGTCGGCGGCGTCACGAAGCGGGTTCGCTTCCGTGACGGTAAAGGGTGACAAGGGATCAGCCCTCCGAGGGGGCGAGGCGCTCCAGCTCCGCCTCGGTCGACTTGAGCAGGTCGTTCCAGGACGCCTCGAACTTCTCGACGCCCTCGTCCTCCAGCAGCTGCACCACCTCGTCGTAGGAGATGCCGAGCGCCTCCACCGCGTCCAGGTCGGCGCGCGCCTGCTGGTAGGTGCCCGCGATGGTGTTGCCGGTGATCTCGCCCTGCGCCTCGGTGGCCTCCAGGGTGGCCTCCGGCATGGTGTTGACCGTGTTCGGCGCGACCAGGTCGTCGACGTACAGGGTCGGCTTGTAGGCCTTGTCCTTCACACCGGTCGAGGCCCACAGCGGACGCTGCTTGTTGGCACCCGCGTTCTCCAGCGCGCTCCAGCGGTCGGAGGCGAAGACCTCCTCGTACGCCTGGTAGGCGAGCCGCGCGTTGGCCACGCCCGCCTTGCCGCGCGCGGCCTTGGCCGCGTCGGTGCCGAGCGCGTCGATCCGCTTGTCGATCTCGGTGTCCACACGGGACACGAAGAAGGACGCCACCGACTGGATCTTGGACAGGTCCAGGCCCTTGGCCTTGGCCTTCTCCAGGCCCGCGAGGTAGGCGTTCATGACCTCGCGGTAGCGCTCCAGCGAGAAGATCAGCGTGACGTTGACGCTGATGCCGAGGCCGATGACCTCGGTGATCGCCGGCAGGCCCGCCCGGGTGGCCGGGATCTTGATCAGGGTGTTCGGGCGGTCGACGAGCCAGGCCAGCTGCTTGGCCTCGGCGACGGTGGCCCGGGTGTTGTGGGCCAGACGCGGGTCGACCTCGATCGACACCCGGCCGTCCTGGCCGCCGGTGGCGTCGAAGACCGGGCGCAGGATGTCGGCGGCGTCCCGGACGTCCGCCGTGGTGATCATGCGGATCGCCTCTTCGACCGTCACCTTGCGGGCGGCGAGGTCGGCGACCTGCTGGTCGTAGCCGTCGCCGCTGCTGATCGCCTTCTGGAAGATCGTCGGGTTGGTGGTGACACCCACGACGTGCTGCTGGTCGATCAGCTCGGCGAGGTTGCCGGACGTGATGCGCTGGCGCGACAGGTCGTCCAGCCAGATCGCGACGCCCTCCTCGGAGAGGCGCTTCAATGCGTCTGTCATGGAAAATCAAACTCCTACGTCTCGTATATGAGCGTCAGCGCTGGGCCGCGGCGAGGGATTCCCGCGCGACGGCAGCCACGTTCTCGGCAGTGAAGCCGTACTCCCGGAAAAGGACCTTGCCGTCGGCCGAAGCACCGAAGTGCTCCAGGGAAACGATGCGACCCGCGTCCCCGACGTACTTGTGCCAGGTGAGACCGATCCCGGCCTCCACCGCGACCCGCGCCTTGACGGCCGGCGGCAGAACGCTCTCCCGGTACCCCTGGTCCTGCTCCTCGAACCACTCCACGGACGGCATGGACACGACCCGCGTCGGCACCCCGTCGGCCTGCAGCCGCTCGCGCGCCTCGACGGCGACGTGCACCTCGGAACCGGTCGCGATGAGCACGACCTGCGGCTCGCCGCCCTCGGCCTCGAACAGCACGTAACCGCCGCGCGCGGCGTCCTCGTTGGCCTCGTACGTCGGCACACCCTGACGGGTCAGCGCCAGACCGTGCGGGGCGCCCTTGCCGAACTCCTTGGTGTAGCGCTTGAGGATCTCGCGCCAGGCGACCGCGGTCTCGTTGGCGTCGGCCGGACGGACCACGTTCAGCCCCGGAATCGCGCGCAGCGACGCGAGGTGCTCGACCGGCTGGTGCGTCGGGCCGTCCTCACCGAGACCGATGGAGTCGTGCGTCCACACGTACGTCACCGGCAGGTGCATCAGCGCCGACAGGCGCACCGCGTTGCGCATGTAGTCGGAGAACACGAGGAACGTGCCGCCGTAGATACGGGTGTTGCCGTGCAGCGCGATGCCGTTCATCTCCGCGGCCATGGAGTGCTCGCGGATGCCGAAGTGGATCGTGCGGCCGTACGGGTCCGCCTCCGGGAGCGGGTTGTCCGCCGGGAGGAACGACGACGTCTTGTCGATCGTCGTGTTGTTGGAGCCGGCGAGGTCGGCCGAGCCGCCCCACAGCTCCGGGACGACCGCACCGAGTGCCTGGAGGATCTTGCCGGACGCGGCACGCGTCGCGACGCCCTTGCCGGGCTCGAAGACCGGGACCTTCTCCTCCCAGCCGGTGGGCAGCTCGCCCTTGCTGATCCGGTCGAACTCGGCGGCACGCTCGGGGTTGTTGTCCCGCCACAGCTGGAAGGACTTCTCCCACTCGGCCTTCGCCTGCGCGCCCCGCTCCAGGGCAGCCCGGGTGTGGGCGATGACCTCGTCGGCCACCTCGAAGGACTGCTCCGGGTCGAAGCCGAGGACGCGCTTGGTGGCCGCGACCTCCTCGTCGCCGAGCGCCGAGCCGTGGGCGGCCTCGGTGTTCTGGGCGTTCGGGGCGGGCCAGGCGATGATCGAGCGCATGGCGATGAAGGACGGCTTGTCCGTCACCTTCTTCGCTTCCTCGATCGCGTTGTAGATGGCGTGCGGGTCGAGGTCGCCGTCCGGCTTCGGGGCGATCCGCTGCACATGCCAGCCGTACGCCTCGTACCGCTTGACGGTGTCCTCGGAGACGGCCGTCTCGGTGTCGCCCTCGATCGAGATGTGGTTGTCGTCCCACAGCAGGACCAGGTTGCCGAGCTTCTGGTGCCCGGCCAGCGAGGACGCCTCGGCGGAGATGCCCTCCTGGAGGCAGCCGTCACCGGCGATGCAGTACACGAAGTGGTCGAAGGGGGAGGTGCCCTCGGCGGCCTCCGGGTCGAACAGACCGCGCTCGTAGCGGGCGGCCATCGCCATGCCGACGGCGTTGGCGACACCCTGGCCCAGCGGACCGGTCGTCGTCTCGACGCCCGTGGTGTGGCCGTACTCCGGGTGGCCGGGGGTCTTCGAGCCCCACGTCCGGAACGCCTTCAGGTCGTCCAGCTCCAGACCGAAGCCGGCCAGGTACAACTGGGTGTAGAGGGTCAGGGACGAATGGCCGGCGGACAGCACGAAGCGGTCGCGCCCGACCCAGTCGGCGTCCGCCGGGTCGTGCCGCATCACCTTCTGGAAGAGGGTGTAGGCGGCAGGCGCCAGGCTCATCGCCGTACCCGGATGGCCGTTACCGACCTTCTGTACGGCGTCGGCGGCCAGGACGCGGGCGGTGTCCACGGCCCGCTGGTCCAACTCGGTCCACTCGAGGTCTGTGGTGGTCGGCTTGGTGCTCACCCTGGGTCAGGGCTCCTCTCCACATGTCGGTTGCCGGTGTCACGGGCACACGCCCACCGGCTGCCGGCGTTCTCGGCGTCGGCCGGCCGTTGTCGAGCCTACCCCTGGAAGTACGCGCGTTTTTTCGAGTCATTCCAGACTGCCGGGAGTCGTCGGGATGTGCCTCCCGACCGGGTCGTTCCGCATTCGGCAAGTGAATACGCAGCCGCTCATCCGGGTGCTCAATCGAGCTTCGGCGCGCCCGTCGGACGGTGCCCTCCAACACGACCCCACCCCCGCGAATGTCCGGGTCTGGGCAACGTCTACAGTGGCGTGGTACGCGCGAGCCTTTACCGGGACTTCACACGGGGAGGCTTGCTGGGATGTCTCTGTCAGGGGTGTGCGTGACGGCCGTTGAATCCCGTCCAGCGGGGATTATCGGGACGAGCCAGAGCCCGAGCCGACGGCCGGTAAAGGCCCGGGTCATGGGGTTCGTGGCGCTGACGAAGCCGCGGATCATCGAGCTGCTGCTCATCACCACCGTTCCGGTGATGTTCCTGGCCGAGCAGGGTGTGCCGGACCTCGGTCTGGTGCTGCTCACCTGCGTCGGCGGCTACCTGTCCGCGGGTGGCGCCAACGCGCTGAACATGTACATCGACCGCGACATCGACGCGCTCATGGACCGCACCTCGCAGCGCCCGCTCGTCACCGGCGTGGTCAGCCCGCGCGAGTGCCTCGCCTTCGGCATCACGCTCGCGGTCGCCTCGACACTGCTGTTCGGCCTCACCGTCAACTGGCTGAGCGCCTGGCTCTCCCTCGGCGCACTCCTCTTCTACGTCGTCGTCTACACGATGATCCTCAAGCGCCGTACGTCGCAGAACATCGTGTGGGGCGGCATCGCGGGCTGTATGCCGGTGCTGATCGGCTGGACGGCCGTCACCAACTCCCTCACCTGGGCGCCGCTCATCCTCTTCCTGGTCATCTTCTTCTGGACGCCGCCGCACTACTGGCCGCTGTCCATGAAGGTGAAGGAGGACTACGCGCGCGTGGGCGTCCCCATGCTCCCCGTCATGGCCTCCAACAAGGTCGTCGCCAAGCAGATCGTCATCTACAGCTGGGTGATGGTCGCGGTGTCCCTCCTGCTGACGCCGCTCGGCTACACGGGCTGGTTCTACACCGCGGTCGCGCTGGCCGCGGGCGGCTGGTGGCTGTGGGAGGCGCACGCCCTGCAGAACCGGGCGAAGGCGGAGGTGACGGGCGCGAAGCTGAAGGAGATGCGCCTGTTCCACTGGTCCATCACCTACGTCTCGCTGCTGTTCGTGGCGGTGGCGGTGGACCCGTTCCTGCGCTGACGTCACTCTGACGTAGGTCACAGGGCCCTGCTCTCGCCAGCTGATCTACCCGCGAGTAGCATCCTGGCCATGGCAGACAAGGTGGCCAAGCTGGCCAAGCAGATCAACGCCTTCGCGAAGTCCCACGGCGGCGCCGAGGCCCAGGTCGCGTACATCGGACAGCGCGGCGCCCGCATCGTGCTCGTCGGCGAGGACGGCGGCTGGGGCGACCTGGTGGCACCGACGTACGAGATCGCCGAACAGGCGGTGGAGAAGGCCGGCGTCACCCGCCACGAGTCCTTCGACGGCGAGTTCGCGGCGAAGGTGGAGACCGGCCCGTACGAGTGGAAGAGGATGGCCGGCATCCAGATCGGCGGCTGAGCAGCGCCCTGGTCTCTCAGGGGCGCGGGGCTGTGTCGATTTGCGGCTCCGCCGCGTGGGCGCGATCGGCCACAAAGCACCCGCACCCGCCGAACAACCTGAGCCACCCTCCCCCTTACGCAACACCAACTCACCGGTTCACCCGTTAGGACCTGTAGCAAACACAGTCCACCCACGGGGAGCCCGGATGATCGACACGCCGTCCCTCGTGGACCAGTACTGCCACGGGGTACTCAAAACGGAGCTGGGCCTCGGCACCTTCGAGGCCCAGCTGGCCCGCACCGAAGGCCCACCCGCCCCCGGCACCACCATCTTCGACACCCAGACCGGCTTCGCCGTACGCCGCTGGTGTCCCCCGCTGCTCGGTCTGGAACCGCACTGCCCACCCGCCCGCTACCTCGCCCGCCGTCGTGAACTCGGCGTACTGGAGGCCGGCCGGCGTCTGCTGCGGGGCAGCGGCATCACGACGTACCTGATCGACACCGGCCTGCCCGGCGACCTCACCGGCCCCCCGGAGATGGCGTCCACCGCGTCCGCCGAGGTCCACGAGATCGTGCGGCTCGAACTCCTCGCCGAACAGGTCGCCGACACCTCAGGCACGGTCGAGTCCTTCCTGGCCAACCTCGCCGAGTCGGTGCACGGCGCCGCGGCGAACGCGGTGGCCTTCACCTCCGTGGCGGGCGTACGACACGGGCTCGCGCTCGCGCCCGAACCGCCCGGGCCGGGAGAGGTACGCGGCGCGGCGGGGCGCTGGCTGGCGGCGCGCAGGGTCGGCGGTGAACTGAGCGACCCGGTGCTGCTCCGGCATCTGCTGTGGATCGCGGTGGCGTCGGGACTGCCGTTGCAACTGCACGCGGGGCTGGGGGAGCCGGGGCTGCGCATCGACCGTACGGACCCGGTGCTGCTCACGGACTTCGTCCGCGCCACGGCCGGTCTCGGCACCGACCTGGTCCTGCTGCACGGCTACCCGTACCACCGGCACGCCGCCCATCTCGCAGGCGTCTTCCCGCACGTCTACGCCGACTCGGGCGCCGCCCTCATCCGCACCGGCGCCCGCGCGGCCACGATCCTCGCCGAGATCCTCGAACTGGCCCCCTTCGGCAAGATCCTCTTCTCCAGCGGCGCGCAGGGCCTGCCCGAGCTGCACGTGGTCGGCGCCCGGCTCTTCCGCGAGGCCCTCGCCAGGGTGCTCGGCGGCTGGGTCGCGGAGGGGGCGTGGTCCCTGGGGGACGCGCAGCGGGTCGCGGGAATGGTGGCGGCGGGCAACGCCAGACGGGTGTACGGGGTGGAGTGAGTTGTACAGACTGGGCGGATGCCGACCGACGCCTTACTCGACCGCTTCCTTCACGAACTGACCTCCCTGGATCCCGTCGCCGTCTGGGCGCACGGCTCGCTCGCCGGCGGTGACTACCAGGAGGGCCGCAGCGACCTGGACCTGATCGCCGTACTCGAAGGGCCGCTGACGCCCCGCACTCTCTGGCGGGTGGCGAAGCTCCACGCCAGGCTGCGGTCCGAGCCGCTCGCGGCGCAGCTGCACTGCACGTACCTGACGCCGGACACGATGGACGACGCCGACCGGCGCCACCTCACCTGGGCGCACCAGGAGCTCTACAAACGGACGGTGAGCCCGGTGACCCGGCGTGAGCTGCACGCCTTCGGCCGGGTGCTGCACGGCCGGGCGCCCGCCGGTCTGCTGCCGCCGGTGCCGGACCGGGAGCTCGCCGACTTCGTCGTACGCGATCAACGGGACTACTGGCGCCCGGCCGTCGACAACGCACCGCTGTGGACCCGCGACGTGTGGGTCGCCCTGGGGACGATCACCTTCGCCCGGGCGAGCGTGACCCTGCGCGACGGCCGGCTGATCTCCAAGCGTGAGGCACTGGACCTGCTGCCCGGCCTCGGGGCACCCGCCGAGGTCGTGGAGGACATCCGCAGACGCCGCTACGACGACTGCGCGCCGCCACCGCCGAGCGAGGCGTGGGCGGCGCGCAGGGCCGAGCTGACGCGGGCCTACCTGGGACCGGCGATCGACGAGCTGGTTTCGGCGTACGGCTGAGTCACGCGCGCGTGCCGACCGCCGCCTCGGCCGTCGGGGCCGGGATCTCGGACTCGTCGAACGGCCGTTCCCGCAGCGCGAGCGTCACCCGCAGCACCGCGATCCAGGTCACGGCGGAGCCGAACATGTGCAGGCCGACCAGGATCTCCGGGAGGTCCGTGAAGTACTGGACATAGCCGATGACGCCCTGGGCGAGGAGGATCAGGAAGAGGTCGCGGGTGCGGTTCAGCGGGCCCTTCGGGGCGTCGACCGCCTTGAGGACGAACCACAGGGCGAAGGTCAGCGTGACCACGATCCAGGCCAGCACGGCATGCAGCTTGGTGACGTTCTCCCAGTCCAGCGGCATCCGCTCGACCTCGCTGGAGTCGCCCGCGTGCGGTCCGGCGCCGGTCACCACCGTGCCGACCAGGATCAGCAGCACCGAGGCCCCGACCAGGACCCACACCAGCTGCTGCACCGCCTTGCCGACCAGCGGACGCGGCGGCGCGTCGCCCTCCCGGGTGCGCTGCCACATCACGGTGGCGACCGCGATCAGGGCGGACGTCGCCACGAAGTGGGCCGCGACCGTGTACGGGTTGAGGCCGACCAGGACGACGATGCCGCCGAGCACCGCGTTGCTCATCACGATCCAGAACTGCGCCCAGCCCAGCCGGGTCAGACCGCGCCGGTAGGGCTTCTCGGAGCGCGCGGCGATGATCGCCCAGCCGACGGCGGCGCACAGGACGTACGTCAGCATGCGGTTGCCGAACTCGATGGCGCCGTGCAGGCCCATCTCGCTGGTCGCGGTGAGCGAGTCGTCGGTGCACTTGGGCCAGGTCGGGCAGCCGAGCCCGGACCCGGTGAGCCGCACCGCGCCACCGGTGACCACGATGACCACCGACATCACGAGTGCGGCGAGGGCCGCCCGTTGGACCGTCCTCGGGGTCGGGGTCCAGCGTGCGGCGATGAAGGCGAGCGGGTTGCGCACGGCCGCTACGGCGTCGGCGCGGGTCAGCTTTGGCACGCGCCCTATCGTAGGCGGCCGCTTGTGCACGCTTTCACGAGGGTCCCGCTCGCCCGCCGGCCGGGCTACTCCCAGCGGAACCAGCGCCCGGCCGCCGCCAGCCCGGCGACCGCCCACACGGCCAGGATCCCCAGGTCTCCCCAGGGCATCCCGGCCCCGTGCTGGAGCACGTCGCGCAGTCCGTCGGAGAGCGCGGAGATGGGCAGCAGACCGAGGACGTCCTGGGCGCCGGAGGGGAACTTCTCCAGCGGCACGATCACGCCGCCGCCGACGAGCAGCAGCAGGAAGACCAGGTTGGCGGCGGCCAGGGTGGCCTCGGCCTTGAGCGTGCCGGCCATCAGCAGACCGAGCCCGGAGAAGGCGGCCGTCCCCAGGACCAGCAGCAGTACGACAGCCGCGGGGTTGCCGTGCGGCGACCAGCCCAGCGCGAAGGCGATCACCGTCAGCAGGGCGATCTGGAGGACCTCGGTGACCAGCACCGACGCCGTCTTCGCCGTCATCAGGGCCCAGCGCGGCAGCGGCGAGGACGCCAGCCGCTTCAGCACGCCGTACCGGCGTTCGAAGCCCGTGGCGATGGCCTGCCCGGTGAACGCCGTCGACATCACGGCGAGCGCGAGGATGCCGGGGGCCAGGAAGTCCACGGCCTCGCCGGAGCCCGTGTCGACGATGTCCACCGAGCTGAACAGGACCAGCAGCAGAGTGGGGATCACCACGGTCAGCAGCAGCTGCTCGCCGTTGCGCAGCAGCATCTTCGTCTCCAGGGCCGCCTGCGCCGCGATCATGCGGGGGAGGGGGGCGGCTCCCGGCTTCGGGGCGTACGTACCCGTATCGGTGCCTGTGCCTACGGCGGTCACGCGCGCAGCTCCTTACCGGTGAGCTCCAGGAAGACGTCTTCGAGGGTGTGCCGCTCGACCGAGATCCGGTCCGGCATCACCCCGTGCTGCGCACACCACGACGTCACCGTCGCGAGCAGCTGCGGGTCGACCTTGCCGACGACCCGGTACGAGCCCGGTGTCAGCTCGGCGGCCGTGCAGTCGGCGGGCAGGGCCTTGAGCAGGGACCCCACGTCGAGGCCGGGGCGGCCGGTGAAGCGCAGGGTGTTCTCGGCGCCGCCGCGGCACAGCTCCTCGGGAGAGCCCTGGGCGATGACGCGGCCGGCGTCGATGATCGCGACGTCGTCGGCGAGCTGCTCGGCCTCGTCCATGTAGTGGGTGGTGAGAATCACGGAGACGCCGTCGGAGCGCAGGTCCCGGATCAGGTCCCAGGTGGCCCGGCGGGCCTGCGGGTCGAGTCCGGCGGTGGGCTCGTCGAGGAACACCAGCTCCGGGCGGCCGACCACGGCCATGGCGAGCGCGAGCCGCTGCTGCTGGCCGCCGGAGAGGCGGCGGTACGTGGTCCGGCCGCAGCTGTCCAGTCCGAGCCGCGTGATGAGGGCGTCGACGTCCAGGGGATGCGCGTGCAGCTTGGCGACATGGCGCAGCATCTCGTCGGCCCGCGCGCCCGAGTAGACGCCGCCGGACTGGAGCATCACGCCGATCCGGGGCCGCAGCTCGCCGGACTGTCTCACCGGGTCGAGCCCCAGGACGCGCACCGTGCCGGAGTCCGGCTTCCGGTATCCCTCGCAGGTCTCGACGGTCGTGGTCTTGCCCGCGCCATTGGGCCCGAGTACGGCGGTGACACCGGCCCGGGCCACCAGGTCGAGGCCGTCCACCGCGGTTTTGCCGCCGTACCGCTTCACCAGGGCCTGGACCTGGACCACGGGCTCAGTTCGCATGGCTCCAGAGTCTAGGTAGGCCCGAGGTCCCCCGAACGGCCGGGTTCACATCTCCTCCTCGCGGGACCGGTGCGTCCCCAGCCACCGCTGCGCGTACGCCACCGCCTCCGCCACCGGGAACAGCCGTACGTCGGCCGCGCCCACCTTCCCGCGCACGACCGGACGGTCCCGCTCGAAGTCGTGCCCCAGCTCGTCGAACCGCTCCGAGCTGATCGACACCTCGGTCACCACCTCCCACCCCACGGGCCCCGGCCACCCCACCTTCACCAACGGCGCCGGGATCCGGTACTCGGCCAGGTGGAAGCTCGTGCACGCGTCGTAGCCGGCGCCGAGCAGCAGCACGCGCGCGTGGAGCTTCTCCAGTCGGGCCAGCGGGCTGCGCTCACCGAGCCGGCAGTCGACGGCGTGGCCGTCCAGGACTTCGGCCGCGCGCGGGCCGACGGCGGCGAACGAGGTCTGGGGGTGCGCGCTGCGCAGGGCTCCGGGCCAGGTCCGCACGGTTTCGGGGATGACGCCGACCCCGCGCGTGGGCGTGACCAGGGGGTCGTACGCGGGCATCGTGGCCCGGATCGCCTCCCACCACTCCTCGGGCACGGGCGGGTTTCCCCACACCGCCGGGTCGGAGAGATCGCCGCTCTGAGTGGGGACGACCAGTGTGCCGTCCGGGCCGAGGGCGTCTAGCAGACCTTGGACGACCGCGACGGGACCTCCGCAGACCCAGCCGAGCGAGCTCAGCGAGGAGTGCACGAGGAGGGTTTCACCGCTTCGGACGCCCAGCTCGCACAACTGCTCGGCAAGGGTGCTCCGGGTGACAAGAGGGCCGGTCGGAGGGGGTGTGGGCATGGTTCCGGAGTGTTCCGGACGAGGCCGTGCGGCGCCAGCGATTTGATCGATCAAAGATCGTTTCCGCAGGTCAGATTAGGTATGCCTAAGTGACGCAGCGCACCGTCGAGGCGGGCGGACGTGGCTTGCCCGGTCCTGAGGAATTACGCAACAATGGCGTTGTGAAAAACGTCGGCGAGGCTCGGGAGACCCCCACGGGGGCCCCTCAGGAGGAGCTCGCGACCGGGGAGCGTTCGACGCGCAACCGGGTCGCGCGGTCCATCCTGGACCACGGGCCGTCGACCGTCGCCGAGCTGGCGGGCCGGCTGGGGCTCACCCAGGCCGCCGTTCGACGGCATCTGGACGCGCTGGTCGCGGACGATGTCGTGGAGGCCAGGGAACAGCGGGTGTACGGCACACGCACGCGTGGCCGTCCCGCCAAGGTCTTCGCGCTCACCGACTGCGGCCGCGACGCCTTCGACCAGTCGTACGACAAGCTCGCCGTGGACGCCCTGAAGTGGATCGCCGAGCGCGAGGGCGGGAGCGAGGCGGTCGCCGCCTTCGCCCGGGCCCGGATCGCCGCCCAGGCGAGCGCGTACCGCAAGGCGATCGAGGCCGTCAGCCCGGACGAGCGCACCGAAGCCCTGGCCAAGGCCTTGAGCGCCGACGGGTACGCTGCTACGGCGCGCAGCGCACCCCTCCCTCAAAAAGGCGAGCAGCTCTGCCAGCACCACTGCCCGGTCGCCCATGTCGCGGAGCAGTTCCCCCAGCTGTGCGAGGCGGAGACGGAGATCTTCGCCGAGCTGCTCGGAACTCACGTCCAGCGACTGGCGACCATCGCACACGGCGACGGCGTCTGCACGACGTTCATCCCCAAGATTTCCCACACCACCCATAACGCACCTGCAAGCACGGCCGGGAGGAACCCCGCATGACTCTCCCCATCGAGGAGACTGCCCACCCTGAGCTCGAGGGTCTGGGCAAGTACGAATACGGCTGGGCCGACTCCGACGAAGCCGGCGCCTCTGCGAAGCGTGGTCTGAGCGAGGACGTCGTCCGTGACATCTCCGCGAAGAAGAACGAGCCGGACTGGATGACCAAGCTCCGTCTCAAGGGTCTGCGGCTGTTCGACAAGAAGCCCATGCCGAACTGGGGCTCGGACCTGTCCGGCATCGACTTCGACAACATCAAGTACTTCGTGCGTTCCACGGAGAAGCAGGCGGAGTCCTGGGAGGACCTGCCCGAGGACATCAAGAACACGTACGACAAGCTCGGCATCCCCGAGGCGGAGAAGCAGCGCCTCGTCGCCGGTGTCGCGGCCCAGTACGAGTCCGAGGTCGTCTACCACCAGATCCGCGAGGACCTGGAGGAGCAGGGCGTCATCTTCCTGGACACCGACACGGCCCTGAAGGAGCACCCGGAGCTCTTCAAGGAGTACTTCGGCACCGTCATCCCGGTCGGCGACAACAAGTTCGCGTCGCTGAACACCGCCGTGTGGTCGGGCGGCTCCTTCATCTACGTCCCGCCGGGCGTGCACGTCGAGATCCCGCTCCAGGCCTACTTCCGCATCAACACGGAGAACATGGGCCAGTTCGAGCGGACGCTGATCATCGTCGACGAGGGTGCCTACGTGCACTACGTCGAGGGTTGCACGGCCCCGATCTACAAGTCGGACTCGCTGCACTCCGCGGTCGTCGAGATCATCGTCAAGAAGAACGCCCGCTGCCGCTACACGACCATCCAGAACTGGTCGAACAACGTCTACAACCTGGTCACCAAGCGCGCCGTCGCCTACGAGGGCGCGACCATGGAGTGGATCGACGGCAACATCGGCTCCAAGGTGACGATGAAGTACCCGGCCGTCTACCTGATGGGCGAGCACGCCAAGGGCGAGACCCTCTCCATCGCCTTCGCGGGCGAGGGCCAGCACCAGGACGCCGGCTCCAAGATGGTCCACATGGCGCCGAACACCTCCTCCAACATCGTGTCGAAGTCGGTGGCGCGTGGTGGCGGCCGTACCTCGTACCGCGGTCTGGTCGAGATCGGAGAGGGCGCCCACGGCTCGAAGTCCAACGTGCTGTGCGACGCGCTGCTCGTCGACACCATCTCCCGCTCCGACACGTACCCCTACGTGGACGTCCGCGAGGACGACGTGTCCATGGGCCACGAGGCGACCGTCTCCAAGGTCTCCGAGGACCAGCTCTTCTACCTGATGAGCCGCGGTCTGAGCGAGTTCGAGGCGATGGCGATGATCGTGCGCGGCTTCGTCGAGCCGATCGCCAAGGAACTGCCCATGGAGTACGCCCTCGAGCTCAACCGGCTGATCGAGCTGCAGATGGAAGGCGCGGTCGGTTAAGACCGGTCCCCGCACAAGCAGCTAGCGAAATCTGACGTAGGAAAGAGAGCAGACCGACAGCCATGGCTGAGGCTCAGAACATCCCCGTGGGCTCCACCACCGCGGGCCAGATCGCGGTGGCCGCCGAGTCGACCGTCGCCACGCGCATGAGCGCGCCCCCGTCCTTCGACGTGGCGGACTTCCCGGTCCCGCACGGCCGCGAGGAGGAGTGGCGGTTCACCCCGCTGGAGCGCCTGCGCGGGCTGCACGACGGCACTGCCGTGGCGACCGGCGACGGCCTCCAGGTCACCGTCGAGGCCCCCGAGGGCGTCACCGTCGAGACCGTCGGCCGTGACGACGCCCGCCTCGGCAAGGCGGGCACGCCCGTGGACCGCGTCGCCGCCCAGGCGTACTCGGCGTTCGAGAAGGCCGGTGTGATCACCGTCCCCAAGGAGACGGTCCTCACCGAGCCGATCCGCATCGCCGTCCGCGGCGAGGGTGGGGTCGCCTACGGCCACCAGGTCGTGGAGCTCGGAGCCTTCGCCGAGGCCGTCGTCGTCATCGACCACACCGGTGACGCGGTGCTCGCCGCCAACGTCGACTACATCCTGGGCGACGGCGCCAAGCTCACCGTCGTCTCCGTCCAGGACTGGGACGACAAGGCCGTGCACGTGGGCCAGCACAACGCGCTGATCGGCCGGGACGCCACCTTCAAGTCGTTCGTGGTCACCTTCGGCGGCGACCTCGTACGCCTGCACCCGCGCGTCGCCTACGCCGGCACCGGCGGCGAGGCCGAGCTGTTCGGCCTCTATTTCACGGACGCCGGCCAGCACCAGGAGCACCGCCTCCTGGTCGACCACAACACCCCGCACTGCAAGTCGAACGTCGCCTACAAGGGCGCGCTCCAGGGCGACGACGCGCACGCGGTGTGGATCGGCGACGTGCTGATCGAGGCCAAGGCCGAGGGCACGGACACGTACGAGATGAACCGCAACCTGGTTCTGACCGACGGCGCCCGCGTCGACTCCGTGCCGAACCTGGAGATCGAGACCGGCGAGATCGTCGGCGCCGGACACGCCTCGGCCACCGGCCGCTTCGACGACGAGCAGCTCTTCTACCTGATGGCCCGCGGCATCCCGGCCGACGAGGCCCGTCGCCTGGTCGTCCGCGGCTTCTTCGCCGAGCTCGTCCAGCAGATCGGCGTCGACGACATCGAAGAGCGCCTCCTCGTGAAGATCGACGAGGAGCTGGAGGCCACGGTCTGATGGCTTTCGTACGCGCCTGTGGGCTGAGCGAGCTGGAGGAGGACACCCCCAAGCGGGTGGAACTCGACGGCACGCCGGTCTCGGTCGTGCAGACCGAGGGCGAGGTGTTCGCCATCTACGACATCTGCTCCCACGCGAACGTCTCGCTCTCCGAGGGCGAGGTGGAGGACTGCCAGATCGAGTGCTGGCTGCACGGCTCCAGCTTCGACCTCCGCACCGGCAAGCCGTCCGGCCTCCCCGCGACGCGCCCCGTCCCCGTATACCCCGTAAAGATCGAAGGGGACGACGTGCTCGTCTCCCTCAACCAGGAGTCCTGAGGCACCCATGGCAACGCTTGAAATCCGAGACCTGCGCGTCACCGTCGAGGCCGACAACGCCACGAAGGAAATCCTCAAGGGCGTCGACCTCACCGTGAAGCAGGGCGAGACGCACGCCATCATGGGCCCCAACGGCTCGGGCAAGTCGACCCTCGCCTACTCGCTGGCGGGTCACCCGAAGTACACGATCACCGGCGGCTCCGTCACCCTCGACGGCGAGGACGTCCTGGAGATGTCCGTCGACGAGCGCGCCCGCGCGGGCCTGTTCCTGGCGATGCAGTACCCCGTCGAGGTCCCCGGCGTCTCCGTCTCCAACTTCCTGCGCACCTCCGCCACCGCCATCCGCGGCGAGGCCCCCAAGCTGCGCACCTGGGTGAAGGAGGTCAAGGAGGCCATGGAGCGCCTCAACATGGACCCCTCCTTCGCCGAGCGCAACGTCAACGAGGGCTTCTCCGGCGGTGAGAAGAAGCGCCACGAGATCCTTCAGCTGGAGCTGCTCAAGCCGAAGATCGCGATCCTCGACGAGACCGACTCCGGTCTGGACGTCGACGCCCTGCGCGTCGTCTCCGAGGGCGTGAACCGGGTCCGTGAGAGCGGCGAGGTCGGCACCCTGCTGATCACGCACTACACGCGCATCCTGCGCTACATCAAGCCCGACCACGTCCACGTCTTCGCGGCCGGCCGTATCGCCGAGTCCGGCGGAGCGGAGCTCGCGGACCAGCTCGAGGCCGAGGGCTACGACAAGTACGTGAAGGGTGGCGCATCCGCGTGACACAGCTGCCGGGCCTCCTCGACACCGAGGCGCTCCGCAAGGACTTCCCGATCCTGGACCGCGTCGTCCACGACGGCAAGAAGCTCGTGTACCTGGACAACGCGGCGACCTCGCAGACGCCGCGCCAGGTGCTCGACGTGCTCTCCGAGTACTACGAGCAGCACAACGCCAACGTCCACCGTGGCGTGCACGTCCTCGCCGAGGAGGCCACGGCGCTGTACGAGGGCGCGCGCGACAAGGTCGCGGAGTTCATCAACGCGCCCTCGCGCGACGAGGTGATCTTCACCAAGAACGCCTCCGAGTCGCTGAACCTCGTGGCCAACATGCTCGGCTGGGCCGACGAGCCCTACCGGGTGGACCACGAGACCGAGATCGTCATCACGGAGATGGAGCACCACTCCAACATCGTGCCGTGGCAGCTGCTCGCGCAGCGCACGGGCGCGAAGCTGAAGTGGTTCGGCCTCACCGACGACGGCCGTCTCGACCTGTCCAACATCGACGAGATCATCACCGAGAAGACGAAGATCGTCTCCTTCGTGCTGGTGTCGAACATCCTGGGCACGCTCAACCCGGTCGAGGCGATAGTGCGCCGTGCGCAGGAGGTCGGCGCGCTGGTCTGCATCGACGCCTCGCAGGCCGCGCCCCACATGCCGCTGGACGTGCAGTCGCTCCAGGCCGACTTCGTGGCCTTCACCGGCCACAAGATGTGCGGCCCGACCGGCATCGGCGTCCTCTGGGGCCGCCAGGAGCTGCTGGAGGACCTGCCTCCGTTCCTCGGCGGCGGCGAGATGATCGAGACCGTGTCGATGCACTCCTCGACCTACGCTCCCGCTCCGCACAAGTTCGAGGCGGGCACGCCCCCGATCTCCCAGGCGATCGGTCTGGGCGCGGCGATCGACTACCTCAACTCGATCGGCATGGACAAGATCCTCGCCCATGAGCACGCCCTCACCGAGTACGCGGTGAAGCGGCTCGGCGAGGTCCCGGACCTGCGCATCATCGGCCCGACGACGGCCGAGGACCGCGGCGCCGCGATCTCCTTCACGCTCGGCGACATCCACCCGCACGACGTGGGCCAGGTCCTCGACGAGCAGGGCATCGCGGTCCGGGTCGGCCACCACTGCGCCCGCCCGGTCTGCCTGCGCTACGGAATTCCTGCGACCACGCGAGCGTCGTTCTATCTGTACTCCACGCCGGCCGAGATCGACGCTCTGGTGGACGGCCTGGAGCACGTACGGAACTTCTTCGGCTGACGGGACGGGACGAGCGACGCATGAAGCTGGATTCGATGTACCAGGAAGTCATCCTGGACCACTACAAGAACCCGCACGGGCGGGGCTTGCGGGATGGCGACGCCGAGGTGCACCACGTGAACCCGACGTGCGGCGACGAGATCACCCTGCGTGTGAAGTACGACGGTACGAAGATCGAGGACGTCTCGTACGAGGGCCAGGGCTGTTCCATCAGCCAGGCGAGCGCGTCCGTACTGAACGAGCTCCTCGTCGGCAAGGACCTCTCCGACGCGCAGAGGATCCAGGAGACCTTCCTGGAGCTGATGCAGTCCAAGGGGAAGATCGAGCCGGACGACGCGATGGAGGAGGTCCTGGAGGACGCGGTCGCGTTCGCCGGGGTCTCCAAGTACCCGGCCCGGGTCAAGTGCGCCCTCCTGAGCTGGATGGCGTGGAAGGACGCGACGGCCCAGGTGCTGGGCGGAGCCGACGCCGAAAGGAAGACGGCATGAGTGACACCGTGGAGATGAAGCCGGCCTCGGAGGAGGAGCTCCGCGAGGCCCTGATGGACGTCGTCGACCCCGAGCTGGGCATCGACGTCGTCAACCTCGGCCTGATCTACGGCATCCACGTCGACGACTCGAACGTGGCCACGGTCGACATGACCCTCACGTCGGCGGCCTGCCCGCTGACGGACGTCATCGAGGACCAGGCCAAGTCCGCCACGGACGGTCTCGTCAGCGAGCTGCGCATCAACTGGGTGTGGATGCCGCCGTGGGGCCCGGACAAGATCACGGACGACGGCCGCGAGCAGCTTCGGGCGCTCGGGTTCAACGTCTGAGCACACGTGAAAGCGGCGGCACCTTCCGGGTGCCGCCGCTTTTGTGTGCGCCTTTTGTGTGCGGCCTTTCGTGTGCGCCCTTTTGTGCGCGCCGGTCTTCCCGGGCGCTCAGGCCAGCCCGCCCACCAGCCGGAACGACGAATCCGCCAGGTACAGGGAGCTGTACTCGAAGCGTTCGAGGCGGACGACGAAGTTCTTGTGGCGGAGGAAGTAGCCGGGGTAGTTGACCGACTCCAGCATGACCGCGCCGGAGTAGGACGAGCCCCGGGGACAGAAGGTGGCGTCCCGCCCGAACACGGCGGAACCGTCGCTCCGTTCGGGGCGCAGGACGAAGTTGCGGTGGCGGAGGTAGCTGCCGTTCTGCGTGACGAAGGAGTAGCAGGAGGGGTCGGCGAGGCCCTTGACCTGCTGGAAGGTGGAGTCCTCACGGGACTCGGAGCCGCGGACCGGGTCCAGGGCCACATAGCCGCCGCTCGCGTGCCAGTAACGGTCGGGATAGTTGACCGAGCGGACGGAACGCCAGGTGGTGGCCGGCGGCTTCGGGTCGGCGGTCGGTGAACTTCCCTCACGGGGCGCCGACTTGGACGGCTTCGGCGCGGGCTCGGGGGAGCCGGCGTCCTGCTGGCGGGGCGCCCTGCTGGTCGGCTTCTCCGTCGCCAGGCCGCTCTTGCCCTCCGGGGGAGTCTCCGACGGCGTGGCGAAGGAGATCAGGCCGGGGACCGACGCGGTGTCGGCGGCCGGCGCCGAACGTGACTCGCCGTCAGGCGCCCGCTCCGTCACGACGATCGCCGTGGCGCACGCGACGATCGTCGCCACCGCCATCATGCCCGCCAGCCACAGACGGCGCGTTCCCGGCGCCCGCGAGGTGTCCGGGGCCCAGCCGTTCTCCCAAGGTTGGTCCTGAGGCGGCCGGGGCTTGTTTTCTGGCATGCGCTGTTCCTCCAGCGGCGGCACGCGACGACCGCCGCGGCTGCGAAGGCCCGGTATGTGAACGGTGAAACACTAGTGGGTGCAGGGGCGTTGGAGTAGCTGTTTGGAATGAGCCGTATCCACATCGGAGCCTTTGTGTACGGCCGTACGCAGCGTTGTGTACGCTCGTACGCATGGGATACCTGCTGCTCGCCGGAGCCATAGCGGCCGAGGTGGCCGCCACGACGGCCATGAAGTACAGCGACGGTTTCAGCAGGCTGTGGCCGTCACTGCTGACCGCCGTCGGATACGTCGTCTCCTTCACGCTGCTCGCCCAGACGCTGAAGTCCGTCTCCGTGGGCACGGCGTACGCGATCTGGGCCGGCGTCGGCACCGCGGCCATCGCCACCATCGGGATCCTGTTCCTGGGGGAGGGGATGACCGTCGTCAAGGCCGCGGGCATCGCGTTGATCATCGCCGGCGTGGTCGTACTGAACCTGGGCGGTGCGCACTGATGGCCCGGCGCTACGACCCCGAGCGACGGCAGCGGATCATCGACGCGGCGATCCGGGTGGTCGGGGAGAAGGGCATCGCCGGGCTGAGCCACCGCACCGTGGCCGCCGAGGCGGACGTGCCGCTCGGCTCGACCACGTACCACTTCAAGACCCTCGACGATCTGCTGGTCGCCGCTCTGCGGCAGGCGAACGAGGGTTTCGCCAAGGTGATCGCCTCGCGCGGCGCCCTGGAGGATCCCGACACCGACCTGGCCGCCGAGCTCGCCGGGTGGATGGGCGAGTGGCTCGCGGGCGACCGCACCGGCGTGGAACTCGAATACGAGCTCTATCTCGCCGCCCTGCGCCGTCCCGCCCTGCGTCCGGTCGCCGCCGAGTGGGCACGGGACCTCGCCGACCGTCTGTCCCGGCGTACGGACGCGGTCACGGCGCGGGCGCTGGTGGCGCTGCTGGACGGGATCTGTCTGCAGGTGCTGCTCACGGAGGTGCCGTATGACGAGGAGTACGCGCGGGAGGTGCTGGCGCGGGTCATTCCGTGACCGCCGTCGGTTCCTCGCCCCCGCTGGGGCTGCCGCCCCGGACCCCGCTGTCGGCCCTTCGGGCCTCGTCCTCAAACCCCGGACGGGCTGAGTGGTGGCGTACCGCCCGGCACGTGAGACGCGTGGCCGCCGGTTCGCCCGTGGCGTGGGCCTCACGTTAGGTTGCCCTTATGACCGACACGACTGCTCCTCGTACCACCGGCGCCGTGGCCGCCGGCCTCGCCACGATCGCCGCCGACGGCACCGTTCTCGACACCTGGTTCCCCGCGCCCGAGCTCGTCGCCGAGCCCGGTCCCTCCGGCAGCGAGCGGCTGTCCGCCGAGCAGGCCGCGGAGCTGCTGGGCGGCGGCGCCACCGCGGCGATCGGGCCGGACGCCCGCCGGGGCGTCGAGGTCGTCGCGGTCCGCACGGTCATCGCCTCCCTCGACGCGAAGCCGATCGACGCGCACGACGTCTACCTGCGCCTCCACCTGCTCTCCCACCGCCTGGTCAAGCCGCACGGCCTGAGCCTGGAGGGCCAGTTCGGCTTCCTCGCCAACGTCGCCTGGACCTCCCTCGGTCCGGTCGCCGTCGACGACATCGAGAAGGTCCGCCTGAACGCCCGCGCCGAGGGCCTGCACCTCCAGGTGACCTCGGTCGACAAGTTCCCGCGCATGACGGACTACGTCGCTCCCAAGGGCGTCCGCATCGCCGACGCCGACCGGGTCCGTCTCGGCGCCCACCTCGCCGAGGGCACCACTGTCATGCACGAGGGCTTCGTCAACTTCAACGCCGGCACCCTCGGCACGTCCATGGTCGAGGGCCGTATCTCGGCCGGCGTCGTGATCGGCGACGGTTCCGACATCGGCGGCGGTGCCTCGACGATGGGCACCCTCTCCGGCGGCGGCAACGTCATCATCTCCATCGGCGAGCGCTGCCTGATCGGCGCCGAGGCGGGCGTCGGCATCGCCCTCGGCGACGAGTGCGTCGTCGAGGCCGGCCTCTACGTCACCGCCGGCACCCGCGTCACCATGCCCGATGGCCAGATCATCAAGGCCCGCGAACTCTCCGGCGCCTCCAACATCCTCTTCCGCCGCAACTCGGTCACCGGCACGGTCGAGGCCCGCCCGAACAACGCGGTGTGGGGCGGGCTGAACGAGATCCTGCACAGCCACAACTGACCCTCTCGCCGACACCCCCACCCCCACGTACGGGTTACTCCACGTGACCTCCCCCCGCTCCAGGCAGATGAACGGTTGGACGCAGTTTCCGATCACACGTCGAACCGACGAGATGAGGGCCGATGACGGGTCGAGTGAAGACGAGGGTGTGGGGTAGGGCCGTGCTCCGGGTGGTGGTGGGGGTGTTGGCCGTGGGGGCGGTGTGCTGGTTGCCGGCCGGTAGTGCGTATGCCGACGAGACCAATACGGGCTCGCACAACGGTCCGCGGATCGGGCTGGTCAACGTCGGGCAGGTGGACGATCCGATGGAGGATGTGCTGGAGCACTTCCTGCTCTTCGGTGACGGGTACAAGTGGGGTTGATCGGCCGGCGGCCGTCGGGCGTCAGTCGTACAGCACGGGTCGGGGCCCGTACCGCACAGGATGCGGTACGGGCCCCGGCCTGTTTCCTGATTATTTTCTGTGGGGCGGCATAGCGGCCGGCCGCCGCACGCGTCATCAGGAGTAGCAGAGGCGGGCGCCGGGCCGGCCCGGGGGAAGAGAAGGTGACGATGGATGCCGAAGCGCAGGACAGGTTTCGCGAGTTCGTGGAGAACCGGTCGTCCGCGCTGTTGAGGACCGCGGTGCTGCTGAGCGGCGGCGACCGGCATGCCGCCGAGGACCTTCTGCAGAACGCCCTGGTCAAGGCGGCCGACCGCTGGCACCGCATCGACGAGCCCGAGGCGTATGTACGGCAGATCCTCTACCGGCAGCAGATCAGCCGCTGGAGGCTGAAGTGGCGCCGGCGCGAGCTCACCGTCGCCGAGCCGCCCGAGACCGGCGCGAGCCCGGACGCCGCGCCCGACGCGGAGCTGCGGCTGCTGATGCGTGGCGCGCTGGCCCGGCTGACGGCGCGGCAACGGATGGTGCTGGTGCTGCGCTACTTCGAGGACCTGCCGGAGGCCGACGTGGCCCGCGTCCTGGGCTGCTCCGTGGGCACCGTACGGTCCACCACCCACCGTTCGCTCGCCCGGCTGCGCGCCCTCGCCCCCGAGCTGGCGGCCCTGGGCCCGGCCGAGATCGAGTCGCAGCCGTCCCGTGACTTCTCGCCCGTGGAGGTGCGACCGTGAACGTCGATGAACTCGTGCGTGACTCCCTGCGGGAGTTGGCCGACGAACAGACGTCGGCCGGACCGGGGTTCGCCGACCGGGTCCTGGTGGTGCGCAGGCGCCGGCGCACCCGGCGGATCGCCTCCGTCGCCGCGGCCACGGCCGCCGTCGTCGCCATCGGCGTCGCGGTGCCGCTGCTGGACTCCGGCAAGGAGGACGTACGGCCCGCGGACGTCGTACAGAAGAGCAAGGACGTCGCGCACCCGGACCAGTCGCCGCCGCGCGACCTGATCTCGGCCGGGAACACGGTGCTGGCCGCGTACTACGTCCCCCGGACCGTCAAGCACTCCGCAAACCGGGCCGAACGTGTCCGCGACTACTGGCTGCTGGACCAGAAGACGGAGAAATACGTGAAGACCACCAAGTGGTCCTACGTCGCCGTCGCCCCCGGCATGAAGACCGCCGCCGTGCTGGAGCGGAACCTGCCCGCGTCGCGGATCGGCATGCTCGACCTGGCCACCGGCAAGGTCGCGCGGTGGATCGAGGTCGACCACGACGTCGCCGGACTGTCGTTCTCGCGCGACGGCCTGAAGCTGGTCGCGACGACCTACGGCGGGAACCCGGACCAGCTGGTCAAGACGGAGGGCTCCGACTTCTGGGACCAGCAGCAGCCGTCGACCCGTACCGGCTTCTACGTCCTCGACACGGTCTCCGGCCAGGGCTCCTGGAGCGAGGTGAAGCTCACGAGCGACCCGAACGACCCGATGGGCGACAGCTTCATCAACGCCCGCCAGGATTTCGCCCTCAGCCCCGACGGCAGGCATGTCTGGGCCGGCAACCCCATGGGGGACATCGGCAAGCAGTTCTACGACCTCAGCGGCGCCGAGGTCGAGGTACCGGCGAACCAGAAGCACCTGGAGTGGTACGTCGACGCGTGGCAGTCGCCCAGCGGCCGGCTGGTCGCCGGTGGCTTCGCGGGCAAGAAGTGGAAGACGTCCTCCTGGGTCGTCGACGCCCGCACCGGCCGGCAGACCGAGGTGCACGGGCAGCAGCTGCTCGCCTGGGTCGACGACTCGTCGCTGATCGCCTGGGACATCGCGCCGAACGGCAAGAACGAGTTCCATCAGCGGCTCGTGAAGGTCACCATCGGCAGCGACAAGACCGTCCCCCTCAGCGGCTTCCGCAAGGGCAACGACGGTGACGCCGGACGCTGGGAGCCCGTCTTCGCCGAGCGCTGAGCAGATCGGACGCTCAGCCGTCCGAGCGCTCGGACGACCGGACGCTGACCGGGGAACGGCCCTGACCAAGCCGGGCCCTGATCAGCCGGTGACGAACTCCTGGTACACCGCCAGCAGCCTGTCGACCGCCTCGCGGCCGGCGGGCCGCAGCGGTGCCCGGACGGGACCCGCCGGCAGGCCCAGCTCATGGAGCAGGGCCTTGGTGGTGACCGTGCCGGGCAGCCCCGCCGACATCATCGACTCGATGAGCGGCGTGGCGCGTTGTTGGAGGCGGGCGGACACGGGGGTGTCGCCCGCCTCGAACACATCCAGTACGGCCCGGAGCCGGGCCGGGACGACATTGGCGACCGTGCTGATGTACCCGGCGCCCCCCACCGCGTACAGCGCCAGATTGTGCTCGTCGCACCCCGCGTAGTACGCCAACTCCGTGCGCGCCAGCACCTTCTGGGCGCCGAGGAAGTCGTAGGAGCAGTCCTTCACCGCCACGATCCGGGGGTGCTCGGCGAGCCGGATCAGCGTCTCCGGCTCGATCCTGGTGCCGGTGCGGCCCGGGATGTCGTACAGCACGAGGGGCAGTCCGGCCGCGTCCGCGACCTCGCGGAAGTGCGCCTCGACGGCGTCCTGCGGGGGCCTGCTGTAGTACGGCGCGACCACCAGCAGGCCGTCGGCGCCCGCCTTCTCGGCCGCCAGGGCCAGCTCGACGGTGTGCCGGGTGTCGAAGGTGCCGACGCCCGCGACGACCGACGCCCGGTCGCCCACCGCCTCCCGGACGGCCCTGATCAGCTCCGCCTTCTCCGCGTCCGTCGTGGTCGGCGACTCGCCCGTCGTCCCGGAGAGCACCAGCCCGTCACAGCCCTCGTCCACCAGCCACGCGGCGAGCCGCTGCGCCCCGTCCGGATCGAGCGCGCCGGCCTCGGTGAAGGGCGTGATCATGGCGCAGAGGGCACGGCCGAAGGGCGGGGCGGGGGAGGGCGTCGTCGTCATGGCAGTAGTGTCGGCACGATGACCGTGAAGCTCTACTTAATTCTTCTACGAGGTATTCATAAGGATTGCTGCGAGATGGAGGGTGATCAGGGCCGGTCGTAGGCCCTATGTCCAATTCGGGCGTCATGGGTCACCATGGCCAGGACGGTCAACGACCCCTGGTCATGGGAGGCGTCATGAAGCTCGGCAAGGCACTCGCCACCGGCGTCGCGGAAGAGCGGCCGCAGGACCACGACGCGGAACTCGAACTCGCCGAGGAGATCACCGAGGCCGGGACCGTCGAGGCGACGGCGCCCGAAGAGGTCCCGGTCGCCCGATGAGGCTGCGGCTTCCGGAGGAACGCCCGACGGAGCCGCCGACCGGATACAAGATCGCCCACCCGATGCTGTCCCAGGACGGCAGCGGGGCCGCCTTCACCGGTGTGTCGCTGGGCGGCGCGCTGCCGTACGGAGTCCTGGCCGACGCGTCCTGCGTGTACGGGCTGCGGCACCGCGCGCCGAGCCGCCGCTGCGACTGCGGCTTCCACTGCGTGCACGACCGCACGGCGGCCGAGGCGCTGCTGTGCACGGCCGAGCACCGGGCGGCCGTACTGCTCGAAGTCACCGTGCTGGGCCGGTACATCCGCTTCGAGCGCGGCTTCCGCTACGCCCGTCAGCGGGTGCGGACCGCCACGGTCGGACCGTGCGCCTGCGGTACGGTCGCCGCCGCGCTCGCCGACGCCGGCTGGGGCCGCCCCGGATGGAAGGCCCTCGCCCCTTCCTGCGCGGGCTGCCTGCGCGGCCGTACGTCCGTCTCGCTCGCCGGGTTCGCCCGGCTCGCGGGGGAGGGGCTGCGGGTGGTGGCCGGGCAGGGGACGTCCGTGGCGGTCGCCGGCCTCGCGGCGGCCGGTGAGCTCGGCGTGCCCGAACTCACCGCCGAGGCCGCGCTGTTGCAGGCCCGCCTCGACTGGTTCCAGACCCAGCTGGCCCGGCTGGGCGAGCGCGGACCGGGCGGCGGCCGGCAGGGATAGCGGGGGGTACGGCGGGTACCCGGGGTGTTCCGAACCGAGAGGAGGCGGAACACCATGACCGGGTCCATGGCCCCCGAGCGTCCGCGCGACGAGCATCGCTCGGTGAGCGAACTCGTAGGACAGGCCGGCGAACAGCTCTCCCGGCTCGTACGGCAGGAAGTCGCCCTCGCCAGGGAGGAGCTGGCCGAGAAGGGCCGGCGCGCCGGTCGCGGCGGCGGCCTGCTGGGTACGGCGGGCGCCGTCGCGTACGCCGGTCTGCTGTTCCTGGCCGCGGCGGCCACCGCCGCGCTCTCGCTGACGCTGCCCGTGTGGGCCGCGGCGCTGATCGTGACGGGGGCACTGTTCGCCCTCGCCGCCCTGCTGGCCGCGACCGGCCGTGCCCAGCTGCGGCGCGCCGCCCCTCCCACACCCGAGGAGGCTCTCGGCAGCGTCAGGGCCGATGTCGAGGAGATGAAGGGAAGGGCGCACCGATGAGTGACAAGAAGGCGGGGGCGACGGGCGGCGGGGAGGCCGCGAAGAAGGGCACCGCCAAAGCCGCTGCCGCGGGGAAGGCCGCGGCCAAGAAGGCGGGCGGCGGGGCCAAGGGTCCCGAGGAACTGCGCCGCCAGATCGAGCGGACGCGCGGCGAACTCGGCGACACCGTAGGGGAGTTGGCGGGGAAGGCCGACGTGAAGGGTCGGGCCGTGGCCCGCGCCGCCGACCTGAAGGACAAGGCGGGCGCGATGACCGTACAACTGCGCGGCAGCGCGGCCCAGGCGGGTCACTTGGTGCAGGACCGGGCGACCCGAGCCGGGCACGCCGTGCAGGACGGAGCGGCCAAGGCGGGGCACGTCGTGCAGGACCGGGCGGCGCAGGCAGGGCACGCCGTGCAGGACAGGGCGGCCAAGGCAGGGCACGTCGTGCAGGACCGGGCGAGCCGGACCGGCCACACCGTCCAGGACAAGGCGACCCACGCGGGCCATGTCGTCGAGCACAGCGTGCCGCGCCCCGTCCGCACCGTCGTACAGGCCGGCCTGCGGCATCCGCGGCCGGTGCTGGTCGTCGGGGCGGTGGTGGGAGCGGTCGTCGCGACGCGGGTGCTGCGCAGGCGGGGGCGTGGGTCCTCCTGACCCGGGTCTGCCTGAACGGGTCTGGGGCTGCCGCCCCAGACCCCGGACCCC
>NZ_JAKEIP010000093.1 GCF_021474425.1 Streptomyces muensis | reverse complement strand
CCATCGCGATCCACACGCGCTGGCGCTGACCGCCGGACAGTTCGTCGACATAGCGATCCGCGAGCTCGGCGACCCCGACCACCTCGCCACGGACGGGCACCTGGAGGTGTACGAGGATGTACACCGGGGGCTGCGCGACGCGCTCACCGCGCTCGACGCCCGCCCGGGACCTCCGGCGCCCCCGTCGATGCCTGGGATGAGGAGCTGAACCGAACGTGGCAGGAGTCGCACGCCGCCGTCTCGACGCGGAGCTGGTCCGCCGCAAGCTGGCGCGCTCGCGCGAGCACGCCAGCCAGCTGATCGCCGCCGGGCGGGTCACCGTCGGCAAGACCGTCGCGACCAAACCGGCCACGCAGGTGGAGACCGCGGCGGCGATCGTGGTGTCCACCGACGACAGCGACCCCGAGTACGTCTCGCGCGGCGGGCACAAGCTCGCGGGCGCGCTGGAGGCCTTCGTGCCGCAGGGGCTCGCGGTGAAGGGGCGGCGGGCGCTGGACGCCGGCGCTTCCACCGGGGGTTTCACCGACGTCCTGCTGCGGTCGGGGGCCGCCCATGTCGTCGCCGTGGACGTCGGATACGGACAACTCGCCTGGACTCTCCAGAGTGATGAACGCGTCACCGTCAAGGACCGTACGAACGTACGCGAGTTGACGCTCGAAGCGATCGATGGGGAGCCAGTGGATCTTGTCGTGGGGGATCTGTCCTTCATCCCGCTCGGACTGGTACTGCCCGCCCTGGTGCGGTGCGTGAAGCCGGACGCCGATCTGGTGATGATGGTCAAGCCGCAGTTCGAGGTGGGGAAGGAACGGCTGGGCAGTGGGGGAGTCGTACGGAGTTCGCAGCTGCGGGCGGAGGCCGTGCGGGGAGTCGCCGAGAAGGCGTGGGAACTCGGGCTCGGAGTGAAGGGCGTCACGGCGAGTCCGTTGCCCGGACCCTCCGGGAACGTCGAGTACTTTCTGTGGCTGCGTGCCGGGGCGCCCGCCCTGGACCCGGCCGACGTTGACCGTGCAGTTGCGGAGGGGCCGCGTTGACACCGAACCGAGCTCGTACTGTTTTCCTGCTCGCCCACACGGGGCGGCCCGCGGCGATTCGCAGCGCCGAGCTGGTGGTCAAGGGACTGCTGCGGTCGGGGATCGGCGTACGGGTGCTGGAGTACGAGGCCGCCGACCTGCCGCTGCCGCCCGAGGTGGAGCTCGTCAAGGAGGCGACTCCGCAGTGCCTCGACGGGTGCGAGCTGCTGATAGTGCTGGGCGGCGACGGGACGCTGCTGCGCGGCGCCGAGTTCGCCCGGGCGTCCGGGGTGCCGATGCTGGGCGTCAACCTCGGGCGGGTCGGGTTCCTCGCGGAGGCCGAGCGGGACGATCTCGACAAGGTTGTCGACCGGGTCGTGACCAAGGCGTACGAGGTCGAGGAGCGGATGACGGTCGATGTCGTCGTGCATCAGAACGGCGACATCGTGCACACGGACTGGGCGCTGAACGAGGCGGCCGTGCAGAAGGCGGGCGCCGAGAAGCTGCTCGAGGTCGTGCTGGAGATCGACGGGCGGCCGGTCACGGGGTTCGGGTGCGACGGCATTGTGCTGTCCACGCCCACCGGGTCGACCGCCTATGCGTTCTCCGCCGGTGGGCCTGTGGTGTGGCCTGAGGTCGAGGCGTTGTTGATGGTGCCGATCAGTGCGCATGCGTTGTTCGCGAAGCCGTTGGTGACGTCGCCGGATTCTGTGCTTGCGGTGGAGGTTCTGCCGCATATCCCGCCGGGGGTCTTGTGGTGTGACGGGCGGCGGACCGTGGAGTTGCCGCCGGGGGCGCGGGTGGAGGTTCGGCGGGGGGCTGTGCCGGTGCGGCTGGCTCGGCTGCATCATGCGTCGTTCACGGATCGGTTGGTTGCGAAGTTTGCGTTGCCGGTGTCTGGGTGGCGGGGCGCACCTCACTAGCCATCTGTGGGGGGTGGTGGCGGATTCGCGGGCGGCTGCGGGCCGTATGTGGCTGGTCGCGCAGTTCCCCGCGCCCCTTAGCAGCATCCACTCCCCTGGGTGACAATGTGCTGCCGATACACATTCGTCACCTGCACCTTCACATCACGGACCCGGGGCCCGTCGCACTCCCCGCCCCCGACCTCGTAAGGTCGTGTCCGTGTTGGAGGAGATGCGGATACGGTCGCTCGGAGTCATCGATGACGCGGTCGTCGAGCTGTCGCCGGGGTTCACCGCGGTCACGGGTGAGACGGGTGCGGGCAAGACCATGGTGGTCACCAGCCTGGGGCTGTTGCTCGGTGGGCGGGCGGACCCGGCGCTCGTGCGGATCGGGGCCGAGAAGGCGGTCGTGGAGGGGCGGATCGCCGTGCCCTCGGGGGCGCCGGTCGTCGTACGGGTCGAGGAGGCCGGGGCGGAGCTCGACGACGGGGCGTTGCTGATCAGCCGTACCGTTTCCGCCGAGGGGCGGTCGCGGGCGCATCTGGGCGGGCGCAGTGTGCCCGTGGGGATGCTGGCCGAGCTCGCCGACGAGCTGGTGGCCGTGCACGGGCAGACCGATCAGCAGGGGCTGCTGAAGCTGGCCCGGCAGCGGCAGGCGCTCGACCGGTACGCGGGGGACGCCGTCGCGGTGCCGCTCGCGAAGTACGGCGAGGCGTACCGGCGGCTGCGGGCCGTCTCCGTCGAGCTGGACGAGATCGTCACGCGCGCGCGTGAGCGGGCCCAGGAAGCCGACATGCTGCGGTTCGGGCTCGATGAGATCGCCGGGGTCGAGCCGCGCCCCGGGGAGGACGTGGAGCTCGCGGAGGAGGCCGAGCGGCTGGGGCATGCCGAGGCCCTGTCGTCCGCTGCCACGGCCGCTCATGCCGCGCTCGCCGGTAATCCGGAGGACCCCGAGGGCATCGACGCGGCGACGCTCGTCGCGGGCGCGCAGCGGGCCCTGGACGCCGTGCGGTCGCACGACCCGGCGCTGGCCGCGCTGGCCGACCGGATCGGGGAGATCGGGATCCTGCTGGGCGATGTCGCCGGAGAGCTGGCCGGGTACGCCGACGACCTGGACGCCGATCCCCTGCGGCTCGCGGCCGTCGAGGAGCGGCGGGCCGCGCTGACCGCGCTCACGCGGAAGTACGGCGAGAACGTCGCCGCCGTGCTCACCTGGGCCGAGGACAGCGCCGCGCGGCTGACCGAACTGGACGGCGACGACGAGCGGATCGGCGAGCTGACCGCCGAGCGGGACGCGCTGCGGGTCGAGCTGGGCGGGCTGGCGCAGGCGTTGACCGATGCGCGGACCGAGGCCGCGGAACGGTTCGCCGCCGCGGTGACCGCCGAACTGGCCTCGCTCGCGATGCCGCACGCGCGCGTGTCCTTCGACATCCGGCAGACCGAGGACCCCGACGGTGTGGAGGTCGGCGGCCGTACGGTCGCCTACGGGCCGTCCGGCGCCGACGAGGTCGAGTTGCTGCTCGCCCCGCACCCGGGAGCGCCGCCCCGGCCGATCGCCAAGGGCGCGTCCGGCGGTGAGCTCTCGCGCGTGATGCTGGCCGTCGAGGTCGTGTTCGCGGGGACCGATCCCGTGCCGACGTATCTCTTCGACGAGGTCGACGCGGGCGTCGGTGGCAAGGCGGCCGTGGAGATCGGCCGTCGGCTGGCCCGGCTGGCCAAGACCGCGCAGGTCGTCGTGGTGACCCACCTGCCGCAGGTCGCCGCCTTCGCCGACCGGCAGTTGCTCGTCGAGAAGACCAACGACGGGTCGGTCACCCGGTCCGGTGTGAAGGTCCTGGAGGGCGAGGAGCGGGTCCGCGAGCTGTCCCGGATGCTCGCCGGACAGGAGGACTCGGAGACCGCGCGGGCGCATGCGGAGGAGTTGCTGGCGACGGCCCGCGCGGACGCGTAGGAGGGCCAGGCGGGGTTCGCGCGCGTGGGCGGCCGGTGCGCGGGGCCGGGCTGTCAGTGGTGGCCCGTAGGGTGGCCGAATGAGCGAACGTGCCTTCCGGATCACCGCCTTCGGCCTCTCCGCTGCCCTCACCCGCGCCGCCGTCGCCGCCCTGCGCGCCAAGGCGCCCGGCGGGCCTGACCGCTGGCAGCGGAAGAACCACGCCGGGCGGACCGTGGAGCTGTACGCCGGACCCGCCTCCGCCCTGGCGGCCGCGGTCGGGGCCGGACGGGTCTCGCCGGCCGCGGGGGCCGCCGTGGCGGTCGCGGGGCTCTGCGGGGCCTACGACGACGTGGCGGGCGCCGATGACCCCCGGCGTGGCTTCCGGGCGCATCTGGGCGCGCTTCGGGACGGGGAAATCACCAGCGGGGCCGTCAAGTTGTTCGGGATATCGGCCGCCGGGCTCGTCGCGGGGGCGGTCCTCAAGGAACGGCCCTTGGACAAGCTGCTCGCGGGGATCGTGATCGCCGGCGCCGCGCACTTCGTGAACCTCATGGACGTACGGCCCGGGCGGGCCGCCGCCGCGGTGCTCGCGCTCGGTGCGCCGGGGCTGCTGCGCTCCGGGCCCGGCGGAGCGTTGGCCGCCGGTGCCATGGGGGCCGCGGCGGCCGTCCTGCCCGAGGACCTCGGGGAGCGGGCGATGATCGGCGACACCGGCGCCCATGCGCTGGGCGCGGCCCTGGGGGCCGCCGTCGTCGCCGGGAACCGCCGGGCCGGACTGGTCGCGCACGCCGCCGCCGTGGTGGCCGCGGCGGTGTACGGCGACAAGGTGAGCGCGTTCGCACGAGGCGCCGCCGCCCCGTGAGGCCGATGCGGCTCGCCGCGCCACGCCGGTGCACGCCGGTCGCCGAAGCGTGCTCCACGCGCGCGTGTTCGGCCACAACTCCCACCCCGGATCACTCGTGCAGGTGACTCCGGCCGCCGAGTTGCCCGGCAGCCGGGCCGTCCGCGGGCGGCCGGCGTTCCCGGAACGGCCGTGCGTCCTGGCATCCTTGGCGTAAACACGTCGTACGCGTAGGGATTCACGCGGTACACCTCGTCCGTCCGATCCTTCTGTACGTTCTTCGTGACCGCCCGACCCGAAGCAGGAGCCCCGGCCACGTGACCCCCGTCAGCAGCCATGCACCGCACGGCCAGTCCTCGCTGCGCACCGTGCAGGTGCTGGGCGGTGGCAACGCCGGCAGTAGCGCGCATGTGCGATCACTGGCGTCGGGACTGGTCGCGCGGGGTGTGCGGGTCACCGTCTGTGCCCCAGTCGAGGCAGACCAGCTCTATGACTTCACGGGGGCCGGTGCCGACCACGTGCATGTGCCGCGCAGCAGCGATCCCGGTTCCGTGGCGGCCCTGCGGGCGGCGTGCGCGGACGCCGACCTGGTGCACGCGCACGGGCTGCACGCCTCCTTCCGCGCGGTGCTCGCGCTGAGCGGGCGGCGGACCCCGCTCGTCGTCACCTGGCACGACCGGGCGCATGCCGAGGGCGCCCGCGCCCATCTCGTACGGCTGTTGGAGCGGCGGGTCGTCAAGGCCGCCTCCGTCGTGCTCGGGACCACCTCTGCGCTGGTCGACCGGGCCCGCCGGACCGGCGCCCGGGACGCCCGCCTCGCCGCCGTCGCCATGCCCGGGCCGCTCGGTGCCGTCGAGCACGACGACCCCGACCGGCTGCGGCCCAAGGTCCGCGCCGAACTCGGAGCCACCGGGCGGCCGTTGCTGATCGCCGTCGGCTCCCTCGAACGGCATCGCGGGTACGACGTGCTGCTGGACGCCTCGCGCGGGTGGCTGCGCCTCGACCCCGTGCCGCTCGTCGTGATCGCGGGGGAGGGGACGCAGCGGGCCGAACTGCAGCGTCGGATCGAGGACGAGGAGCTGCCCGTGCGGCTCATCGGACGGCGCGACGACGTCTCCGAGCTGCTCGCCGCCGCCGATGTGGCGCTCCTCCCCAGCAGTTGGGAGTCCCGGTCCGTCCTCGCCCAGGAGGCCCTGCACGCGCGCGTGCCGCTCGTCGCCACCGAGGTGGGCGGCGTACCGGAACTCGTCGGCGACGCGGCCGAACTCGTCCCGTACGGCGACGCGAAGGCCCTCGCCGACGCGGTCGTACGGCTGCTCGGCGACCCCGAGCGCCGCGAGCTGCTCAGGGAGCGCGGCGTGCGGCAGACGGCCACCTGGCCGACCGAGGACGAGACGGTGGCCCAAGTCCTCAGCGTGTACGACGAGTTGACGCAGCCCCGGTTCGTGATCTAAGCGCCTCGTTCCAGGCGCGCGCGTCCGCCCCCAGCCGCCTCCGGCTACCCCGCGTGCCGCCGCGCCCGTAGGGCCAGGCTCAACGCCAGTACCGTCTGCGGGTCGTCGAGGTCGGTGCCGAGCAACTCGCCGATCCGGGCGAGGCGGTTGTACAGCGTCTGCCGGTTGAGGTGCAGTTCGCGGGCGGTCTCCGCCTTGCGGCCCGCGTGGGCCAAGTACGTCTCCAGGGTGGGCAGCAGGGGCGGCTTCGAGCGGTTGTCGTGGTCGCGGAGCGGGCCGATCGCGCGGTCCACGAAGGCCGCGAGGTCCGGGTGGTCGCGCAGCCGCCACAGCAGCAGGTCGATGTCCAGGCGCCGGGCGTCGTACCAGGGGCGGTCGGTCAGGCCCTGGGCCGCCGTCGCCGTCTCCGCCGCGTGTCTGAGGCCCGCCGAGGCCGCCGCCCAGCCGCCGGCCACGCCGACGACCACGACCGGCGGCGAAGCCCCGGGCCGCTGCACCCCGGCCCGCTCCACGCCCGCCCGCAGCGCCACCGCGACCCGGTCCGCGACCGCCGACCGGTCCGCCTCCGCCCGCAGGCCCAGCAGCAGCGGCACCCGGCCCTCCACGGGCCGTACGCCCAACAGCGCTGGCACACCGACGGAGGCCAGCTCCTCGCCGACCGCGCGCGCCAGCACCGCCCAGCCGCCGCCGAGGGCCGGCGCGTCCCCCAGCCGCATCACGACCGGCAGCAGCGGGCCGTCACCCGGCTTGAAGCCCAGCACGCGCGCCTGTGCCGGGGCGTCCTCGGCGGCGACCCGGCCCTCGGCGAGGTCGGTCAGGAAGTCGCCGCGCCCGCGCGCCGCCAGCTCCTCCTCCTGCCGTGCCTGCATCAGCACCACGGCCAGGATGCCCGCGGCCCGCTCGGCGGCGATCCGGTGCACCGGCGCGAGCGGCCCCCGCACGGGGAGCAGCGCGAGACGGGCCCGGACCGACACCGTTCCAGGCCCGCCCCCCGGAACGTCCACCAGCACCGAACCGGTGGGCGGCGGCCCGTCCTTGTGCTGCCCCCGCAGCCCCTCCCACACCTGCAGCGGATCCGCACCCTCCGGACCCGCCCCGGCGGCGTACAGCAGCTGTCCGTCCGTCGTCTCCAGGAAGACCGGGTTGCCGCTGAAGTCGGCCAGGATGCCCAGTACTTGGGGCACTCCGCCGCCGCCGAGCAGCGCCTGGGTGCAGCGGCGGTGCACCTCCTCCGCGCGCTGCAGCAGCGCGTAGTGGCCGTTGACGATCTCGGTGTGGATCTCCTCGGTGACGGTCACGAACGGCACCTCGCGATGCAGCTGGACCAGCGGCAGACCGGCCGCGCGTGCCGTGTCGACCAGGGTGGCGGGCAGCCGGGTGAAACGGGTGCCGAGCTCGATGACCAGGGCCGCGATGCCGCGCTCGGCGAGGGTGCGCACGAACGCGCGCTGGTCGGCGGGGCGGGTACCGATGCCGTAGCCCGTGGTCAGCAGCAGTTCCCCGCCCTTGAGCAGCGAGGCGATGTTGGGCACCTCGCCCGCGTGCACCCAGCGCACGGTCCGCCCGAGCCGGTCGGCGCCCGCGAGGACCTCCGGGAGTCCGCTGCGCAGGCCGGGCAGCTCCAGCGCCCGGCGCACGGTGATCCCGGCGCCGTGGGTGTCGAATCCGCTGCTCATACCGCCCGTACCGCTGTCCATGAGGCGGACGCTACCCGTGGGCACGCCACCGCGACATATCCGGACCGTCAGGCGCCCTGCCGTGCGGGCGGTCAACGCGCCGGGTTGGGGTGCGTCCGGCGGGGTAGCGGCGTCGGCATGGACTTCAGCGTGGTTGCCGTGGCACGGGAGGACGACAGTCCCATCGAGGAGCCGCTGCGGGTGGCGGTGGCCGCCGATCGGCTCGGGTACCGCGAGGTGTGGGCGGGGGAGGGGCCGACCTGGGACTCCTTCGTCCTCGCCGTGGCCATCGGGCGGGCCACCGAGCGGGTCGCGCTGACGGCCGGTCCCATGGCGGTGTCGGTGCGCGAGCCGTTCGGGATCGCGCGGGGCGCCGCCTCGGTCGCCGCCGTCACCGGACGGCCGGTCGGAGTGGCGCTGGGGACGTCCAGCAAGCGGGTCGTCGAGGGCGTGCACGGGGTGCCGCGGACACGGCCCGCGGCGGCGATGGAGGCATCGGCGGCAGCCCTGCGCGTCTTCCTGCACGGCGAACCCGGCGAACCGATCGTCCCCGGCAGCGCCTTCCCGCGCCGCCTGCCACCGCCCGGCGGCCCGCTCACCGTCGCCGCGTTCGGCGACCGCGCCATCGCCACGGCCGCGACCCACGCCGACCGGATGCTGCTCGACATCGTCTCGCCGGACCAGGTACGGACCCTGCGGGCCAAGCTGACGGCGGCCGCCCACCGCGCGGGCCGCACCCCGCCGACGCTGGCCTCCTGGCTGCCGGCCGCCGTCGATCCGGACCCGGAGTCCCTCGCGCAGGTCCTGCGGAGCATCGCCGGATATCTGACGGTCCCCGGCTACAGCGACATGTTCGAGGCGGCCGGCTTCGGCGACGCGGTCGAACTGGCCCGAAGCGACGCCGACCCCGGCGCGCTGGTCCGGGCGCTGCCCGCCGCAGCTGCCGGCACGGTCGGGCTGGTGGGCGACCTGGACGCCGTACGCGCGCGTGTCGCGGAGTACGCCGACGCCGGGCTCGACGAGATCGCCCTCGTCCCGGCGACGGCCGGCGATCCGGGCGGGGAACGGACGCTGACGGCGCTCAGGCGCGCCTGGTGACGGTGGTCAGGCCGGCCGGATGTTGTGGTTGAACCGGAAGACGTTGTCCGGGTCGTAGCGCCGCTTCAGCTCCGCCAGCCGACGGGTGTTCCCGGCGCCCAGACCGGCCACCACACGTTCCGCGCCCTCGTCGCCGATGAAGTTCAGATAGACCGCGCCGGTGCTCCACGGCCGTACCCGCGCACGCACGTCACGCACCCACTGCCGGCACCGCTCGTCGTCCGCCGGGTCCTGCCACATGCCGTACGGGTGCACCGCCCAGGGCGCGTCCCGATAGGGCACCGGGTACTCGTGCGGACCTGCGGAGATCGCCCCGCCCTGCGGCAGCAGGACGTGCTGGGTGCCGGTCGGCACGGGCATGGACCGCCCGGCCGCGCAGTAGACGTCGACGAGGTCGTCCGGCGCGCCCGTCAGGTACTCCGCCGACCAGTAGTGCCGCATGCCGGGCGGATCGTCGATCATGCACTGCACATCGGCGTACGGCATCGCGCCGACGATCTCCGCCTCGTGCGGCAGCGCCAGCAGCGGCTCGGCGTACTTGCGCATGTCCTGCTCGGCACCGGCGTACGTCACCAGCGCGCCGCACACCAGCTCACCGACCAGGGACGGCGGTACGAACTCCTCGGGTGGACCGGTGAAGTGGATGATGCCGCCGCTCACCTCGTCCGGGCCGGACTCGATCACATCGCGGAAGGTGCGCACCGCGTCCGGCGCGAACTCGGGCCGGAACAGCACCATCGCGATGGCGAACTCGGGCAGCTCGTGCAGCTTCAGGGTGATCGCGGTGGCGACGCCGAAGTTGCCGCCGCCTCCGTGCAGGGCCCAGAACAGGTCCGGGTTCTCGTCCGCGCTCGCGTGGACCCGGCCGCCGTCGGCGGTGACCAGCTCCACGCCGAGCAGATTGTCCACGGCGAGCCCGCACCAGCGGTCCAGCCAGCCCGTGCCGCCGCCGAGGACGAAGCCGCCGACGCCGGTGGTCGACGCCCGGCCACCGGTCGTGGCGAGGCCGTACACCTGGGTGGCGCGGTCCAGGTCGCTCATCGTGGCCCCGCCCGAGACCCGTACCGCCTCGGCCGCCGGGTCGACGGTGACCGCGCGCATGTGGCGCAGGTCGATCACCACACCGTTGTCGTTCAGCGCCATGCCCGCGACGCTGTGCCCGCCGCCGCGCACCGCGATGTTCAGGTCCAGCTCACGGGCGAACCGCACGGCCCGGACGACGTCGTCCTCGTCCACGCACTGCGCGATCACCGCCGGCCGCCGGTCGATCATGGTGTTGAAGACGACCCGCGCGTCGTCGTAACCGAAGTCCCCCGGCGCGAACACGTCACCGGCGAGATCCTCACGCAGCGCGGCGAGGGCCGCGCCCGCCTTGGAGTGGGTAGCCATGGCCGCCCCCTTCCGGAAAGGGGCAAGACAAGCGGCAATCGCTTGCTTCCAGGCTAGGCGGGCGCGATACGGGCGTCCTGTCGAGCGGTGCGGCGGTCGCTCGGCTCAGCCCCCGTAGGCCCCGGAAGCCGTCAGCCGCAGGGCGGTGTCGATCAGCGGAACGTGGCTGAAGGCCTGCGGGAAGTTGCCGACCTGGCGCTGCAGGCGCGGGTCCCACTCCTCGGCCAGCAGACCGAGGTCGTTGCGCAGCGACAGCAGCTTCTCGAACAGCTTGCGGGCCTCGTCGACGCGGCCGATCATCGCCAGGTCGTCCGCCATCCAGAACGAGCAGGCCAGGAAGGCGCCCTCGTCACCGGGGAGGCCGTCGACGCCCTCGTCGTCTCCTTGCGTCGGGTAGCGCAGGATGAAGCCGTCCGAGGTGGACAGCTCGCGCTGGATCGCCTCGATGGTGCCGATCACGCGCTTGTCGTCCGGCGGCAGGAAGCCCATCTGCGGGATCAGCAGCAGCGAGGCGTCCAGTTCCTTCGAGCCGTACGACTGCGTGAAGGTGTTGCGCTCCTTGTCGTAGCCCTTCTCGCACACGTCCCGGTGGATGTCGTCGCGCAGCTCGCGCCAGCGCTCCAGCGGGCCGTCGGCGTCGCCGGACTCGATGAGCTTGATGGTGCGGTCGACGGCGACCCAGGCCATCACCTTGGAGTGCACGAAGTGTCGGCGCGGGCCGCGCACCTCCCAGATGCCCTCGTCCGGCTCGTCCCAGTGGTCCTCCAGGTAGCGGATCAGCTTGAGCTGGAGCAGCGAGGCGTAGTCGTTGCGGGCCAGGCCCGTCATGTGCGCCAGGTGCAGGGCCTCGGTGACCTCGCCGTAGACGTCCAGCTGGAGCTGGTGCGCGGCGCCGTTGCCGACCCGGACCGGTGCGGAGGCCTCGTAGCCGGGCAGCCAGTCCAGCTCGGCCTCGCCCAGCTCGCGCTCGCCCGCGATGCCGTACATGATCTGCAGGTTCTCGGGGTCACCGGCGACGGCCCGCAGCAGCCACTCGCGCCAGGCGCGGGCCTCCTCGCGGTAGCCGGTGCGCAGCAGCGAGGACAGGGTGATGGCCGCGTCGCGCAGCCAGGTGTAGCGGTAGTCCCAGTTGCGGACGCCGCCGATGTCCTCGGGCAGCGAGGTCGTCGGCGCGGCGACGATGCCGCCGGTCGGGGCGTACGTCAGCGCCTTCAGCGTGATCAGCGAGCGGATCACCGCCTCGCGGTACGGCCCGTGGTACGTGCAGTGCTCGACCCACTCGCGCCAGAACTCCTCGGTCGCCTCCAGCGACTGCTCCGGCTCCGGCAGCGCGGGCGGCTGCTTGTGCGAGGGCTCCCAGGAGATGGTGAACGCGATCCGCTCGCCCGGGGCGACCGTGAAGTCCGAGTACGTCGTCAGCGACTTGCCGTAGGTCTCGGTCTCCGCGTCGAACCACACCGAGTCCGGCCCGGCGACGGCGACCGTACGCCCCTCGTGCTTGTGCACCCACGGCACGACCCGCCCGTACGAGAAGCGCATCCGGAGCGCCGAGCGCATCGGCACCCGGCCCGAGACGCCCTCCACGATCCGGATCAGCTGGGGCGCGCCGTCACGCGGGGGCATGAAGTCGATCACCCGGACCGTGCCGCGCGGCGTGTCCCACTCGGACTCCAGGATCAGCGAGTCGCCGCGGTAGGTGCGCCGGGCCGCGGTGGGCGGCGGGGTGTCGGAGGCGTGGGCGGGGCCGAGCCGCCAGAAGCCGTGCTCCTCGGTGCCCAGCAGCCCGGCGAAGATGGCATGCGAGTCGAAGCGGGGCAGGCACAGCCAGTCCACTGTGCCGTCCCGGCAGACCAGGGCAGCGGTCTGCATGTCTCCGATGAGTGCGTAGTCTTCGATGCGCCCGGCCACGTGCAACTCCAGTCGAACGGCCACGTCACCCCCTCTTGTGGCAAGGGGGCTCTCGCTTGGTGCGGTCAAGGGGTGGGTTTTGTCATGCGTCGTTGAGCGATGAAGCAAAGCAGTCGCTTCGGTGGTGAAGCAAAACGACTGACTCTTCTCGACAATCTCTGCTCAACGAACTGACGAGCTCTCGTTGTTCCGGTGGTTACGGGCGAGGGGTGGTGCCGTGTTGCCGGCCGGGCTCGGCAGCGAATGTCCGAGCAGGATACGACGCACGTAGATGATCTGCGTGCCGCTCCGGGCAACCCGGGTCGGCCGAACGGGTGAGCAATGGGTGAGCGATGGGTGGGAAAGCGGTGGGGCGTGCGGATCCGTGCCGACTCGTGTGCGGAGCGTGGCCGGAAGCTATCGGTCCTAGTCGCTGATACCCTGGTAGCCCGTGGACCGGTGGGCGTGAAGACCCCCGAACCGCACTTCAAGATCGCGACCACGGGAGCCCCCTCTTGGCCATGCCAAAATCCACGACGACCAAGCACATCTTCGTCACCGGGGGTGTCGCCTCCTCGCTCGGCAAGGGCCTGACGGCCTCCAGCCTCGGCATGCTGCTCAAGGCCCGGGGTCTGCGTGTGGTGATGCAGAAGCTGGACCCGTACCTCAATGTCGACCCTGGCACGATGAACCCCTTCCAGCACGGCGAGGTGTTCGTCACCAACGACGGCGCCGAGACCGACCTGGACATCGGCCACTACGAGCGCTTCCTCGACCGTGACCTGGACGGCTCGGCGAACGTCACCACCGGTCAGGTGTACTCGACGGTGATCGCCAAGGAGCGGCGCGGCGAGTACCTCGGCGACACCGTGCAGGTCATTCCGCACATCACCAACGAGATCAAGCACCGCATCCGCCGCATGGCGACGGACGAGGTCGACGTCGTGATCACGGAGGTCGGCGGCACGGTCGGCGACATCGAGTCGCTGCCGTTCCTGGAGACCGTCCGCCAGGTCCGTCACGAGGTCGGTCGTGACAACGTCTTCGTCGTCCACATCTCGCTCCTGCCGTACATCGGCCCCTCGGGAGAGCTGAAGACGAAGCCGACCCAGCACTCGGTTGCGGCACTTCGCAACATCGGTATCCAGCCAGACGCGATCGTGCTGCGCTGCGACCGTGAGGTGCCCACCGCGATCAAGCGCAAGATCAGCCTGATGTGCGACGTCGACGAGGCGGCCGTGGTCGCCTGCCCCGACGCCCGCTCGATCTACGACATCCCCAAGACCGTGCACGGCGAGGGCCTGGACGCCTATGTCGTCCGCAAGCTGGACCTGCCGTTCCGCGACGTGGACTGGACGACCTGGGACGACCTGCTCGACCGCGTCCACAACCCCGACCACGAGGTCACCCTCGCCCTGGTCGGCAAGTACATCGACCTGCCCGACGCCTATCTCTCGGTCACCGAGGCGCTGCGCGCGGGCGGCTTCGCCAACAAGGCCCGCGTGAAGATCAAGTGGGTCACCTCCGACGACTGCAAGACCCCGGCCGGCGCCAAGCAGCAGCTCGGGGACGTCGACGGCATCTGCATCCCGGGCGGCTTCGGCGACCGCGGTGTGCTCGGCAAGGTCGGCGCGATCAAGTACGCCCGCGAGAACCGGATCCCGCTGCTGGGTCTGTGCCTCGGCCTGCAGTGCATCGTCATCGAGGCGGCCCGCAACCTCGCCGACATCGGCGACGCCAACTCCACCGAGTTCGACCCGGCCACCGGCCACCCGGTCATCTCCACCATGGCCGAGCAGCTCGACATCGTCGCCGGTGAGGGCGACATGGGCGGCACCATGCGGCTCGGCATGTACCCGGCGAAGCTGGCCGAGGGCTCGATCGTGCGCGAGGTGTACGACGGCAAGGAGTACGTCGAGGAGCGGCACCGTCACCGGTACGAGGTGAACAACGCCTACCGGGCGGAGCTGGAGAAGAAGGCCGGCATCCTGTTCTCCGGCACGTCGCCCGACGGCAAGCTCGTGGAGTACGTGGAGTACCCGCGCGAGGTCCACCCCTACCTGGTGGCCACGCAGGCCCACCCCGAGCTGCGCTCGCGCCCGACGCGCCCGCACCCGCTGTTCGCCGGGCTGGTGAAGGCAGCCGTCGAGCGCCAGCAGGGCGACGGCGCGGGCAAGAATTCGAAGTAACACGACAGTTGTACGGTGGCCGGGGTGCAAACCTTCAAAGGTTGGCGCCCCGGTTTTCTTTGGCGGGTCTTTTGAAGGCGTGTGGAAGGGCAGGGCATGACGATCAAGGACACCCCCGAGGAGTGGGAGATCCGGGCGACGGACACCCCCTTCGTGGGCAACAAGACCTCCGTCCGCACGGACGACGTGGTCATGCCCGACGGCTCGGTGGTGCGACGCGACTACCAGGTCCACCCGGGCTCGGTGGCCGTCCTCGCCCTGGACGACGAGGACCGCGTCCTGCTCATCAAGCAGTACCGCCACCCGGTGCGGCAGAAGCTGTGGGAGATCCCGGCCGGGCTGCTCGACATCCCCGGTGAGAACCCGCTGCACGCCGCCCAGCGCGAGCTGTACGAGGAGGCCCACGTCAAGGCCGAGGACTGGCGGGTGCTGACGGACGTCTACACCACGCCCGGGGGCTGCGACGAGGCCGTACGGATCTTTCTCGCCCGTCATCTGTCCGAGGCGGAGGGGGACCGCTTCGAGGTGGAGGACGAGGAGTCCGACATGGAGCACGCGCGCGTGCCGGTGGATGAGCTGGTGCGGGGGGTGCTCGCGGGGGAGCTGCACAACAACTGCCTTGTCGTGGGTGTGCTGTCACTGGTCGCGGCGCGGGCCTCCGGCGGGGTGGACGGGTTGCGGCCGGCGGGGGCGGCTTGGCCTGCGAGGCCGTTCGAGGTGTGAGAGCTCCGGTGGGGGAGCCGTGCGGGTGCGCGCCGTGGGGGTGCGGTGATTTTGCCGGCTGCCGCGCCGTCGTGGCTGAGCGCGCAGTTCCCCGCGCCCCTGAGGGGGTTTCCGTCACGCCTGTTTCAACGTGCCGGTCCTACCATCTGCTGATCCGGTCGGGGGATGTGTCCGTCGTGCTGCGCGCGGATCGTTGCAGAGCGTGAACTAGGCTCTGGAAACGCCCTGACCGGAGTCCCGGCGGGGTTGCGCGTGCGTGGGACGGGAGTGTGGCCCGTGACGGATCAGGCGGTGGACACAGGCGGCGTGCGGGTGTCGGCCCGGGCTTCCGGTGCGAACCAATTCCTCGGCCGCACCCGCGAGTTGAAGGAGCTCCGCGCCGACATCGAGCGCGCGGGCCTGGACACCCTCTCCGGCCGCAAGGCGCCACGCGCGCGCGTGCTGCTCATCGCCGGGCGTCCCGGCTCGGGCCGCACGGCGCTCGCCGAGGAACTCGTACGGCAGGTGGCGGACCGTTACGCCGACGGCGTGCTGCGCGTCCGCCTGAGCGAGCCCGACGGCACCCCCGTCCCCGTCGAGCGCACCGCACGCGAACTGCTCACCGCCCTGGACCGGCCCGCCCCGGCCGGCGCCGCCGAGGACGACCTCACCGCGGAGCTCCGCGGGACCCTCGCCGACCGCCGGGTCCTGCTGCTGCTCGACGACGCGGCCGAGTCCGAGCAGGTCGACGCCCTGCTGCCGGACACGCCGGAGTGCCTCGTCCTCGCCGTCTCCCACGGCCCGCTGACCGGGATCTCGGACGTGCGGCCCTGCACGCTCGGCGGCCTCGACACCAAGTCGGCCGTGGAGCTGCTGTCCCGGCACGCCGGCTCGGTCCGCATCACCGTCGACCCCAGGGCCGCCGAGGGTCTGGTCGAGGTGTGCCAGGGCCAGCCGGCCGCCCTGACGCTGGCCGGCCGCTGGCTCGCCGCCCGCCCCAAGGTGGCCGTCTCCGACCTCGCCAAGCAGCTGCGGGCCGAGGGCGAGGAGGGCACACCGCTCAGCCGGGTCTTCCGCCTCGTGCACGGCGCCCTGCCGGTGCCCGCGGCCCGGATACTGCGGCTGCTCACCCTCGCCCCGGGCGGCGTCGTCGACCCGCACACCGCCTCCGCGCTCGCCGGCTGCTCGGTGGACGGCGCCCGCACCACCCTGGACGACATCGTCGCCCTCGGCCTGCTGCACGCCGTGGACTCGCCGCTGCCGCAGTACGAGGTCCCGGCGTGTCTGCACCCGCTGCTGAAGGCCCTCACCGAGACCCTGGACCGCCCCGCCGAGCTCCAGCTGGCCCGCGCCCGGATGCTGGAGCGGACCGTACGGCTGCTCCAGTCGTGCCGGGCGATCACCGAGACCGACAGCCCCGAGACCCGGCAGAAGCTCCTCGGCATGCCCCAGGCCCTGCGCTTCCCCAACCCGCGGGCCGCCGCCGAGTGGCTGGGCATCCGCAGGCCCGCCCTGCTTGCCTCGGCCCGTGCCGCGGTCGCCGACGGAGAGCTGGACACCCTCGCCCGCCGTCTGATGTCCCAGCTGGTCAGGGCGATGGTGGCGCACTTCGGCACCCAGGAGGCCGCCGCCGACCTGTACGGCATCCACAGCCTGGTCCTCGATGTCGCCGAGCGCCGGAAGCTGCCCCGCGAGAAGGCCGCCGCGCTGCTGAACCTCGGCGACCTCGACGCCCGGACGGGGCGTACCCGCGAGGCCCTGGTGCGGTACCGGGCCGCGCTGGACGCCGGATGGGAGGCGAACGACCCGTATGCGACCGGCCGCGCGATGGAATCCGTAGGCGGCGCCCATCTGGAGCTCGGGGACTACGACCGGGCCGCCGACTGGTTCGGCCGTGCGCTCGCCCAGCGGCTGGCCCGGGGCGAGCGGGCCGACGCCGCCCGGCTGTACGGCCGGATCGGCGAGGCGCACACCTATGCGGGCCGGTACGGCGACGCGCTGCGCAACTGGCGGGCCGCCATCGCCGGGCACCGCAAGAACGGCGATGTCGCCGGACAGGCACGGGCGTTGAGCGAGCTGGCCCGGGTCCAGGAGTACGCCGGGCGGCCCGAGGAGTCGCTGCGCACTTGCCAGGAGGCGGTGGAGTGGGCGCGCCGCGCCGAGGACGTACGGCTGCAGGGAGCCCTGCATCTGCGGCTCGCCGACACGCTGGACCATCTCGGCGACTCGTCGGCGGCGCAGCTGCACCGGGGCGCGGCCGAGCGGATGCTGGGAGAGGAGCCTCGGGAGTCCGATGCGGCCGTGCCTGAGCCCGGGCAAGACGCTTTCGAGCCGGAACACGACGCTAACGCCTGCGAAATCCGTAGTACATCCGCTGAAGATTGATGCAATGAAAGGCTAGACAGCGGGAACACCTTCATTAGACTGGCTCTGCCGCACCTTCTCCTGCGGTGTACCCCGGTGTGCCCGCGCATGCCTGGGAATGTCATGCAATGCCCTACACCCTCTGAGCCAAGGACCGTGATCGACGTGAAGGTCGGCATCCCCCGCGAGGTCAAGAACAACGAGTTCCGGGTGGCCATCACCCCCGCAGGCGTGCACGAGCTGGTGCGCCACGGCCACCAGGTCGTCATCGAGCAGGGCGCCGGTGTCGGCTCGTCGATCCCGGACAGCGAGTACGTCTCCGCAGGCGCCCAGATCCTGCCGACGGCCGACGAGGTGTGGGCCACCGCCGACCTGCTGCTCAAGGTCAAGGAGCCCATCGCCGAGGAGTACCACCGCCTGCGCAAGGACCAGACGCTCTTCACCTATCTGCACCTGGCCGCCTCCAAGGAGTGCACGGACGCCCTCGTCGAGTCCGGCACCACGGCCATCGCCTACGAGACGGTCGAGCTGCCCTCCCGCGCCCTGCCGTTGCTCGCCCCCATGTCCGAGGTGGCCGGCCGGCTCGCCCCGCAGGTCGGCGCCTACCACCTGATGCGCTCGGCCGGCGGCCGCGGCGTGCTCCCCGGCGGCGTCCCCGGCACCCAGCCCGCCAAGGCCGTCGTCATCGGCGGCGGGGTCTCCGGCTGGAACGCGACGCAGATCGCCGTCGGCATGGGCTTCCACGTCACGCTGCTCGACAAGGACATCAACAAGCTGCGCGAGGCGGACAAGGTCTTCGGCACGAAGGTCCGGGCGATCATGTCCAACGCCTTCGAGCTGGAGAAGGCCGTCCTGGACGCCGACCTCGTGATCGGCGCCGTCCTCATCCCGGGCGCCAAGGCCCCGAAGCTGGTCACCAATGAGCTGGTCTCCCGGATGAAGCCGGGAAGTGTTCTTGTCGACATCGCGATCGACCAGGGCGGCTGCTTCGAGGACTCGCACCCCACCACGCACGCCGAGCCGACCTTCCCGGTCCACAACTCGGTCTTCTACTGCGTCGCCAACATGCCGGGCGCGGTGCCCAACACCTCCACCTACGCGCTGACCAACGCCACGCTGCCGTACATCCTCGAACTCGCCAACAGGGGCTGGGTGGAGGCGCTGCGCCGCGACGCCGCGCTGGCCAAGGGCCTCAACACGCATGACGGCAAGGTGGTTTACCGGGAGGTCGCCGAGGCACACGGACTGGAGCACGTGGACCTCGACACGCTGCTCGGCTGACCGTCCGAAGCCCGATCGGCTAAGTCACTTTCTGGTAAAGGCGATACGTCAACACGAGTCGTCAACCGCACACACCCGGCCGGACCTTGCCCGAAAAGGTCCGGCCGGATGTGTGTATGGTCACTTTGCGACTCTCGGTCAACTCGCCTCGAACGCAACCCTTCGTCCGATTCGCACACCCGCGAAACCTGCTGTGCGACGGCCGTACGCCCTTGACAGCGGGATGTTTCATTGTCGACACATCTGCCCGGTCCGGCGGATTGTGTTGCTGCGAACCGCCGACACGCCATAGAGTCGCCGACTGTCGGCATGGTGCCACGCTGACCTGTCTAGAAGTTTCCTGGTCACCAAGGAGGTAAGACGACTTGTGAATGAGTCGACATTTTCTCCCGGGGGTGGTCAACCAGGAATGCCGGTACGGGGCCAGGGTCCCGCGGGATTCGAGGCTGTCGGCTCCGTTGCGGTGCGCACCTTCGCAGCCCACCAGAGTCACCAGATCTCAGGGTTGACTCAGACAGCACACCAGAGCATGGATGGCCATCACGTGAACGCCATGGCCGGCGACGGAAGTGGCGCGCCCCACAACCAATTCGCCGACTACGACGAACTGCCCGACGGGCACTTCTACGACCCCGACGCGGAGTACGAGCCCGACCCCGAGTACGCGGCCACCCTCGCGCCCGACGCTGCCCGCCAGCGCCGCGAGCGCATCGGCCCGACCGGGCGTCCGCTGCCGTACTTCCCGATCCCGGGTCCGCTGACCGACCACGGCCCCGCGAAGATCATCGCGATGTGCAACCAGAAGGGCGGCGTCGGCAAGACGACGTCGACCATCAACCTGGGTGCCGCGCTCGCGGAATACGGACGCCGGGTCCTGCTCGTCGACTTCGACCCCCAGGGCGCGCTCTCGGTCGGACTCGGCGTCAATCCGATGGAGCTCGACCTCACCGTCTACAACCTGCTCATGGAGCGGGGCATGTCGGCCGACGAGGTGCTCCTGAAGACGGCGGTCCCCAACATGGACCTCCTCCCGAGCAACATCGACCTGTCCGCCGCCGAGGTCCAGCTGGTCAGCGAGGTCGCGCGCGAGTCGACGCTGCAGCGTGCCCTGAAGCCGCTGCTGCCCGACTACGACTTCATCGTGATCGACTGTCAGCCCTCGCTGGGCCTGCTCACGGTGAACGCCCTGACCGCGGCCCACAAGGTGATCGTGCCCCTGGAGTGCGAGTTCTTCGCCCTCCGAGGCGTGGCGCTGCTGACCGAGACCATCGAGAAGGTCCAGGAGCGGCTCAACCCGGAGCTGGAGCTCGACGGGATCCTCGCCACGATGTACGACTCGCGCACGGTCCACAGTCGTGAGGTGCTGGCCCGTGTGGTCGAGGCGTTCGACGACCACGTCTACCACACGGTCATCGGGCGCACGGTCCGCTTCCCGGAGACCACGGTCGCCGGTGAGCCCATCACCACCTACGCCTCCAACTCCGTCGGCGCCGCCGCCTATCGCCAGCTCGCCAGGGAGGTGCTCGCCCGGTGTCACGCCGAGTGAGTCTGCCGGGGGCCGACGAACTGTTCCGTACGACAGGGGGAATGGCGCTCCAGCCGTCCACTCCCCGGCGCCCGGCCAACGGCGAGGCCCGGGTGCCGGCTCCGGCGGGGGAGAGCGATCCCGCCACGGCCGCCGAGGACGCGCCGCAGTCGGTGCCCGTGCAGGGCGGCGACGGTGACGGCGCGGAACATGTGGCGGCCGACGCGGAGTCCGTCGACGCCGGTGAGTCACGCAGCCGGGCGGAGCGCTCCGTGCGACGGCAGGGGGCGCAGGAAGGTTCTGCCGCGGGTGCCTCCGGCGGTTCGGCCGGGTCCGGTGCCGGTGCTTCCGCTTCGGCTGCCGCCTCCGCCGCCGCGCCGCGCAAGCGGGGGCGCGGTGCCTCGCGCCGGCCGAGCGGCCGCGAACGGCACGACGAGAAGATCACCGTGTACGTCTCCGCCGAGGAGCTCATGGATCTGGAGCACGCGCGTCTGGTGCTGCGCGGTGAGCACGGGCTGGCCGTGGACCGCGGGCGGATCGTCCGGGAGGCGGTGGCCGTGGTGCTGGCCGATCTGGAGTCCCGCGGGGACGCGAGCATCCTCGTACGACGGCTGCGCGGGCGGTAGCGGTAGCCTGCGGGGGCCATGACCTCGAACGACGTTCCCTCCCGCGGTGCCGCTGCCTCCGGCGGTCGTCGGCGTGCGCTGGGGCGTGGGCCTGCGGCTCCGCCGGTTGAGCCGGTTCCGTCGCCTCCTGCGGAGGCGGAGGGCGGGGTGGCGGCTGAGGCCGAGTCTCCGGCTCCGGCCGGTGGGCCGTTGTGCCCACCCGTTCCGCCCAGCGGAACGCCTGCCCACAACGGCGGCGGCGATGACGACGAGCCGACCGCTGCACAGCCGCCGCAGGCCGTTGCCGAACGGCCTGCCGAAGACGCCGTAGGGGTCCCTTCCGAACCGCCCGCCGCGGAACCGGCTGAACCCGCAGAACCCGACGACGGTGTCTTCAAAGTTCGGCTCTCCAACTTCGAGGGGCCCTTCGATCTGCTCCTTCAGCTGATCTCCAAGCACAAGCTCGATGTCACCGAGGTCGCGTTGTCGAAGGTGACCGACGAGTTCATGGCGCACATCAGGGCCATGGGGTCGGACTGGGATCTGGACGAGACGACGGAGTTCCTGGTCGTCGCGGCCACGCTGCTCGATCTGAAGGCGGCACGGCTGCTGCCCGCCGCCGAGGTGGAGGACGAGGCCGATCTGGCGCTGCTGGAGGCGCGGGACCTGCTGTTCGCGCGGCTGCTGCAGTACCGGGCGTACAAACAGATCGCCGACATCTTCAGCCGGCGGCTCGACGATGAGGCGCGGCGCTATCCGCGGACCGTCGGGCTGGAGCCGCAGCACGCCGAGCTGTTGCCCGAGGTCGTCATCAGCATCGGGGCGGAAGGATTCGCCAAGCTCGCGATCAAGGCGATGCAGCCCAAGCCGAAGCCGCAGGTCTACGTCGATCACATCCACGCACCGCTGGTCAGCGTGCAGGAACAGGCCGGGATCGTCGTCGCGCGACTGAAGGAGCTCGGCGAGGCCAGCTTCCGGGCTCTCGTCGAGGACACCGACGACACCCTCACCGTAGTGGCGCGGTTCCTGGCGCTGCTGGAGCTCTACCGGGAGAAGGCCGTCGCGCTGGACCAGGAAGCCGCCCTCGGGGAGCTGATCGTGCGCTGGACCGGTGGGGACGGGGACGCGACGCCCACCGTGACCGACGAGTTCGACCGGCCGCCCGAGCCGCCCAAGGAGGAGAAGAAGGCGTGAGTGAGGAGACCACCGAGCTTCCGGCCGGACTGCGTACCGTCGCGGACCTCGACCTCAAGCCCGCCCTGGAGGCGATGCTCATGGTCGTGGACGAGCCCGCGACCGAGGAGCGTCTCGCCAAGCTCCTGGAGCGGCCGCGCCGGCAGATCGCCGCCGCCCTGCGGGAGCTGGCCGACGACTACCTCGTACAGGGCCGCGGCTTCGAGCTGCGGTTCGTCGCGGGCGGCTGGCGTTTCTACACCCGCCCCGAGTACGCCGCCGCCGTCGAGCGGCTGGTGCTGGACGGGCAGACCGCCCGGCTGACCCAGGCCGCCCTGGAGACGCTGGCCGTCGTCGCGTACCGCCAGCCCGTCAGCCGCAGCCGGGTCTCGGCCGTGCGCGGAGTGAACTGCGACGGTGTCATGCGCACCCTCCTTCAGCGCGGGCTGGTCGAGGAGGCGGGCACGGAACCCGAAACAGGTGCGATCCTGTACAGGACGACGAACTACTTCCTGGAGCGGATGGGCCTGCGCGGTCTGGACGAGCTCCCGGAGCTCGCGCCCTTCCTCCCGGAGGCGGAGGCGATCGAGGCCGAGACCCAGGAAGGGGTGCCGTCGTTCGACCCGGACGCTCCCGATGACGGTCCGGGCACCCCGGTGAGCCGGGGTACCGACGACGTAGACGACCAGACGGAACTTTGATGCGAAGCAGCAGCGGCAGGAACAGCAGCGGAAACAACGGCGGGAGCCGTGGTGGCAACAGCGGCGGCCGCGGCGGAAGCAGCGGTGGCCGCGGTAACTACCGTGGCGCCGGTAACAACCGCGACGACAAGCAGGGCGGCCGGCCGAGGAAGCCGCGCCCGGAGGAGCGGCGCTACGACGTAGGCCCCGGTGCCACCCAGGACGGCCCCAAGTCCGGGCGCGGTGCCTCCGCGCGGGGCGGTGCCAAGGGCGGGCCCAAGCAGGGCCGGCAGGGCGGCACCGGGCGGGGCCGTTCGGCACCGGCGACCTCCCGTGAGTACGACGCCCGCGCGGAGGAGCGCAACCGGGAGCGCTACGCGGGCAAGAAGGACGTCAGGCTGCCCAAGACCTTCCCGGGTGCCGAGCAGGAGGGCGAGCGGCTGCAGAAGGTGCTCGCACGGGCCGGTTACGGCTCCCGGCGCGCCTGTGAAGAGCTCATCGAGCAGGCACGGGTCGAGGTCAACGGCGAGATCGTGCTGGAGCAGGGCAAGCGGGTCGACCCGGAGAAGGACGAGGTCAAGGTCGACGGGCTGACCGTCGCCACGCAGTCGTACCAGTTCTTCTCGCTCAACAAGCCCGCCGGTGTCGTCTCGACCATGGAGGACCCGGAGGGGCGGCAGTGCCTCGGTGACTACGTCACCAACCGCGAGACCCGGCTCTTCCACGTCGGCCGGCTCGACACCGAGACCGAGGGCGTGATCCTGCTCACCAACCACGGCGAGCTGGCCCACCGCCTCACCCACCCCAAGTACGGCGTCAAGAAGACCTACCTCGCGGCCATCGTCGGCCCGATCCCGCGCGACCTTGGCAAGAAGCTCAAGGACGGCATCCAACTGGAGGACGGCTACGCGCGCGCGGACCACTTCCGGGTCGTCGAGCAGACCGGCAAGAACTACCTGGTCGAGGTCACGCTGCACGAGGGCCGCAAGCACATCGTGCGCCGCATGCTGGCGGAGGCCGGCTTCCCGGTCGAGAAGCTGGTGCGCACCTCCTTCGGGCCGATCACCCTCGGCGACCAGAAGTCGGGCTGGCTGCGGCGGCTGTCGAACACCGAGGTCGGGATGCTGATGAAGGAAGTCGATCTGTAGTCGCCTCGCGCTCCCGGTGTCGGCCGGTCCCGGATTCGTCCGGGACCGGCCGATGCGTTTTCGCGGCTCCGCCGGTCTGTATCGGTGTAGCGGTGACGGAGGGAGCGGGATGAACTCGACAGCCGGGGAGCCCGGGGAGCTGCTGGAGCGTTCGCTCGCCTACGCGCTGGGGAGCGTCGCCGATGTGGAGGCGGGGAGCCTCACGTGCCGGACGCCGTGCGCCCGGTGGGATCTGCGGGAGTTGCTCGGGCATCTCGACGACTCGCTGGACGCGCTCTACGAGGGGCTGACGGGCGGGCGGATCGGGCCGTTCCCGCGGGCCGACCGGGCCTGTGGCTTCCGTACGCGCGCGTGCGCCGTGCTCGGCGCCTGGGCGGCGGGGCCCGCCGGACAGCGGGTGCTGGTCGGTGAACGGCCGCTGGACGTGCGGGTGATGGGCGCCGTCGGTGCCGTCGAGATCGCCGTGCACGGGTGGGACGTCGCCCAGGCCTGCGGTCGGCCCAGGCCCATCCCGGTGTCGCTCGCGGCCGAACTGCTGAACGTCGCCCGCTGTGTGGTCACCGAGGAGGACCGGGGCGTGCGGTTCGCGCCGCCGGTCGAGGTACGGCCACGCGCGCGTGCCGACGTCCGGCTGCTGGCCTTCCTGGGGCGGCGGGACGGCGGATGAGGCGACGGGGATTGCCGTGACCCCACTCCTCTCTTTATAGTCGTACTGACTATTAAGGGGGTGGGTTCGCATGGAGTACGACAAGTACGCGCACGAACCCTTCGCCGTCACCGCCGACCTCGCCGTCCTCACCATCCGCGACGGCACCCTGCACGTCCTGCTCGTGGAGCGCGGGCAGGAGCCCTACAAGGGCCACTGGGCGCTGCCCGGCGGATTCGTGCAGCCCGACGAGTCGGCGGAGACGGCGGCCCGGCGTGAACTCGCCGAGGAGACCGGGCTGTCGGACGTCTCCGGACTGCACCTGGAGCAGCTGCGGACCTACAGCGAGCCCGACCGCGACCCCCGGATGCGGGTCGTCACGGTCGCCTTCACCGCCCTGCTGCCCCACCCTCCCGAACCGAACGGCGGCAGCGACGCGGCCCAGGCCCGCTGGGTGCCGTACGACACGGCCGGACCCCTCGCGTTCGACCACGACCGGATCCTGGCCGACGCCCACGACCGCGTCGGCGCCAAGCTGGAGTACACCGGTCTCGCCACCGCGTTCTGCCCGCCCGAGTTCACGCTCGGCGAGCTGCAACAGGTCTACGAGACGGTGTGGGGCACCGCCCTCGACCGGCCCAACTTCCGCCGCAAGGTCCTCGCCACACCGGGCTTCGTCGAAGCCGTGCCCGGCGCCGCCCGGCTCACCGGCGGCCGCGGCAAACCGGCCGCCCTGTACCGCGCCGGCACCGCGGCCACCCTCCACCCGCCCCTGCTGCGGCCCACCCCGGAAGGACGCCCCGCATGACCACGACCACCGTCCGCAAGCGCGCCGCCACCGGCTCCCTGCTCGGCCTCGCCCTCGGCGACGCGCTCGGCTTCCCGACCGAGTTCAACGACGTGCCGTCCATCCTCGCCAAATGCGGGCCGTGGGCCGGGATGGAGCTGCCGACGCCGGCGATCGTCACCGACGACACGCAGATGACGCTCGCGTTGGGCAAGGGGCTGCGGACGGCCATGGATCTGGGCGTGCTCGGGCCCGAGGCGATGGCCGAGCCGGTGCGTGCCGAGTTCATCGCGTGGAACCGCTCACCGGAGAACAACCGCGCCCCCGGCAACACCTGCCTGAGGGCCTGCGACCTGCTGGAGCGCACGGACCTGCCCTGGCAGGACGCCAGCCAGATCGGCTCCAAGGGCTGCGGTGCCAACATGCGCGTGGCCCCGGTCGGGCTCATCCCCGGCTTGAGTGACGAACAGCGGGCGGGCGCCGCCCAGTTGCAGTCAGCTCTCACCCACGGGCATCCGACGGCGCTCGCCGCGTCCGACCTGACCGCCCACGCCGTACGCCTCCTCGCGCAGGGCACCGAGCCGACCGGGCTGGTCGGGCTGCTGCGGTCGTACGCCCTGGAGAACCGCGGCCACTACCACGAGCGCTGGCTCGGAGATCTGTGGACCCGCAGCCAGGACCCGACGCCCGAGCACTTCATCGCGCGGGGCTGGGACGAGTGCCTGGACGTCCTGGACCGCCTTCAGGAGGCCGTGCGCACCGTCTCGCCCGAGACCGACCCGTGCCTGGCCACCGGCGAGGGCTGGATCGCCGAGGAGGCCCTGGCCACGGGGCTGCTGTGCTTCCTGTGGTTCGTCGACGAGCCCCTGACGGCCCTGCGGCGGGCCGCCTGCACCGCCGGCGACTCGGACTCCATCGCCTGCCTGGCCGGCGCGTTCGCGGGCGCCCACCTGGGTGCCGACGCGTGGCCGACGGAGTGGGCGGACCGGATCGAGTACCGGGGTGACCTGCTCACCCTCGGGGCGCTCTGGGACGCTTGACGGATGATCGACGCCCTGGACATCGACCTCGCGCCCGTCGTCGCCGAGCAGCCCGACCCGGTGCTGTTCGCGACGGTCTCCGGCGCCCATCTGTACGGCTTCCCGTCGCGCGACTCCGACGTCGACCTGCGCGGCGTCCATCTGCTGCCGACCGCCGACCTCGTCGGGCTGCGGGAGCCGGACGAGACGCGGTCGCGGATGTGGGTGCGGGACGGCGTCGAGATGGACCTGGTCACCCACGACCTGCGCAAGTTCGTACGGCTGATGCTGCGCCGCAACGGCTATGTCCTGGAGCAGCTGCTCTCGCCCCTCGTCGTGCACACCACGGACGCCCACCGGGAGCTGGCCGCGCTCGCGCCCGGCGTGCTCACCAGCCATCACGCCCATCACTACCGGGGCTTCGCCAACACGCAGTGGCGGCTGTTCGAGAAGACCGGGGAGCTCAAGCCGCTGCTCTACACCTTCCGCGTGCTGCTCACCGGCATCCATCTGATGCGCAGTGGCGAGGTGCAGCCGCATCTGCCGACGCTGATCGGGGAAGTCGACGCCCCCGGCTATGTGCCGGAGCTGATCACCGCCAAGGTCGAGCAGGAGCACGGAGCCGCCGAGGTCGACCACGCGCGCGTGGCGGCCGACGTGGAGCGGCTGCACGGTCTGCTGGACGAGGCGCAGACCGCCTCAGCGCTGCCCGACGCCCCGACCGTCCACGACGCCCTGCACGCCTTCGTCGTACGGATCCGGCTGGAGGGCTGACGCGCGGCGGACGCCGATCAGGAAGTCCTCGACCCGGCGGCGGTCCGGCTCGGCCGGCAACGGGCTGCGGCGCGAGGCATCCTCCGCCTCCCGTGCCAGGCGGCTCATCCGGGACTCCACCTCCGGCCAGGGGACCTCGCCGCGCTTGACCTCCAGCAGCGGCTCGCGCTGGTCGCCGACGTCGATCGTGAGGCGGCCGGTGCGCAGCAGGTCGCGGGCGCTCGTCAGCAGGCGCAGCAGGTGCATCGCGTGCTTCCAGCGCGGGGCGCCGTGGGAGCGGACGTCCGCCTCCAGCTTCCTGCGCTGGCCCAGCGCGTAACGCGTGAACGTGTCCAGGGCCTGGCGGGACAGGAACGCCTCGCGCAGGGCGAGCAGCTCGCGGCCCGTGTCGTCGACGTACTCCACGAGCGGGGAGTGCAGACACTCCAGGATGTTCGGATTGGCGCGCAGGGCCAGCTCGCAGAAGCGTTCCAGCTCCCAGCTGAACTGCTCCTCCAGCGGGCCGTCGACATGCGTCGGCGGCTTGTCGAAGCGCCAGAAGAGGGGCGTGGGGGCGAGGAAGACGCCACGGCGGTCGGTGTCGCTGTCGTCCGTCGCCAGACCGAAGGCGCGCGAGCCCATCACACAGGCGTAGATCGTGTGGTCGCGGACCAGGGTCTCGGGGCGCATGCCCGGAGCGTACGCGGCGGATCAGACCAGGCGGATCGAATTTCCGTCCACGGTGATCTTCTTCTCGGGCAGCGGCCGGGTCGCCGGAGGGTGCGCCACCGAGCCGTCCGTGATGTTGAACTTGCTGCCGTGGCACGGGCAGTTGATCGTGCCGTCGGCGACCGTCGCGACGGTGCACTGCTGATGCGTGCAGATCGCGGTGAAGCCCTTGAACTGGCCGGTCTCCGGCTGGGTCACCACCACCTTGTCGTCGGCGAAGATCTTGCCGCCGCCCACCGGGATCTCGGAGGTGGTGGCCAGCTCCTTGCCCTCCTGGCCGGTCTGGCCGTCCTGGTCGTCCTGACCGGGAGCGGTGGTCGAGGTCGAGTCGCCGTCGCCGCCGGAATCGCCACAGCTCGCGACGAGCGCCGTCGCGCCTGTCGCGCCCGTCGCGATGAGGATCGTGCGCCGCGTCGGACGGTAGGTCATGTCGTCACTCCGAAAGTGCGGAAGTCGCTCCGAGCCGAGCAACAGCATCTTCGCACCGAAAGCACCGAAGAAGAAGCAACCTGGGGCAGAGTGGATCAAAACGCGCGTTTCATGCGCCCGGGACGTCCCCCGGCCCGGCCGGCCGACCCCGCGGAGTCGCGCTGTCTCAGCGGGCGGGCGAGATGCGTTCGCCGTACCCGGGCTGACTAGGCTGGAGAGTCGAAGAGCGATCCGTACGTCAGCAAGGAGCAGCGTCGTGGCGGTACGAGCGGTCCGGGGGGCCGTCCAACTGGAGCGGGACGAGGCCGGCCACATGGACGAGCAGGTCGGAGCCCTGCTCACCGCGATCCTGGAGCGGAACGACCTCACCGCGGACGACCTGATCAGCGTCTGGTTCACGGCCACGCCCGACCTGCACAGCGACTTCCCGGCGGCCGCCGCCCGCAAGCTCGGCAGCGGCTTCGCCGACGTCCCGCTGATCTGCGCCCAGGAACTGGACATCGAGGGCGCCATGCCCCGGGTCGTACGGGTCCTCGCGCACATCGAGTCCGACAAGCCCCGCGCCGACATCGCGCACGTCTACCTCGGTGCCGCGGCCGCCCTGCGCAAGGACATCGCCCAGTGAGAACCGCACTCGTCATCGGCACCGGCCTCATCGGTACGTCCGCCGCCCTCGCGCTGGCCGGGCGGGGCGTCACCGTCCACCTCGCCGACCACGACCCCGAGCAGGCCCGGACCGCGGCCGCGCTCGGCGCCGGCACGGACGAGGCTCCCGAGGGCCCCGTGGACCTCGCGATCGTCGCCGCCCCGCCCGCGCACGTGGCCGGGGTGCTCGCCGACGTCATGCGCCGGGGTGTGGCGCGCGGCTACCTCGACGTGGCCAGCGTCAAGGGCGGGCCGCGCCGTGAGCTGGAGGCGCTGGGGCTGGATCTCTCGTCGTACATCGGTACGCACCCCATGTCGGGGCGGGAGAAGTCCGGGCCGCTGGCCGCGACCGGTGACCTCTTCGAGGGCCGGCCCTGGGTGCTGACGCCGACCCGGGACACCGACACCGAGGTGCTGAACCTCGCCCTGGAGCTGGTCTCGCACTGCCGGGCCGTGCCGGTGGTGATGGACGCCGACGCCCACGACCGTGCGGTCGCGCTCGTGTCCCACATGCCGCACCTGATGTCCAGCATGGTCGCCGCGCGGCTGGAGAACGCCGAGGAGGCGGCCGTACGGCTGTGTGGTCAGGGCATCCGTGACGTGACGCGGATCGCGGCGTCCGATCCCGGGATGTGGATCGACATCCTCTCCGCGAACCCCGGGCCGGTCGCCGATCTGCTCACGGACGTGGCGGCCGATCTGGAGGAGACGGTGCGGGCGCTGCGGGCGTTGCAGTCGTCCGACGAGGACAAGCGGGTGGAGGGGACGGCCGGTATCGAGGGCGTGCTGCGGCGGGGGAACGCCGGGCAGGTTCGGGTGCCGGGCAAGCACGGGGCCGCTCCGCGGGTCTACGAGGTCGTGGCCGTGCTCATCGACGACCAGCCGGGGCAGCTGGCCCGGATCTTCGCGGACGCGGGGCGGGCCGGGGTCAACATCGAGGATGTGCGCATCGAGCATGCGACGGGGCAGCAGGCCGGTCTGGTGCAGCTGATGGTGGAGCCCAAGGCGGCGCCGGTGCTGTCGGCGTCGTTGCGGGAGCGGGGCTGGGCGCTCCGGCAGTAGCCGTTTTCCTCGCCCCCGCCGCCCCTACCCGTCCCATCCCTGGGGGCTGCGCCCCCAGGGATGGGACGGGTAGGGGC
>NZ_JAKEIP010000092.1 GCF_021474425.1 Streptomyces muensis | reverse complement strand
GAACTGCGCGACCAGCCCCCACACACCCGCACCCGAAGAACGACCCCCCGGGGTCGAAGGGGCGGAGCCCCTGGGGACGGGATGGGTAGGGGCGGCGGGGGCGAGGAAAGGGCGGTTAGCTGCCTGGGCGTACCGTCAGGTCGTTTACCTCTGCGTCTCTCGGGAGGTCCAGGGCCATGAGGATGGTCGTGGCCACGGACTCGGGGTCGATCCACTTGGAGGGGTCGTACTCCTTGCCTTCCTGCTGGTGGACCTTGGCCTGCATGGGGCTCGCGGTGCGGCCGGGGTAGACGGTGGTGACCCGGACGCCGTTGGCGTGCTCCTCGTGGCGGAGGGAGTCCGCGAGGGCCTTCAGGCCGTGCTTCGACGCGGCGTACGCGGACCAGTCGGCATGCGCGTTGAGGCCGGCGCCCGAGTTGACGAAGAGCACGTGACCTCGGGCGGCTCGCAGCTGGGGCAGGAAGTGGCGGGTCAGCTCGGCCGGCGAGATCAGGTTGACGTTCAGCTGGTGGCGCCAGGACTTCGGGGTCAGGTCGCCGACCGGGCCGAGGTCGACCACTCCCGCGATGTGGAGCAGGGAGTCCACACGGTCGGGCAGCGACTGGTGGGAGAAGGCCCACGACAGCTTGTCCGGGTCCGCCAGGTCGCCGACCAGCGTCTTCGCTCCGGGGAACCGCGCGGCCAGCTCCTTCGCACGGCCCGCGTCGCGCGCGTGCAGGACGAGATCGTCCCCGCGCGCGTGCAGACGGCGGGCGACGGCCGCGCCGATGCCGGAGCCCGCTCCGGTGATCACATGTGTAGCCATGCCCGCCATGCTCGCATCAGTGCCCGCTCACTCCACTCCCCGGCTCTCCTCCAGGTACGCCAGCGCCCCCACCGGCTCCTCCGCGAAGAACACCAGCTCGCTCAGCGGACGGGGCAGGAAGCCCTCGTCCTCCATGCGGCGGAACTGTTCCTTCAGACCGTCGTAGAAGCCCGCGGTGTTGAGCAGGACCACCGGCTTGTCGGTGTGGCCGTGCTTCTTCAGCTCCAGGATCTCCGTCGCCTCGTCCAGGGTCCCGGTGCCGCCGACCATGATCACCACCGCGTCGGCCTTCTCCAGGAGCAGCTTCTTGCGCTCGGCCAGGTCCTTGGCGATCACCATCTCGTCGACGCCGGGACGCACCTTGGCGGCCAGGAACTCCACGGAGACCCCGACAAGACGCCCGCCCGCCTCCTGCACGCCGTCGGCCACGACCTTCATCAGACCCACGTCGGAGCCGCCCCACACGAGCGTGTGCCCGCCCTTGCCCAGCAGTTTCGCGAACTCGCGCGCGGGGCGTGTGTAGCGGTCGTCGAGGTCGGCGGCGGAGAGGAAGACGCAGATTCGCATGGAGCCACCGTACGCGGGAAGAACCCGGCGTCCGCGAGTGCTTTCCGTACATGGCTGATGGACACACGATCACGATCGAGCAGGGCACGCGACGCGTACGGGTCGTTCACGGCGACCAGGTCCTCGCGGAGAGCGACCGGCCCCTCGTCCTGCGGGAGACGGGCTGTCCCCCGCGCTACTACATCCCGGCCGAGGACGTACGCCTGGACCTGCTGACACCCTCCGACACGCACACCTACTGCCCGTTCAAGGGAACGGCCTCCTACTGGTCGCTGCCGGACACGGCGGACCTCGTCTGGTCGTACCCGGACCCGAAGCCGGACGTGTCCGAGATCAAGGACCATCTCTGCTTCTACGAAGTCGAAGTGTCGTGAGCGATTAGTTCCGCCCCGTACGGCAATCTCCACTGGCATGGACAAGAACACCAATTCGGCCGACGGCACCTCCATCGCGTACGAGACCAGCGGTGACGGCCCGGCGGTGATCCTCGTCAGTGGGGCGATGTCCACCGGGGGCACGGTGGCGCCACTGGCCGTGCCCCTCTCGGAGCACTTCAGGGTCGTCGTGTACGACCGGCGCGGGCGCGGCGCGAGCGGTGCGGCGTCGCCGTACGCGGTGGAGCGCGAGGTCGAGGACCTCGCCGCGCTGATCGACACGGTGGGCGGCGAGGCCGCGCTGTACGGCATCTCCTCGGGCGGCGCGCTGGTGCTCCGGGCGGCGGCGAGCGGACTGCCGGTGCGTCAGGCCGCCGTCTACGAGGTGCCGTTCGCCGTGTACGAGGGCGGTGCGCGCGAGCGGGCCGAGTACACCGAGCGGCTGACCGAGGCACTGGACGAGGGCCGCCGCGGGGATGCCGTCGAGCTGTTCCTGCGGCTGACCGGGATGGCCGAGCAGATGATCCAGGGCGCCCGACAGTCCCCCATGTGGGCCGGGATGGAGACGATCGCGCCGAGCCTGGCCTACGACAACGCCGTCATGGGCGACGGCCTGGTGCCCCGGGACCTGCTCGCGTCGATCACCGCTCCGGTGCTGTCCGTAGCGGGCAGCGCCAGCCCCGCGTGGATGCACGAGGCGGCACGCGCGGTGGCGCAGTCGGTACCGGACGGGTCGTATCGCAGCCTTGAGGGGCAGACCCACATGGTGGAGCCGGGCGTGCTCGCACCGGTGCTGACGGAGTTCTTCGCGAAGTGACCGGACCCGCCCTGTCGGCGGTCGGGCCGCCGTCTCAGACGGCCGTCGGCGTCGCCCGCACCGTGGACGCGATCGTCGCCGAGCCCACCACGCGCGTGCCGTCGTACAGGACGATCGCCTGGCCGGGGGCGACGCCGCGGACCGGCTCGGTGAAGGAGACCTCCAGGGAGCCGTCGACCACCTCGGCGGTCACCTCGGTCTCGCCGCCGTGGGCGCGCAGCTGGGCGGTGTAGGTGCCGGGGCCGGTCGGGGCGGCGCCGCACCAGCGGGGCTTGATCGCGGTGAGGGCGCTGACGTCCAGGGCGGACGCCGGGCCGACCGTCACCGTGTTGTTCACCGGCGAGATGTCCAGGACGTAGCGCGGCTTGCCGTCGGCGGCCGGGGTGCCGATGCGCAGGCCCTTGCGCTGGCCGATGGTGAAGCCGTACGCGCCCTCGTGCGTGCCCAGCTTGGCGCCGGACTCGTCGACGATGTCGCCCTCCGCCTTGCCGAGGCGGTTCGCGAGGAAGCCCTGGGTGTCGCCGTCGGCGATGAAGCAGATGTCGTGCGAGTCGGGCTTCTTGGCGACCGCGAGGCCCCGGCGCTCGGCCTCGGCACGGATCTCGTCCTTGGTCGTCACCGTGTCGCCGAGCGGGAACATGGCGTGCGCCAGCTGCCTGTCGTCCAGGACGCCGAGGACGTACGACTGGTCCTTGGCCATGTCGGAGGCGCGGTGCAGCTCGCGGGTGCCGTCCTCGCGCTGGACGACCTGCGCGTAGTGGCCGGTGCAGACGGCGTCGAAGCCGAGTGCCAGCGCCTTGTCCAGCAGGGCCGCGAACTTGATCTTCTCGTTGCAGCGCAGGCAGGGGTTCGGGGTGCGGCCGGCCTCGTACTCGGCGACGAAGTCCTCGACGACGTCCTCGCGGAAGCGGTCGGCGAGGTCCCAGACGTAGAACGGGATGCCGATGACGTCGGCGGCGCGGCGGGCGTCGCGGGAGTCCTCGATGGTGCAACAGCCCCGCGCGCCCGTGCGGAAGGATTGGGGGTTCGCGGAGAGCGCGAGGTGGACGCCGGTGACGTCGTGGCCCGCTTCGGCCGCGCGGGCGGCGGCGACGGCGGAGTCGACCCCGCCGGACATGGCGGCGAGGACGCGGAGGGGGCGGGTGGGCTGCGCGGTGTCAGTCATAACCCTTCCAGGGTACGGGTCGCGGGAACCAGGGCCCGCGAGTATCCGTTGACGATCACATGGGACAGCGGAAGGCTCCGAAGGACGGCGACCGGAAGGTCGGGCGCCGCGCGTTGCTGATCGGCGGGACGGTGGCAGCGGCGGGCTCGGCCGTGCTGGCCCGCGACGAACTCGCGCGGCTGTGGTGGCGGGTGCCCGGCGTGGAGAAGCCGCGCAAGGAAGGCGAGGTCGACTACGCCGGGGCGCGCTGGGTGGCGGCGTCGGACGCGAACTGGCGGATGGCCGACCGGCCGGACGACTACGGCATCGACATGGTGATCATCCATGTCACCCAGGGCAGCTTCGACAGCGCGGTGAAGGTGTTCCAGGACCCGGAGCACGGCGCGGCCGCGCACTACATCGTCCGCAAGGACGGCCACGTCACACAGATGATCCGCGAGCTGGACGTGGCGTACCACGCGGGCAACCGCGACTACAACGAGCGCAGTGTCGGCATCGAGCACGAGGGCTTCGTGGACCGGCCGCAGGATCTGACGGACGAGATGTACGCGGCCTCGGCGCGGCTGACCGCCCGAATATGCGCGCGCTACGACATCCCCGTCGACCGCGAGCACATCATCGGGCACGTGGAGGTGCCGGGGACGGACCACACGGACCCCGGCGAGCACTGGGACTGGGACCGGTACATGAAGCTGGTGCGGGAGGCGGCGCGTACGGCGACACCTGCCTAGCGCGCTACGTCAGTCCGGCGGCTCGTGCGCGCTCCACGGCCGGGCCGATCGCCTTGGCGACCGCCTCGACGTCGGCCTCCGTCGAGGTGTGGCCGAGGGAGAAGCGCAGGGTGCCGCGGGCCAGGTCCGGGTCGGTGCCGGTGGCCAGGAGGACGTGGCTGGGCTGGGCGACGCCGGCGGTGCAGGCGGAGCCGGTGGAGCACTCGATGCCCTGGGCGTCGAGGAGCAGCAGCAGGGAGTCGCCCTCGCAGCCCGGGAAGGTGAAGTGCGCGTTGGCCGGGAGGCGGCCGCCGGGTGCCGGGTCGCCACCGAGGATCGCGTCCGGGACGGCCGTACGGACCGCTTCGACCAGGGCGTCGCGCAGGGCGCCGATCTCGGAGGCGAACCACTCGCGCTGCTCGGCGGCGAGGCGGCCGGCGACGGCGAAGGAGGTGACGGCGGGGACGTCGAGGGTGCCGGAGCGCACGTGCCGTTCCTGGCCGCCGCCGTGCAGGACGGGGACGGGGGTCTGGTCGCGGCCGAGGAGCAGGGCGCCGATGCCGTAGGGGCCGCCGATCTTGTGGCCGGAGACCGTCATCGCGGCGAGACCGGAGGCGGCGAAGTCGACCGGGACCTGACCGAAGGCCTGGACCGCGTCGGCGTGCAGGGGGACGTCGAACTCCCTTGCCACGTCGGCCAGTTCACGGACCGGCATGACGGTGCCGATCTCGTTGTTGGCCCACATCACGGTGGCCAGGGCGACGTCGTCGGGGTTGCGGGCGATGGCCTCGCGCAGGGCCTCCGGGTGGACCCGTCCGTGGGAGTCGACGGGGAGGTACTCGACGTTCGCGCCCTCGTGCTCGCCGAGCCAGTGGACGGCGTCGAGGACGGCGTGATGCTCGACGGGGCTGGCCAGGACGCGGGTGCGGGGCCGTGCCGGGTCGGCGTCGCGGCGGGCCCAGTACAGGCCCTTGACCGCGAGGTTGTCGGCCTCGGTGCCGCCGGAGGTGAAGACGACCTCGCTGGGGCGGGCGCCGAGCGCTTCCGCGAGGGTCTCGCGGGCCTCCTCGACGGTGCGCCTCGCGCGACGTCCGGATGCGTGGAGGGAGGAGGCGTTGCCGGTGACGCTCAGCTGGGCGGTCAGCGCCTCTGCCGCCTCCGGAAGCATGGGGGTCGTCGCGGCGTGGTCGAGGTAAGCCATGGTGGCGACGATTCTACGGGGCCGTTGCGCTGGGCTTGAGCCGGTGCGCCTTGCCCGCGTTGACCTTGACGTCGGTGGCGTGGCACCCGGCGCTGCAGGCCGTGCCCACCCGTTCCGCCCTGCGGAACGTCTGCCCACGGGGGTACGAGGGCCTCTAGAAGCTCCAGGACAGCGTGTTGTCCATCTGTACGAACGCGAGCAGGACCAGCAGGTCTGCGATGCCGAGGCCCATGCCCAGGTAGGCGCGGCCCTTGCGCTGGGTGCCGCGCCACAGGGACACCGCGGCCAGGACGATGGCGGTCGGGCCGAGGAAGAGGTTGAAGACGAGGAGGCCCAGGAGGCCGAGGATGAAGGACGCTACGGCCATGCCGTCGGCGTCGCGGGTGCGTGTGCGGGTGGCGGGGCGGCCGGTGGCCGGGGCGGTGAGTTGCATGGGTGTCAGCTCCTGAGAAGTCGGTGCGGTTGTGGTGGCGGGGTCAGTTGCGGCGGGCGCGGCGCTCGCGGGCGGCGAAGACGCCCAGCCAGACGGCGATGACGGCGGCGGCCACGGCGGTGAAGGCGAGCGGTGCGTGGGCCACGGTGCCCAGCAGCACACCCAGCAGCAGGAGCGCGGCGACGAGGAACAACATGGGATCGGATCCCCCTCTGAGATCCCTCTCGTGGATCTCACTCGTTACGTCTTGGTGAACAGTTGTAGTTACAGTTGTTCACTGACTTCCAAGTCTAGCGCGCCCCACGGCTTTTCAATTCCAGAGAACAGTTGTTAACTGCATGGTATGAGTCACACCCTCGGCATCCGGCAGGCCCAGAAGCAGAAGACCCGGCAGGCGCTCCTGGACGCGGCGTTGGGGCTGTTGGAGGAGCAGAGCCTGAGCAGCCTGGGCCTGCGCGAGGTCACGCGCGCCGTCGGCGTCGCGCCGACCGCCTTCTACCGGCACTTCCGTTCCACCGCCGACCTCGGCGTCGCCCTGGTCGAGGAGGCGCTGGGCAGCCTCCACCCCATGATCCGTACGACCGTCTCCTCGGCCGGCGACAGCGACCAGCGCATAGAGCGGGCCGTCGGGTTGATCGCCCACCACGTCGAGACGCACCCGGCCCACGTCCGCTTCATCGCCCGTGAGCGGCACGGCGGGGTGCAGTCGGTGCGGCAGGCCATCCAGGGCCAGCTGGCCCGTTTCGCCGAGGAGGTCAAGGCCGCGCTGGCCAAGGACCCGGTCTCCGAAGGCTGGAACGACGACGACCTCCTCATGCTCGCCCATCTCTACGTCGACCAGATGCTGATGACGGCCTCGCTGTTCCTGGACGCCCTGGAGGCGCCGGAGGAGGAACGGCGACGCGTCGCCCAGGTCGCCACCCGCCAGATGCGGTTGATCAGCATCGGCCGGGAACACTGGCTGGATTGAGGCCCACGACAGGGCAGGGCAAGGCAAGGCAGGGGCGGCACCCCCGTTCACCGGGAGTGCCGCCCCTGCCGTATCTCTGCCGTACCTCTGCCGATCGCTGTCGTCCCGCGCCCCGCGGCCCGCGTCAGCTCTTGGTCGCCGTGGCCGCCGCGCTCGGCGCACCACTCGGCGCCGCCCCGCCGCCCTGGCCACCGCCCGGACCGCCACAGCCGCCGCCCTGCCCCCCGCCGGGGGCGCCCTGACCACCCTGGCCGCCCTGGCCACCACCCCCCGGACCACCGGACGGCGCACCGCTGGGCGCACCGCTCGGCATACCCGAAGGCGCCCCGCTCGGCATACCCGAAGGGGCCGTGCTCGGCGCGCCACTGGGCGCCCCGCTGGGCGCGCCCGAAGGCTGCTGGCAGGACGACGACTGTTGGCCGGAGTTGCCGCTGTTCGAGGTCGACGACGAGTCGCCGGATCCGCAGGCCGCCAGGGCCAGGGGCGAGAGGGCCAGCAGGGCAACGGCGGGGAGGAGACGCGCACGCTTCATGAGAAACAGCTCCATGGAAGATGAGGAAGTCCTGGGGCGGGCACTCAACCAACGCCGCTTAGGGCTTCCTTGAGGCCCGGCTGTCCACGGCCTGTGCGCCGGGCAAAGCACCTCTCAAGTCAGCCCGCTGACCTGCGGTTTTCCTCGACTCCTCACCCTACTCGCTGGTACAAGGCCGTGACAGAAGCGGCCGCGCGCGCCAGTTCGTCCCGTACCTCGGACGGCGAGACGACCTCCACCCGGTCCGAGAACTGCAGGAGTTGACGCGCCTCGCCGACAACTCCCAGCGAGAGACGCACGGTGACCCAGCCGTCCCCGCCCACACCCTCGTCCACGCCCTCGGGCAGCGAGACCAGCGACGACGCCATGAGCCGCAGGAACAGGTCGAGACGGTCGCGCCGTACGCGCACCGTCACGTCGATGCCGCCCGGCCGCTCCTCCACCTGTCTGCGCAACACCTCCCAGACGTCGGCGAGTTCGACGCCCGGCCGGCGCCGCACCACCTCGTCCAGAACCCGTGCCGACCGCACCCGGTCCGCGCGGAAGAGCCGCGGTCTGCCCCGCCGGTCGGCGACCAGGTACCAGACGCCGGCCTTCGAGACCAGGCCGTACGGGTCGACGGTGTACGTCCGCGGTTCCTGCTCGCCGCTGTGCCGGTAGCGCAGCCCGAGGCGCCGGTCGGCGAAGACCGCGTCCTGCAACACGTCGAGGTCGACGGCGGGTTGGGGGCCGCCCTTCCAGCGCGTGGCGTCGACGAGGATGCGGCGGGAGGTCACCTCGGCGGCGGGGCGGTGCGGCGCCGGAAGGGCGGCCATCACCTTGCGCAGCGCCGAGCCGAGCGCCATGTCCAGGCCGAGGGCGGCGTGCGCGCCCTGTGCGGCCAGGATGAACAGGGCGCGGGACTCGTCGGCGGTCAGACCGGTGACGTCCGTACGGAACCCGGCGAGCAGCTCGATCCCACCGTGCCGCCCGCGCTCGGCGTAGACCGGGACACCGGATGCCGACAGGGCTTCCACGTCCCGGTAGATGGTGCGGACCGACACCTCCAGCCGCTCGGCGAGTTCCGGGGCGGTCACTCGGCCGCGGGTCTGGAGGAGCAGGAGGATCGACAGGAGGCGGTCGGACTTCACCCCGCCACGATCCCAGGCCCTCCCCGGGTCAGCTCAACCGCACCCGCGCCAGCTGCCTCGACTGCGCCACCAAACGGTCCGCGCTGTCCCAGACCTCCGCGTCCTCCTCGAGGAACCCGCCCGCGAGGTTGCGGGTCGTGATCGACACCCGCAGCGGGCCCGGGGCCGGGCGGCAGCGTATGTGGACGGTGAGTTCGACTGTCGGGACCCAGCCGGAGATGCCGATCTCGAAGGCGGTCGGCGGCAGGGCGTCGACCGCCAGCAGCAGCGAGAGCGGATCGGCGTCGCGGCCGTCCGCCAGGCCGAACCAGGCCCGCATCTCGCCCTTGCCCGAGGGCTGCCCGAGCGCCCAGCCCAGGGTGGACGGGTCGAGCTTGAGCATCAGGCGGTCGGTGATGGCCGAGCTGCCGTCGACGGGGGCAGGGCCGTCCTCGGGGCCGAAGCAGTGCTCCATGGGCGGGAACGCCGGCGGCTTGGCCGTCGTACGGACGTCGTCGGGGAGCGCGTCGAGGTCGCCGTACGAGGCGAGGACGCGGATCCGCTCGACCTCGCGGCCCTGCTCGTCGTACTGGAGGAGCGAGGCCTGGCCGGTCGACAGGGTCCGCCCCGTGCGCACCACGTCCGTGCGGACCACCGCGGGGCCGGGCTGGGACGCCGTCAGGTAGTGCGCGGAGATCGTGAACGGGTCGCCGTGCGGAAGGGCGTCCGCGAGGGCGCGGCCGAGCACCGCCAGCAGATAGCCGCCGTTGACGGCGCTGATGATGGTCCAGCCGGCGGAGAGGTCGATGTCGTAGACGCCGGGCTCGCGCGGGGTGAGGGCGGTGTCGCGGTCGAACTCGCTGTCGCCGATCGTGGCCCGCGGGGCGGCGGGGGCCGTCGGGGCGGAGGCTGCTTCTGGCATGGATGAACGGTACAACAGCAAACTACTAAGCGGTAGCTTTTCTACTCTGGCTGCAGGCTGGATGTGAGCAACTTTTCGGTAAGTGTCCTCCCGCGTCCGAAACCCGGAGCCCCATCTCCCCCTCTATGAGGACATGAGCCTCACCGGGACCCCGTTCCTCTACACGCTGATCGCGCTGTGCGTCGTCGCCGTCGCGCTGCCGCTGGTCCTCTGGTCGCGGGTGCGCGGTCCCAAGGCCGTACGGGCCGCCGGCCGGGTGCTGATGCTGCTGTTCGCGCAGGGCACCGCGGTCGCCCTGGTCTTCACGATGGTCAACAACTCCAACCAGCTGTACGACAACTGGGGCGACCTGCTCGGCACCAGCGACCATGTGCACGAGGCCGCCGACCTCGGGGCGAGCGGCACGGGCGGGATAGCGCTGGAGAAGCTGCCCAAGGTGCGGCAGGTCTTCAAACCGGGCAAGGGACCGGGCATGCGCTCGGAGGGCGGTGTGCTCGTCACGCAGCTCAAGGGCCGGGTCTCCGGGGTGCACGCCGAGGTCAACGTCTGGCTGCCGCCGCAGTACCGTGACCCCGCCTACCGCGATCACAGGTTCCCGGTCGTCGAGGTACTGCCGGGCTATCCGGGCTCGTCGAAGGCCTGGTACGGGACGATGGACGCGCCCGAGCAGCTGGCCCCGCTGATGCGCAGCGGCCAGATCGAGCCGTTCATCATCGTCTCGCCGCGCACCACGCTGCTGCCGGGCAAGGACACCGGCTGCGCGAACATCCCGGGCAAGGTGAACGCCGACAGCTGGCTGAGCGTCGACGTGCCGAAGATGGTCATGGACAACTTCCGGGCGCAGGCGGCGCCGGACGGCTGGGCGGTGGCCGGGTACTCGGCGGGCGCGCACTGCGCGGCGAAGCTGGCGGTCGCCCATCCGGACCGCTACCGGGCCGCGGTGAGCCTGTCCGGCTACAACGACCCGATCGGCGTGCCCCAGTCGCTGGCGGGCAAGTCGCCCGCCCTGCGGGCCGCGAACAACCCGTACGTGCTCCTCAAGGAGTCCCGGGTGCCGCCGCGCGTCGCGCTCTACCTCTCCGGTCAGCCGAAGGACGGGTACGAGGCGGCCCTGGCGCTCCGGCGGATCGCGAAGGCGCCGACGACCGTGAACGTGGTGTTCATCCCGAGCAGCGCGGGCGGTCACACCATGGCGCTGTGGAAGCCGCAGGTGGTTCCGGCGTTCCGCTGGCTGACCGAGGTGATGGGGTCGCCCGGGACCCGTACGGCGCCGGGCTCCGGCGGGACTACTCCTCTCGCACCGTCGACCGTCGGTTCCAGGCACGCGGAGCTCGCCAGTGGAAGCGCATCGCCAGCAGCCGCAGCACGAAGGCCGTGACGGCGGCGAGGGTGCCGGTGAGCGGGGTCAGGGCGTCGTAGTGGATGCACAGGACGGTCATCGTGGCGCCGACGATCGCCGGGACCGCGTACAGGTCGCGGTCCCAGCGCAGCAGTGAGGGCACCTCGTTGGCGAGGACGTCCCGCAGCACACCGCCGCCGACGGCGGTCGCGAGGCCGAGGGTGGCGGACGCGGTGAGATTGAGGCCGTAGTCGTACGCCTTCGCCGTCCCGGCGACGCAGAACAGTCCGAGGCCCGCCGCGTCGAAGACGTTCACACCGGTCTGGATGCGCTCCACATGCGGGTGGAGGAAGATCACCAGCAGCGCGGCGAGCAGCGGGGTCAGGAAGTACCCCAGGTCTGTGAAGGCGGCCGGCGGTACGGCGCCGATGATGACGTCCCGGAACAGCCCGCCGCCCAGGGCGGTGACCTCGGCGAGGACGGCGATGCCGAAGACGTCGAAGTTCTTGCGGACCGCCAGCAGGGCGCCGGAGATGGCGAAGACGAAGATGCCGATCAGGTCGAGCGTGTGCTGGACGGACGGGCTGAACAATTGCTGGAGCACTCGTACATTCTTGCGCAGCAACAAGCCCCCGCCTTGCAAAGGAAGGCGGGGGCTCGGTACTGGGCTACTTCTCGGTGGACTCCTCGGCAGCGCGCTGGGAGTCCTTCGCGGGCGCCGACTCGGGCTCCGACTCCGGCTCGGACTCCGAGTCCGGCGCCGTCTCCGGCTCTGGCTCTGGCTCCGAGGCCGGCTCCGGCGCCGACTCCGCGAGCACCTCGTCCGCCACCAGCTCCGCGGCCTCCTTGGCCGCGGAGAGCAGGACCGTGTCCTGGGGCTGCTGGTCCGCGAAGTCCTCCGGGTGGTGACAGGCCACACGCTGGCCGGGGCGCAGCTCGATCAGCGGGGGCTCGGTCGTGCGGCAGACCTCGGTCGCCTTCCAGCAGCGCGTGTGGAAACGGCAGCCGCTCGGCGGGGCGATCGGCGAGGGCACGTCGCCGCGAAGCAGGATGCGCTCGCTCTTCTGCGTACGCCGCTTGGGGTCCGGGATCGGCACCGCCGACAGCAGGGCCTTGGTGTACGGGTGCATCGGCGAGGCGTACAGCGAGTCCCGGTCGGCCAGCTCCACGATCTTGCCGAGGTACATCACCGCGATGCGGTCCGAGACATGCCGTACGACGGACAGGTCGTGCGCGATGATCACGTACGTCAGCCCGAGCTCGTCCTGGAGGTCGTCCATCAGGTTGACGACCTGCGCCTGGATCGACACGTCCAGCGCGGAGACCGGCTCGTCGGCCACGACCATCCGGGGCTTGAGGGCCAGCGCGCGGGCGATGCCGATGCGCTGGCGCTGACCGCCGGAGAACTCGTGCGGATAGCGGTTGTAGTGCTCCGGGCTCAGGCCCACCAGTTCGAGGAGGCGCTGGACCTCCTTCTTGACGCCGCCCTCGGGCTCGACGCCCTGGAGCCGGAAGGGCGCCGAGACGATGCTGCCGATGGTGTGCCGGGGGTTCAGCGAGCCGTACGGGTCCTGGAAGATCATCTGCACGTCGCGGCGCAGCGGGCGCATGCCGCCGGTGTTGAGGTGCGTGATGTCCGTACCGTCGAACTCGATCTTGCCGCCGCTCGGCTCCAGCAGCCGGGTGATCAGCCGGCCCATGGTCGACTTGCCGCAGCCGGACTCGCCGACGACGCCGAGGGTCTCGCCCCGGCGCACCTCGAAGTCGATGCCGTCCACGGCCTTGACCGCCCCGACCTGCCGCTGGAGCAGGCCCTTCTTGATGGGGAAGTGCTTGACCAGGCCCTCGACCTTGAGCAGCGGTTTCTCGTCGTCGGCCGGCGCGGCTTTCACGGCCGCCGCCGCGGCCCCGGTCTCAGTCTCGCTCACAGCTTCGGCGCAATCTCTTCGGTCCAGATCCGGGTGCGGTCCTCCTGCGACAGGTGGCAGGCGGTGAAGTGCCTGCTGCCGACCTCGCGCAGTTCGGGGCGCTCGGTGCGGGTGATCCCGCCCTTGGGGACGTCCGCATAGGGGCAGCGCGGGTTGAAGGCGCAGCCCGAGGGGACGTTGATGAGGCTCGGCGGCTGGCCCTTGACCGGGATGAGCCGGTCGGTCTGGGCGCGGTCGATCCGCGGCATGGAGCCGAGCAGACCCCAGGTGTAGGGGTGCGACGGCTCGTCGAAGATCTTGTCGACCGGGCCGCGCTCCACACAGCGTCCGCCGTACATCACGAGGATGTCGTCGGCGATCTCGGCGACCACGCCGAGGTCGTGGGTGATGATGACGACCGCGGAGCCGAACTCCTTCTGCAGGTCCCGGATCAGGTCGAGGATCTGCGCCTGCACGGTCACGTCGAGCGCGGTGGTCGGCTCGTCCGCGATCAGCAGTTCGGGGTTGTTCACCAGGGCCATGGCGATCATCGCGCGCTGGCGCATACCGCCGGAGAACTCGTGCGGGTACATGTCCACGCGCTTGTCCGGCTCCGGGATGCCGACGCGGTCGAGGAGTTCGACGGCGCGGCGGCGCGCGGTCTTCTTGTCGACCTTGTTGTGGACCCGGTACGCCTCCACGATCTGGTTGCCGACCGTGTAGTACGGGTGCATGGCGGACAGCGGGTCCTGGAAGATCATCGCCATCTGCCGGCCGCGCATCCGGCGCACCTCGTCGGGGCTCGCCGAGACGAGTTCCTTGCCGTCGAGCCAGATCTCGCCGGACATCTGCACGTTCTTGCCGCGGTTGCCGAGGCGGTGCAGGCCCATGACGGCCAGTGAGGTCACCGACTTGCCGGAGCCGGACTCGCCCACGATGCCGAGGGTCTTGCCCTTCTCCAGCTGGAAGGAGAGACCGTCCACGGACTTGACCAGGCCGTCGTCGGTCGGGAAGTGCACCTTGAGGTCGCGCACTTCGAGGAACGCCTGGGGCGGCTCGCCGGCACGTACGGGCTCGCCGACGGCGGCCCCGGTCTTGGACAGGTCGGTCACGAGAGCCTCACCCGCGGGTCGATCGTGGCGTACAACAGGTCCACCACCAGGTTCATGAAGACGACGAAGAACGCCGCGAGCAGGGTCACCCCGAGGATCGGGGGCAGGTCGTTGGCGGTGATCGCCTCGACTGCGTACTCGCCGATGCCGTGCAGCGAGAACACCGTCTCGGTGATGACGGCGCCGCCGAGCAGCAGGCCGATGTCCATGCCGAAGACGGTCACCAGCGGGGTCAGCGCGGCCCGCAGACCGTGCCGGACGACGACCTTGCGCTCCCGCAGACCCTTGGCGCGAGCGGTGCGGATGAAGTCCTCGCTCATGGTCTCCAGCATGCCCGAGCGGGTCAGCCGGGCGTAGATGGCCGAGTAGAGCAGGGCCAGCGAACACCACGGCAGGAACAGGGTGTTGGCCCACTGGGACGGGTTCTCCGTCAAGGGGACGTACGTTCTGCCGAAGATCTCCAGCTGATAGCTGAACAACAGCAGGGCCAGCTGCCCGGTGAAGAACATGGGCAGGGAGACGCCCGCGAGGGCCACGCCCATGGCGGACCGGTCGAAGAACGAGCCCGGCTTGAGTGCGGAGATGACACCGGCCGCGATCCCGCCGACCAGCCACAGCACGGCGGCGCCGACGGCCAGCGAGAGGGTGACCGGCAGCCGTTCGGTCAGCTGGGGCCAGACCTCGAGGTGGTCCTTGAAGGAGTAACCGAAGCAGGGTGCGTCACAGCGCACCGTGGTGGGGCCGAGGTCGTAGGTGGCGCCGGAGACGATCCCCTTGATGAAGTCCCAGTACTGGATGTAGACCGGCTGGTCGAGACCGAGGTTCGCCTTGACCGCCGCGATGTCCTCGGGGGTCGGGTTCTTGCCGATGTACTGCTGTGCCAGCTGGTCGGCGGTCTGCCCGGCGAGCTTCGGCAGGATGAAGAAGATGCCGAAGGTGACCGCGGTGACGACGAGCAGCAGGACCAGTGCCGCGATCGTCCGGCGGATGATGTACGAGATCACGAGGACCGGCGCCGGCGCCCGCGGATGACGAGGTCCGCGGGCGCCAATGCCTTCACCTGCCTTCCGGGGCTACTTCTCGGCGGTGCCGACGTTGAGGTAGTCGTACTGACCGCTGAAGGCGGACGTCGACACCAGGTTGGTGGCGTGCGGCGTGCGGTACAGCAGGACCTTGAAGTAGGTCAGCGGCACGATGGCGGCCTGCTCCATCATCTTCTGGTCGACCTCGGTGTACGCCTTGGTGCGGGCGGCCTCGTCGGTGTTGCCGATCGCCTCGTCCAGCAGCTTGTTGATCTCGGGGTTGTCCAGCTCGGAAAGGTTGGTGTTACCCGACTGGCTGATGGCCTTGCCGTGCGCGATCTGCTGCAGGAAGCCGTAGCCGGTGGGCCAGTCGGCGCCCCACTGCATCATCATCAGGCCGATGTTGTTCTTCTCGTTGAACTTGGGCACGCCCGCGTAGTCGGAGAAGTACTTGCCGGACGGGTACTGCTTGATGTCGGCGTCGATGCCGACCTTCTTCAGCGCGCCGACGATCGCGGTGGCCGCGTCGACCTCGCCCTGGCGGTCGGTGCGGGCCGAGATGGAGGTCTTGAAGCCGCCCTCCTTGCCGCAGGCCTTCAGGTGCTCCTTGGCCTTGGCGACGTCACCCTTGCTGCCCGGGGTGGCGTACTGGTCGGCCTTTTCGTAGCCCGAGACGTCGGTCGGCAGGACCGTGGTGGCGATGTCACCGCGGATCGGGCCGCCCATCGCGGTCTGCACGGCGGTCTTGTCGATGGCGTACTCGACGGCCTTACGGCACTCGATGTTGTTGAACGGAGCGAGCTTGGTGTTGATCGCCGCGTAGATGAGACGGCCGCCCAACGCGTTGTCCGTGTTGGCCATCTCGTCCTTCTTGCCCAGGATCTGCGCCTGGGTCTGCGCGTCGACACCCGTTCCCTGGATGTCGATCATCGTGGCCCCGGACATCACGTCCTTGTCGATCGTGGCCTTGTTGACCTTGAGGTTCACCACGATCTTGTCCGGGTACTGCTTGCGCAGCGGGTCCGTCTTGGCGTCCCACTCGGGGTTGCGGACCAGGACGATCTGCTTGCCCTCGTCGTACTTCTCGAACTTGTACGAGCCGGAGGAGACGACCTTCTTGGTGTAGTCGACACCCGTGTCCTTGGCCCGCGGCACGGGGGCCGTCTGCGGGGCGCTGACGAGGTAGTCGAACTCGGCGAAGGCCTTGTTCAGGTGGAAGACGATGGTGTGGTCGTCCGGGGTCTCGATGGACGAGATGCCCTTTTCGCTCTTGTCCTTGTACGGACCCTTGTAGTCGTCCGGGTTGTCCAGCAGGTTCTGGAAGTAGTTGGGCCCGAGCGAGAGCACGTCACGCGCGAAGTTCGAGCGCTCCACGGCGTACTTGACGTCCTTGGAGGTGACCGCGGACCCGTCCTCGTACTTGACGCCCTGACGGATCTTGTACGTCCAGGTCTTGCCGCCGTCGCTGGGCGTGCCCGCGCCCTCGGCGAGGTCCGGGACGAGTTCGTTGCCCGCCTCGCCCGGGGCCGGCTTGAAGGTCATCAGGGGACGCGCGTAGAGGCGGCTGAAGTTGTAGCCGTAGGCGTAGTACATGTTGCCCGGGTCCAGCGACTCGGGGGCGTCGGAGCTGGCGTAGGTGACCGTTCCGCCCTTGTGGGTGGAGGCGTTCACCACTCCCTTGGTCGCGGCGTTCGCGCCGGCGCCCTTGGGCGTGTCGGCGCCGTCGTCGGCCTTGCTGCAGCCCGCGAGAAGCAGGCCGGCGCTACTGGCGACCGCAATCGCGGCCATTGCTGACCTTCGCATGATGGTCGGTTTCCCCTTCGTAGGTGGACACTTGGGTGGGACGTCGGGTCGCGGGTGTCGCGACCGCGGACGTCAGCGGCTGCGGGGGTCGAGTGCGTCCCTGAGGCCGTCACCGAGGAGGTTGAAGGCCAGCACCGTGATGAAGATCGCCAGGCCGGGGACGATCATGTACTGCGGGTCGACCTCGAAGAAGTCGACGGCCTCGTTGAGCATTCCGCCCCAGGACGCCTGGGGCGGCTGGATGCCCACGCCGAGGAAGCTCAGCGAGGCTTCGAAGAGGATGTTCGTCGGGATGAGCAGCGTCGAGTAGACGATGATCGGCGCGACGAGGTTGGGCAGCAGTTCCTTGAAGAGGATGTACGGGCCGCCGGCCCCCATCCCCCGGGAGGCGTCGACGAACTCCCGCTCGCGCAGGGCCAGGGTCTGGCCGCGCACGATGCGCCCCATGTAGGGCCAGTTGAAGAAGCCGATGACGAAGATCAGTACGGAGATGTGCAGCGGCAGCCCTTCGAGGCCGAAGGCACCGCCCTGGAGCGTCGCGGAGATGGCGATGGCGAACAGCAGCAGCGGGAACGCCAGGAAGGTGTCCATCAGCCGGCTGACGACCGTGTCGACCCGGCCGCCGTAGTACCCGGCGACCAGGCCCATCACGGTGCCGATGACGACGGACAGCAGCGTCGCGCCGAAGGCGACGACCAGGGAGACCCAGGAACCCTCCAGGATGCGCGCGAGGATGTCCCGGCCGAACTTGGGCTCGACGCCCAGCGGGTGGTCCCAGCTCATCCCGCCGAAGTCACCTTTGGGCAGCGAGGTGTTGGGGTCGATCAGGTCCTGGTGGAAGGCGTTGGGGTCGAGACCCAGCAGCGCCTGGAGCGGACGGGACAGCGCCGCCACGAGGATGAGCAGCACGACAACGATGCCGCCGACGACCGCTACTTTGTCCCGCTTGAAGCGGGACCAGGCGATCTGCCCGAGTGACCGGCCCTCGATCTTCTTGGCCCCGACCCCCTTCAGCACGGCCTCCGGCTGGGCGTCGGCCTGCGATCCGGTGGTCTCGATCGGTGCCGTCACGGTGAGTCTGACCCCTCTCGGCCGACGGTTGTCGGCCCCCCTGGCTGCCGCGGTAGCGGTTGCTCCAACTCGCACACAGGGCCTGCCGCCCCGTGTCTTGACCGGGAGTCTTCAACGCTTTGGCGATCTGTTGCCAGAGCTGGCGAGGAAAGTATGCGCAACCGTGATGCTGTCTGCGGGGTTCCGTTATCCGAACAGCGGGTAACGACGGCCGGACGCACGCCAGTTGGGGCGTATGAGGGCGGACCGGGACCTTCCGTTCGCATCTACGCGCGGAGATTCACCTGGGAAACCGAAGCCGGGGGCCCTTTGCGCCTACGACAGCCGGGTCGCCGACCGCTCGGTAGGTTAGCCCATGAATGATCAGTAACGGCCCTGTGGCGGTGGGTAGCCGTAGCCGGCCGCCGGGGCCTGCGCCGGGGCGGCGGCGTGCGCCTCGCGGTCGTAGAACGGGCGGGCGGTCGCCCGCATCCACATCGCGACCGGGTCGTCCTCGTCGGACATCGCCACGGTCGAGACGGGCAGGCCGTCCGGGACCGCGCCGATCGACTGGAGCATCATCGAGCGCACCGAGTCCACCGCGGGCGGGCTGGTGTCGTACACGTCGAGCCCGATCGCGAGATACGGCGCGCCGAGGGCCGGCTGCACCCAGGCGCGGCGCAGGGAGCGGACGGCGGGGGTGCGGTGGGCGTTCTGCGCGAGCAGGGCGTAGAACTGCGGGATCTCGATGCCGGGTTCGGACAGCCGGAGCGGGCCGGCCGGCTGACGGTCCAGGCCCGTGGCGATACGGCGCAGGTCGAGCCAGGGGATGCCGACGCCGCCGCCCGGGGCGTGCGGGTTCAGCCAGAGGCCGAAGTGGTCCGGGTAGAGGGTGCGGGCCACGTCGATGCCGTCGACGACCTCGTAGGAGCGGTTCCAGCCGCTGGCCGACAGCTCCTGGGCCGAGGTGACGCAGGGGGCGTAGCCGTGGCCCTCGACCTCCATGTTTCCGTACTGGGCGTCCGGGGAGCCGGCCTGGCCGTGCCACAGCAGCATCCAGATCTGGCCGGAGTTCGGGGTGGCGAGGGCGCGGAGGAGCGCCTCGTAGGCGTCGTAACGCCCCGGCGTCACCTGGCGCAGCATGTGCTCGACCTGGCCGGTCGCCGCGGTGCCGCTCGCGCTCACCTTTTACCGCCCTTTCGGGGAACGTGGGTTTCGAGCCCAGCTTAAGCGTTGAGAGCTCGGGACCTGATGTGGTCTGCGGGCTGCGGGTAGTGCGTGGCTGGTCGCGCCCCGCGGCGGAGCCGCATATCGATACAGCCCCGCGCCCCTTGGGTTCTCAGAGTGCCCGCGTGTAGAAGGGGCGGACCTTCTGGCGCATCCACTCGATCACCGGGTCCTGGGCCACGTCCAGGAGGACCAGGTTGACCGGCCAGGGGGCCGGGGTGTGGCCGAGGGCTCGGGCGAGGGCGTCCATGGGGGCCGCGCGCAGGTCGCCTTCCCAGTGGGCGAGTTCCACGCCGACGAACATCACGGGGTGGGCCGTCTCGATCGCAGCGAGGCAGCGGCGGGCCGTGGTGACCACGCCGGTCTCGGCGAACTCGGCCGAGGCTGCCGCGAGGAAGTCGACCGGGTCGTCCTGCCAGTCGGGTTCGTAGAGCTTGACGCGGCCGCCGGAGGTGAGGCCGTCCAGTGGGGTGCGGCCCACCCGGCAGAGCTCGGCCACCGCGGCCGGGGGCAGCGGGACGCCCACCGTGCCGTCGGGGTTGACGGCCATGCCCACCTGCGGGGGCAGACCGCGGGCGAACTCGACGGCGGGGGCGACGGTGTACGACATGTGGGCGCCGACGACCTGGCGGAACTGTTCCTCGGAGCTGAAGACCGGGACGTAGGCCTGGCCGGCCATCTCCACGGTCGGCAGGTCCAGCGGGCCGCTGGTGGGGCCGCCGCCGTTGGGCAGCGGCACCCAGACGAAGCTGCGGCCCAGCACCTCGATGATCCGGCCGCCGGCCGAGGGGAGGCCGAGGGATGCTGAGAGCACCTCCTCCAGCTCGTTGCCGGGCCAACCGCCGTGCGCGTGGAGGTGTGCCCCTGCCGGGAAGTCCGCGGGGAGATCCGCTGCGAAGTCCATCTGTCTGACCGCCTGCTGTGAACCACGTCTGTGGCTCAAAAGGCTATCCGGTGTCCGCCCCGGCGGATATTGGGGCGGCGGGGGCGAGGACAGCGGGCGCCCCCGCGCCCCGCGCCCCCTCAGCCCGTGAACCCGATCCGCCGCAGGGCGTCAGCCGCCTCCCGGTCGAGCAGTACCGCGGAGCCGCAGCCGTGGGGCAGGGCGCCGGCCTCCACCGAGTTCAGGAGGCGGGCGGCGGCTCGGCGGTGGCGCAGGAAGGCGTACCGCGAGACGCCTCGGCCGCGCTCGCGCTGGCCCTCCAGGGCCGTGTCCGGGGCGACGTCGAGCAGCAGCAGGTGCAGGCTGCCGCCGCGGCGGCGGGCCTCGCGGGCCAGCCAGCCGCGCACCCAGGCCTGCGTACCGCAGTCGTGCACGACGACGCCCTCGCCGGAGCGCACGGCGCGGCGCAGTCCGGCGTAGTGCGCCAGGCGGACCAGCGGGCGGTAGACGGCGTAGGGCAGGAAGCGCGGCATGCGGGCGGCCCAGCGGTCCCGGGCGTCCTGGGAGTCGATACGGGTGCCCCGCACCGCACGCTTCATCAGCGTGGACTTGCCGCTGCCGGGCAGGCCGGTGATCACGACGAGGTCCTCAGGGCCGAAGAGCAGGGCGCGCGGGCTGTGGCCGGAGCGCTCGCGCAGATCACGGACCACGGGTGCGAGGCACGCGCCGCGGACTTCGGCCGCCGGGGCCGCGGGCTGCTTGGGCAGCGCCATGCCCGAGGTCGTGGCGTACGCCGTAGTGCGGTTCACCGTCATCGTCCTCCTCCGGGGTCAGGATTCCCCATCCCCACTGAGCGTAAAGAGAAGGTAATGGATGATCTCTCGCATTTTCGTTCACTTCCTGCCACAAGCCGGTTACAGACACGGCCTGCCGTTGACGGCCGTGGCCGTGCAATGATGTGCGCGCCAACTGCATACCGGCCGTTTGAATCCGCGCGGGAGAGTCCCCAGCAGTCCATCGCCGGGGCGCCGAAGGAGCAAGTCCCTCCCTTGAATCTCTCAGGCCCCGTTACCGCGCGGGCGAGGCACATCTGAAAAGCGGGCCGCTCTGTCCCTACCCGGGACACGCGGTCCCACCCAAGGTGCAAGCCGTTGATCGTCCCCGTGGCGGTCGGGGCGAACCTCTCAGGTTCCGATGACAGATGGGGAGGACCGACCTCGCCCGTCATGCCTTGGGAGACACGTCCGATGAGCAGCACTGAACCCCGTCGTACCGCGCTCGATGCCCTGCATCGCTCGCTCGGCGCGACGATGACCGACTTCGCCGGCTGGGACATGCCCCTGCGGTACGGCTCCGAGCGCGACGAGCACAACGCCGTACGGACGAAGGCCGGGCTCTTCGACCTCTCCCACATGGGCGAGATCACCGTCACCGGCCCCGCGGCCGCCGCCTTCCTGAACCACGCCCTGGTCGGCAACATCGCCTCCGTCGGCGTCGGCCGCGCCCGCTACACCATGATCTGCCAGGCCGACGGCGGCATCCTCGACGACCTGATCGTCTACCGGCTCGCCGAGACCGAGTACATGGTCGTCGCCAACGCCTCCAACGCCCAGGTCGTGCTGGACGCGCTGACCGAGCGTGTGACCGGCTTCGACGCCGAGGTCCGTGACGACCGGGACGCGTACGCCCTGATCGCCGTCCAGGGCCCCGAGTCCCCGGGCATCCTGAAGTCGCTCACCGACGCCGACCTCGACGGCCTGAAGTACTACGCCGGCCTGCCCGGCACCGTCGCCGGCGTCCCCGCCCTCATCGCGCGCACCGGCTACACCGGCGAGGACGGCTTCGAGCTGTTCGTGAAGCCGGAGCACGCCGTCGAGCTGTGGCAGGCGCTGACCAAGGCGGGCGAGGGCGTCGGCCTGGTCCCCTGCGGCCTGTCCTGCCGGGACACGCTGCGCCTCGAGGCGGGCATGCCGCTGTACGGCAACGAGCTGTCGACCTCCCTCACCCCCTTCGACGCCGGGCTCGGCCGGGTGGTGAAGTTCGAGAAGGAGGGTGACTTCGTGGGACGTGAGGCGCTCGCCGCGGCGGCGTCCCGCGCCTCGGAGAACCCGCCGCGCGTCCTCGTCGGCCTGATCGCCGAGGGCCGCCGCGTCCCGCGCGCCGGGTACCCGGTCGTCGCCGGCGGCGAGGTCATCGGCGAGGTCACCTCCGGCGCGCCCTCCCCCACCCTGGGCAGGCCGATCGCGATGGCGTACGTCGACGCCGCGCACTCGGCGCCGGGCACGGCCGGGGTCGGCGTGGACATCCGGGGCAGCCACGAGCCGTACGAGGTCGTGGCGCTGCCGTTCTACAAGCGGCAGAAGTAACGCCGTACGGAGAGACTGGCCCAGATACGGCACGGCAACTGGTCCATCCGTAAGCCAGACAGCGGCCCTGTGCGTGACCCTGCGCACATTCGCGCTGCTCACAAGCGTTTCCAGCAGTCCCCCATTCATCACCACTCCCGCGCGTACAGGAGAATTCAGGCCATGAGCAACCCCCAGCAGCTGCGCTACAGCAAGGAGCACGAGTGGCTGTCGGTCGCCGAGGACGGCGTCTCGACGGTCGGCATCACCGAGTTCGCGGCCAACGCGCTCGGCGATGTCGTCTACGCCCAGCTCCCCGAGGTCGGCTCGACGGTGACCGCGGGTGACACCTGCGGTGAGCTGGAGTCGACCAAGTCCGTCTCCGACCTGTACTCCCCGGTCACCGGCGAGGTCACCGAGATCAACGAGGACGTCGTGAACGACCCGGCGCTGGTGAACTCCGCCCCCTTCGAGGGCGGCTGGCTGTTCAAGGTACGCGTCACGGAGGAGCCGGCCGACCTGCTCTCCGCCGACGAGTACGTCACCCACACCGCCGGCTGAGGAGTAACACCCCTTATGTCTGACAAGTCGCTTCTGAACACGCCCCTGCACGAGCTCGATCCGGCCATCGCCGCCGCGCTCGACGCCGAGCTGGAGCGCCAGCAGTCGACCCTGGAGATGATCGCCTCCGAGAACTTCGCCCCGGTCGCGGTCATGGAGGCCCAGGGCTCGGTCGCCACCAACAAGTACGCCGAGGGCTACCCGGGCCGCCGCTACTACGGCGGCTGCGAGCACGTCGACGTCGCCGAGCAGATCGCCATCGACCGGGTCAAGGAGCTGTTCGGCGCGGAGTACGCCAACGTCCAGCCCCACTCCGGTGCCTCCGCCAACCAGGCGGCCCTGTTCGCGCTGGCCCAGCCCGGCGACACCATCCTCGGCCTGGACCTGGCCCACGGCGGCCACCTCACCCACGGCATGCGGCTGAACTTCTCCGGCAAGCAGTTCAAGGTGGTCCCCTACCACGTGGACTCCGCCACCGGCCTGGTCGACATGGCCGAGGTCGAGAAGCTCGCCAAGGAGCACCGGCCGAAGGTGATCATCGCGGGCTGGTCGGCGTACCCGCGGCAGCTGGACTTCGCCGAGTTCCGCCGGATCGCCGACGAGGCCGGGGCGTACCTGTGGGTCGACATGGCGCACTTCGCGGGTCTGGTGGCGGCCGGGCTGCACCCCAACCCCGTCGAGTACGCGGACGTGGTCACCTCCACCACCCACAAGACGCTGGGCGGCCCGCGCGGCGGCATCATCCTGGCGAAGAAGGACTTCGCCAAGAAGCTGAACTCCTCGGTCTTCCCGGGCTTCCAGGGCGGCCCCCTGGAGCATGTGATCGCGGCCAAGGCGGTCTCGTTCAAGGTCGCCGCGAGCGAGGAGTTCAAGGAGCGCCAGCGCCGCACCGTCGAGGGCGCCCGCATCCTGGCGGAGCGGCTGACGGCCGCCGACGCCCGTGAGGCCGGTGTGAACGTGCTCTCCGGTGGTACGGACGTGCACCTGATCCTGGTCGACCTGCGCGCCTCCGAGCTGGACGGGCAGCAGGCCGAGGACCGGCTCCACGAGGTCGGCATCACGGTCAACCGCAACGCGGTCCCGAACGACCCGCGCCCGCCGATGGTGACCTCTGGCCTGCGCATCGGCACGCCCGCCCTGGCCACCCGCGGCTTCACGGCCGAGGACTTCGCCGAGGTCGCGGACGTCATCGCCGAGACGCTGAAGCCGTCGTACGACGTGGACGCGCTCAAGGCCCGGGTCAAGGCCCTGGCCGACAAGCACCCGCTGTACCCCGGTCTGAACAAGTAGTCCCTTTTTGTGGGGTGTCCCGCACACTCGTAGGTGAGCGGGACACCCCACGCCCCTGTTCCACCCCGTATTGAGGAGTCCCACCGTGGCCATCTCGGTCTTCGACCTGTTCTCGATCGGCATCGGCCCGTCCAGCTCCCACACGGTCGGCCCGATGCGCGCGGCACGCATGTTCGCCCGCCGACTGCGCAACGAGGACCTGCTGGACTCCGTGGCCGCCGTACGAGCCGAGCTGTACGGCTCCCTCGGCGCCACCGGCCACGGCCACGGCACCCCCAAGGCGGTCCTGCTCGGCCTGGAGGGCGCCTCGCCGCGCACGGTGGACGTGGAGACGGCGGACGAGCGGGTGACGGCGATCAAGGAGGCGGGCCGGCTGCGGCTGCTCGGCGAGCGCGAGATCCCGTTCTCCTTCGACGACGACCTGGTCCTGCACCGCCGCAAGGCACTCGCCTACCACGCCAACGGCATGACGGTCCGGGCCTTCGACGCCTCCGGGGCGGAGCTGCTGTCGAAGACCTACTACTCGGTGGGCGGCGGCTTCGTCGTCGACGAGGACGCGGTCGGCGAGGACCGCATCAAGCTGGACGACACGGTCCTGAAGTACCCCTTCCGCACGGGCGACGAGCTGCTGCGCCTGACGAACGAGACGGGCCTGTCGATCTCCGCGCTGATGCTGGAGAACGAGCGGGCCTGGCGCACGGAGGAGGAGATCCGGGCGGGCCTGCTGGAGATCTGGCGGGTCATGCGGGAGTGCGTCTCGCGCGGCATGTCCCGCGAGGGCATCCTGCCGGGCGGCCTGAAGGTCCGCCGCCGGGCCGCGAACACGGCCCGCAAGCTGCGCTCCGAGGGCGACCCGAAGGCGCTCGCCATGGAGTGGATCACGCTGTACGCGATGGCCGTGAACGAGGAGAACGCGGCGGGCGGCCGGGTGGTCACGGCCCCGACCAACGGCGCCGCGGGCATCATCCCCGCGGTCCTGCACTACTACATCAACTTCGTGCCGGGCGCCGACGAGGACGGCGTCGTCCGCTTCCTGCTCGCCGCTGGCGCGATCGGCATGCTCTTCAAGGAGAACGCCTCCATCTCCGGCGCCGAGGTCGGCTGCCAGGGCGAGGTCGGCTCCGCCTGCTCCATGGCCGCGGGCGCCCTCGCGGAGGTGCTCGGCGGCTCCCCCGAGCAGGTCGAGAACGCCGCCGAGATCGGGATGGAGCACAACCTCGGCCTCACCTGCGACCCCGTCGGCGGCCTCGTCCAGATCCCGTGCATCGAACGCAACGGCATGGCCGCGGTCAAGGCCGTCACGGCGGCGCGGATGGCCATGCGGGGTGACGGCTCGCACAAGGTGTCCCTGGACAAGGTCATCAAGACCATGAAGGACACCGGGGCGGACATGTCGGTGAAGTACAAGGAGACGGCGCGGGGCGGGCTGGCGGTCAACATCATCGAGTGCTGACGGCATAGGGGGCGGGCCGGGCCGTTGCCGCGCGCACAGCGGCCCACGACCGAATGTTGACAATTGCCCGTCAGGTACGCGTCAGCCATGCCACGGTGGGGCATACACCCCATCCGAATCCAACTCCTCTCCCCCCACCAGCACTTCGGGAGTCCCCCCATGATCCGTGGCATCGATGTCAGCGCGTACCAGTCCTCGTCCTACGACACCGACGGCATCTCCTTCGTCTTCATCAAGGCGACCGAGGGCCGCTCCTACATCAACCCCAAACTCGCCGCCCAGACCAAACGCGCCCGCGATGCCGGCCTGGTCGTCGGCTTCTATCACTTCCTCTGGCCCGGCAACCTCTCCGCCCAGGCGGACTACTTCGTGAGCAAGGCCCCCGAGAGGGCGGGCGACATCCTCGCCGTCGACTGGGAGACGACGAGTTCGGGGACGCATGCGAGCAACGCGGAGAAGGATCTGTTCATCCGGAAGGTGAAGGAGAAGCGGCCGAACAACCCGGTCATTTTGTACTGCAACCGCAACTATTGGCTCAATGTGGACAGTACCTCCTATGCCGGCGACGCTCTCTGGATCGCCGACTACGTGACCGCGGGCAAGCCCCGCATCCAGGCGAAGTGGCGCTTCCACCAGTACACCGACAACCCGCTGGACAAGAACGTGGCGAACTTCGCGAGCAAGGCCGCGCTGCGAGAGTGGGCCGAGAACGCCTGACGATTCGGCCGCCCGGCCTTCGGCATCCGCGGTGCCCTGGGAGACGGACCCGCTATCCGCCGAACGGATCCTCCAACTCCTTCCGCACCACCTCCGCCGCCCTCTCCGCATCCCCCTCCGCGACCGCCCGCACAAGCGCCGCGTGGGCGTCGTCGGCGGTGTTCGGGTCATGGGTGCGCAGGGCGGTGAGGGTCAGGAGTTCGATCAGGCCGTCGCGCAGGACGGGGATGAACTCGCCGAACAGGTCGGTGAGTACGGGGTTGTGGGCGGCGGCGACCACGGCGGCGTGGAGGGCGATGTCGGCGTCGACGAAGGTCACGTCGTCACCCGCGGACGCGGCCCGGCGGCCCTCCAGCGCGGCCTCCAGCGCCGTGATGTCCTCCGGTGTCCGGCGGTGCGCGGCCAGGCGGGCCGCCTGGACCTCGACGGCCATGCGGACCTCGTAGACATCGGACACCGCGGCCCGGCGCAGTCGGGCGGGCCAGTCCTCGGCGGGCTCGGTGGCGATGACGAAGACGCCCGCGCCCTGGCGCGGTTGGACGAGGCCGGCTCCGGCCAGTGCGCGCAGTGCCTCGCGGACGGTGGAGCGGCCGACGCCGAGTTCCCTGGCCAGCGTGGTCTCGCCGGGGAGCTTCGTGCCGACGGGCCAGTGGCCGTCGGTGATCTGCTCGCGCAGGCGCTCGGCGGCCTGTTCGACCAGCGGGCTGGGGCGGACGGCACCGAGCGGCACGGCATGCACCTATCTGTCTGAGGAGTCAGCAGAATTCTACTTGTCTGAGGAGCTGAGGAGTGGCTAGCGTAGTGACCATGACGCTCCGCGGTCTCCTTCTCCTCGGCTGCCGCGGCGGGGCCTGACGCGACCGGCACCCCGCCGCGGGACGCCGTGCTGCCGGTCACCGTCCGACCCAGCCGAAGGCGACAGCAGACGATGACCACCCCCGCGACCAGCCCCGCGGCCACGACCGCGGCGAGCCACAGGGCCACGACCGCGCCCACCACCACACCCGTTCCGTGGAATCCCCAGCGCCCCAGCCCGATGCCCCACCACCGCTACCGCCCCTTCCAGGACCGGGTCGACGTCCCCGTCACCGAGCGAACCTGGCCCTCCGCCCGTGTCGAGCGGGCCCCCCTCTGGGTCCCCGTCGACCTGCGGGACGGCAATCAGGCGCTCGCCGAGCCGATGGACACCCCGCGCAAGCGCCGTTTCTTCGATCTGCTGGTCGGGACCGGGTTCAAGGAGATCGAGGTCGGCTATCCGTCGGCGAGCCGTACGGACTTCGACTTCGTACGGCACCTGGTGACCACGGACGCCGTACCCGACGACGTCACGCCCGTCGTGTTCACCCCGGCCCGGCCGGAGCTGATCGACCGGACCTTCGAGTCGATCGCCGGACTGCCACGGGCCGTCGTGCACCTGTACATCGCGACCTCTCCGGTGTGGCGGGACGTCGTCCTCGGCCGGGACCGCGGCGAGGTGTGGCGGACGGTGCGGGAGGCGGCCGAGCGGATGGCGCGGCGGGCGGAGGCCGCGCGGGACTCGCACGTCCGTTTCCAGTTCTCCCCGGAGACCTACAACCTCACCGAACCCGACTTCGTCCTGGAACTGTGCGACGGGCTCACCCGGTTGTGGGACGCGAGCCCCGACCGGCCCGTCACGCACAACCTGCCGGCGACCGTCGAGATCGCCACCCCCAACGTGTACGCCGACCAGATCGAGTACATGCACCGCCACCTCGCCCGACGCGACTCGGTGATCCTCTCCGTGCACCCGCACAACGACCGCGGCACCGGCGTCGCCTGCGCCGAACTCGCCGTGCTGGCCGGCGCGCAGCGGGTGGAGGGCTGTCTGTTCGGCAACGGGGAGCGCACCGGCAACGTCGACCTGGTGACGCTCGCGCTCAACCTGTACGCCCAAGGGGTCGACCCCATGGTCGACTTCGGCGACATCGACGCCGTCAGGGACACCGTCGAGCACTGCAACCGGCTGCCCGTGCATCCGCGCCACCCGTACGGCGGCGACCTCGTGTACACGGCCTTCTCGGGCACCCACCAGGACGCGATCAGCAAGGGGCTCGCCCGGCACGCGCGCAGGGCAGCCGAGTCGGGGGTGCCGGCCGAGCGGCTGCCGTGGGAGGTGCCCTATCTGCCGATCGACCCGGCCGACGTCGGCCGGTCCTACGAGGCCGTCATCCGCGTCAACTCGCAGTCGGGCAAGGGCGGGGTGGCGCATCTGCTGCGCACGCACCACGGCATCGACCTGCCGGAGCGGATGCGGCCCGACTTCTCCCGGGTCGTGCAGGAGGCGACGGACGACAGCGGCCGGGAGGCCACGCCGAAGGAGCTGTACGAGCTGTTCGCCGCGACGTACATGGCCGAGGGCGACGTACGTCTGCACGACTGGTCCATCCACCAGGAGGCACCCGGCGTCCACCGCTTCGTCTGCACCCTGCAGTCCGGCGACCGCGTCGGCGACCACGAGGGCACCGGCACCGGCCCCCTGTCCGCCTTCGTCGACGCGCTCGCCGGCGCCGGACACCAGGTCGACATCGTGGACTTCGCCGAGCACAAGGCGGACGGCGAGAGCACCGCCTACGCCGAGTGCCGGTCGAACGACACGACCGTCTGGGGCGCCGCGCGCGCCGCGTCCGCCCTCACCGCGTCGGTCGAGGCGGTGCTGTCCGCGGTGAACCGGGCACTGCGGTGACCGAGGTCCTGCGTGCCGAGCACGTCCACGTCGTACGGGAGGGGAGGCCGATCCTCCAGGAGGTGTCCCTCACCGTCCGGGCCGGGGAGCACTGGGCGCTGCTCGGCGCGAACGGCGCGGGCAAGTCCACGCTGCTCAGCCTGCTCGGGGCGCTCGTGCACCCGACCCGGGGCGGCGTGGAGGTGCTGGGTCGCCGGCTCGGCCGGGTCGACCTGCGGGACCTGCGCGCGTACGTCGGTCACGTCGACCCGCGCCATCCGCTCCGCTCGCCGCTGCGGGCGCGGCAGGTCGTGCTCACGGGACTGACCAACTCCGTGGAGCCGCTCCCCCGCTGGCGTCCGGCGCCCGGGCAGGAGGAGCGCGCCGAGCGGCTGATGCGGACGCTCGGTCTCGCCGAGCACCGTGAGGCGCGCTGGCCCACGCTCTCGCAGGGGCAGCGGGCGCGCACCCTGATCGCCCGGGCGCTCATGCCGCGGCCGCGGCTGCTGCTCCTGGACGAGCCGGCCACCGGCCTGGACCTGCCGGGCCGGGAGTTGTTGATCGAGGCCCTCGACGGGCTGCGCCGGGAGCACCCGCGGCTGGCGACGGTCCTGGTCACCCATCACCTGGAGGAGCTGCCGCCGGGCACGACGCACGCCCTGCTGCTCCGCGAGGGCCGCGCGCTCGCCCAGGGCCTGGTGGGCGAGGTCCTCACCGGCGACCAGGTGGGCAAGTGCTTCGACCTGCCGCTCGCCCTGGAGCGGCACGGCGGCCGCTGGACGGTGTCGGTCCGGCGCCGGACATGACGAAGGGGCGCCCGTCCGCCGCTCGGGCCGACGGGCGCCCCTTCGCATGGGTCACTTGCTCAGGAAGGCCCAGAACTCGTCGAACGACAGCAGCTTGTCGCCGTTGAGGTCGCGGCTCTTGATGATCGCCTCGGCGACCGCCTCGGTCACGTTCCAGTCGCCGCCCTGCGCGAGGGCGGACTTGAACTCGGCGGCGGTGATGGTGCCGTCACCGTCCGCATCGATGCGCTCGAACTGCTTGCGTGCTTCCTCGATGTCGATGTGCGCCACCGGTCCGCCCCTTTGCTCACGTCTGTCGTGTTGTGCTGGCTTGCTGCCGCAGGTCAGATTAACCGCCCGCCCGCACTCCCAGCGCGGCGACCGTCCTCGATCATGTCTGGGAGGGTGGGGGCTTGCGGTGGGTGGAG
>NZ_JAKEIP010000091.1 GCF_021474425.1 Streptomyces muensis | reverse complement strand
CCCCAAGGGGCGCGGGGAACTGCGCGACCAGCCCCCCACCACCCGCACTCGACACGAAAGCCGTAGCCCCCACAGCCCCCTGCTTCACCACCAACACCCCCGGCTCGGGCAGCGCGGCCCGTACAGCCGGTGGGCCGCCCGTGATGCCCCAGGCCTCCTCCGCCTCGTCCTCCCCCACGAACACCAGATCAGCCCGGCGTGCCAACTCCAGCAGCACGGCCGGGCCGTCGGCGCCCCGCCACAGCCCCGGCCGGTAGTTGACGTCGAACGACACAAGCGGGCGCCCCTCGTGGGGAGCCGTCAGCTCGCGCAGCAGTTCCAGGCACCCTTCGGACAGCGCGGCCGTGATCCCCGAAAGATGCAGCACCCGACCCGAACGCACCGCGTCCAGGTCCACGTTCTCCACGGACATCACCGACGCCGCCGAACCGGACCTGTAGTACGCCACCTCGTGCGCGTCCGTCCCCCGGTCCCCCGCCGTGCGGAAGTACACCCCGGTCGGACGCGCCGTGTCCCGGCCCACGGCCGAGACGTCGACGCCGTACCCCCCGATCGCCTCCACCAGGTGGTCCCCGAACCCGTCGGCACCCACCCGGCTCACCCACCGCACGGAGTGCCCCGCGGCAGCCAACGCACACGCCACATTCGATTCCGCACCCCCGATCCCCCGCTCGAACGACGGCACGTCGGCGAGCCGCCCCGGCCGGGTGGGCAGGAACGTGACCATGGACTCGCCGAGCGCGACGACATCGACGTCGTCGGGGGCATTGCGGGGTCCGGTGAGGGTCACGATGGTCGTAGCTCCAGGGCTTGTGCGGGCGGATCGGCGGCTCCGTTGACCCGCGGTTGGCCGAGATGTTAGACAGCGGTAAGCGAAATACGCAATGAGTGTTGCAGGCAGTGCAACGCGCCTGATCAGGGAGGCTCCATGACAGCCGACGGCCCCTCGGATGCCCTCGCCCACCTCGCAGAGGAACGCGTCGACCACCGCTTCAAGGGCCTCCCCCCGGACGCCGACGGCCTCACCGTCGCCGAGCTCACCGCCCAGCGCCGCAACCTCTTCACCGACGGCTTCGCCACCCCCGTGCTGGCCCTCTCCGCCGAGCGCCTGGAGCACAACCTCGACCTGATGGAGACGTACGCCGCCCGCCACGGCCTCGCCTTCGCCCCGCACGGCAAGACCTCCATGGCGCCGCAGCTCTTCCAGCGCCAGATCGAGCACGGGGCCTGGGGCATCACGCTCGCCGTACCGCATCAGGTGCGCGTCGCGCGGGCGTACGGCGTCCAGCGGGTCTTCCTCGCGAACGAACTCGTGGACCCGGCCGCCCTGCGCTGGATCGCCGCCGAGCTCTCCGCCGACGACGGCTTCCGTCTCATCACCTACGTCGACTCCGTACGCGGCGTGGAGCTGATGGACGCCGCCCTGCGGGACACCAACCCCACCCGGCCGCTCGACGTCGTCGTCGAACTGGCCGCCGGGGATGGTGCCCGTACCGGCGTCCGTACCGAGGCCGAGTGCGCCGCCGTCGCGGACGCCGTCGCCGCCGTATCGACGCTGCGGCTGGTCGGCGTCGCCGGGTACGAGGGCGAGGTTCCGCAGCCGAACCCCGAGCGCGTGCAGGCGTGGCTGCGGCGGCTCGTCTCCCTCGCCGCCGACTTCGACAAGGCGGGCCGGTTCACCGGCCTCGACGAGATCGTCGTCAGCGCGGGCGGCAGCGCGTGGTTCGACGCCGTCGCGGACGTCTTCGCCGAGATCCCCGAACTCTCCCTCCCCGTACTGAAGTTGCTGCGCTCGGGTGCGTACGTCTCGCACGACGACGGGCACTACCGCAAGCTGACCCCGTTCAACCGGGTCCCGGAGGAGGGCGCCCTCGAACCCGCCTTCCGCCTGTGGGCCCAGGTCGTCTCCCGCCCCTCCCCCGACCAGGCCTTCGTCAACGCGGGCAAGCGCGACGCGGCCTACGACCTCGATCTGCCCTTCGCCCAGGTGGTCCGCCGCGACGGCGTCGAGCGCCCGGCCACCGGCGTCTCGGTGACCGCGCTGTCCGACCAGCACGCGTGGCTGGCGACGACCGGCGAGGCGGACCTGGAGGTCGGTGACTGGCTCGGGATGGGGCTGTCGCACCCCTGCACGTCGTTCGACAAGTGGCAGCTGATCCCGGTCGCGGCGGCGGACGGCACGGTCGTCGAATACATCCGTACGTTCTTCTGAGTCTGGGGGTGGCGGTCATGGAAGAGCTCGTCATTCGGGACGCCGACGTCGTCGACGGCAGCGGCGGCCCGTCCTACCGCGCCGATGTCGTCGTGGACGGCGGCCGGATCGTGTCGATCGTGCAGGAGGCGGCCCAGGCCGGCTGCCAACGCCCCAAGGCGCGCCGGGAGCTGGACGCGGAGGGCCTCGTCCTCTCCCCCGGCTTCATCGACATGCACGCCCACAGCGACCTGGAGCTGCTGCGGAACCCCGACCACAGCGCGAAAGCGGCGCAGGGGGTCACGCTCGAGGTCGTCGGCCAGGACGGGCTGTCGTACGCGCCCGTCGACGACCGCACCCTCGCGGAGGTCCGCCGCGCGATCACCGGCTGGAACGGCTCCGGCGACGACATCGACTTCGACTGGCGGACGGTCGGCGAGTACCTGGACCGCCTCGACGCCGGTTTCGACGGGCAGGGCATCGCCGTGAACGCGGCCTACCTCATCCCGCAGGGCACGGTCCGCGCCCTCGCCGTCGGCTGGGAGGACCGGGCGGCCACGCCGGACGAGCTGGAGCGGATGCGACAGCTGGTCGCGGACGGCATGGCGCAGGGCGCGGTCGGCATGTCGTCCGGGCTGACGTACACGCCGGGCATGTACGCCAAGGACGCCGAACTGACCGAGCTGTGCCGGGTGGTGGCGTCGTACGGCGGCTACTACTGCCCGCACCACCGCTCCTACGGGGCCGGGGCCCTTCAGGCGTACGAGGAGATGGTGGCCCTGACGCGGGAGGCGGGCTGCGCGCTGCATCTCGCCCACGCCACCATGAACTTCGGCGTGAACAAGGGACGTGCGCCGGAGCTGCTGTCGCTGCTGGACAAGGCGCTCGACGACGGCGCCGACATCGGCCTGGACACCTACCCCTACACGCCCGGCTGCACGACCCTCGTCGCGATGCTGCCGAGCTGGGCGAGCGAGGGCGGGCCCGAGGCGACCCTGGCCCGCCTCATGGACGACGACACCGCCGAGCGCATCCGGCACCACATGGAGGTCATCGGCGCCGACGGCTGCCACGGCGTGCCCATCGAGTGGGACACGATCGAGATCTCGGGCGTGAGCGACCCGGCGCTCGGGGACTTCGTCGGCCGTACGGTCGAAGAGTCCGCGAGGACACGGGGCGAGGCCCCCTGGGTGACGGCCCGGCGGCTGCTGCTCGACGACCGGCTGGGCTCGACGATCCTCCAGCACGTCGGCCACGAGGAGAACGTGCGGATGATCATGCGGCACCGCGTCCACACCGGCGGCTCGGACGGCATCCTGCGCGGCACGAAGCCGCATCCACGGGCGTACGGCACGTTCCCGCACTATCTCGGGCAGTACGTACGGGAGTTGGGGGTGCTGTCCCTGGAGGAGTGCGTGGCCCATCTGACCGGGCGTCCCGCTGCGCGGCTGCGGCTGGCGGACCGGGGCCTGGTCCGCGAGGGGTACCGGGCGGACCTGGTGCTGTTCGACCCGGCGACGGTAGCGGCGGGCTCCACCTTCGAGGAGCCGCGCACGCTACCGACGGGCATCCCGCACGTCCTGATCGACGGCCGTTTCGTGATCGAGGACGGCCGGCGCACGGACGTACTCGCGGGACGGGCGATCCGTAGAACTTCCTAAACCGTGTGCCGGTAGGTCACGGCTTGGGCAGCACGCAGCCGCTCGCGCTCAGGTCGAGCTTGTTGTCGACGCCGAAGCAGGCGTGGATCTGGTAGATCTCCTGGGCGTAGTTGATGCCCTGGCGGACGGTGACGTTGCCGCTCTCGTCCACCTCGCACGGGTTGTTGACCGTGCAGCGCTCGCCGTCCTCGTTGCCGGTGTTGTTGACGGCGACGACCTTGTTGGTGGCCTGGTCGATGACGGGCGAGCCGGACGTGCCGCCGACGGTGTTGCAGGCGGACGTGTAGCGGACCGAGTCCTTGAAGGTCCAGTCGCCTTCCTTGAGCTGGTAGGCGAATCCGTCGATGTTGCAGTTGTACAGCCGCTTCCAGTAACCGGAGGCGACGGTGATGGCGGTGCCCTTGACCGGGTGGGTGTCGGCCACCGTCAGCGGGTTGATGCTGTACGAGCTCTTGATCTGCGCGTACGTGGTGGTGAGCTGGTAGAAGGCGACGTCCGTGTCGGTCATCGTCCCGTAGGCGATCTTGCTGGCCCGCAGCGTGGCGACCCGGCTGCCCGAGGCGTTGAGCAGGCTGAAGGTACGGCTGGAGGCCCGGTCGACCACGACCTCGCCGGGGCCCGGCATGCCGGTCTCCAGACAGTGGCCGTTGGTCATGACCAGGGCCGGGTCGTTGTCCTCCGAGTCCGGGAAGCGGACGACGGAGCCGGAACAGTTGCTGAGCGCGACCGTGCCGGCGAAGTTCACGGCCTGGACCTTGGGACCGTTCAGGACCTGGCCGAGGGTGTCCGCGGCGCTCGCGACGGTGTCGTTGACCGTCGATGTGACCGAGCCCGTGTCCACGCCCTTGCCGAAGGAAGCGGCCGAGTCCGCGGGAGCCGCGACCGCGGGTGCGGCGCCGGCCCCGGCTATCGCCAGGGCGAGGAGGGCGGCGCCGAGAGGTTTTCTCATGTGGGGGTCCCCTCATACGAAGAGGGTGACCGAAGAATCTCCGGTCACCCGCACTTTTGTCATGCGCATTCTCACGCAGGAGGGGGGTGGGGACAAGGACTTGATTACCGACGAGTTCAGTCCGTAGGGCTTTCCCTATCACGGGGACGAGAAGTGCCGGGCCGACGCCACAGGACGCCCACGGTGAAGTTGACAAGGTCACCTCACGGGCACCGAGCGGTCGTGATATCTTCACAGCTCTGTCGGCAAATCTCCCCGCAAATGGTGCCTTACCGCATCCAATCGGCCAATCTGTGAGCCATCCAGGAAAAACGGGGTGTGCCCCGTAATTCATGGAGAGCGTGACGATGACTGGCCCTGCCGTTTCGGTAATTGTCGCCGCGTACAACGCAATGCCGTATCTGACGCGTTGCATCACTTCTGTCACCGAACAGTCCATAGGCCAGGACCGGCTGGAGATCCTGGTCGTCGACGACGGCTCGACCGACGGGACGGCCGCGGAACTCGACCGGCTGGCCGGCCTGTACCCGAAGCTGCTGAGCGTCTTCCGGCAGGAGAACTCCGGCGGCCCCTCCGCACCCCGCAACCTCGGACTCGACCACGCGCGCGGACGGTTCGTGTTCTTCCTCGACGCCGACGACCACCTGGGGCCCGAGGCCCTGGAGCGCATGGTGGCGATGGCCGAGGAGAACGGCACCGACGTCGTGCTCGGCAAGATGGTCGGCGTGGGCGGGCGCGGCGCTCCCACCTCGATGTTCCGGCGCGACCAGCCGAAGACCGACGTCTTCTCGTCCCGGGCGTACTGGACGCTCAACCCCATGAAGCTCTTCCGCCGGGAGCTGCTGGAGCGCCACCGCCTGCGCTTCCCCACCGACCTGTCCATAGGCGAGGACCAGCTCTTCGTGGGCCGCGCCTATCTGCACGCGGCGGGCATCTCCGTCCTGGCCTCCTACGACTGCCTGTACTGGGTGCGCCGGGAGGACGAGGGCAACATCACCCTGCGCACCGGCGGGACCGAGCCCCGGCTGCGCTATCTGCCGCGTGTGGTCGACATGCTCCTGGAACACGTCCCGCCCGGCCCCGGCCGCGACCACCTGGCCCACCGGCACCTCACCGTCGAGGTCCAGCACCTTCTCAGCCACCTGGCCCACGAGCCCCGTCCCGAGCAGGACAAGGCCCTCGCCCGTCTCGCGGAGAGCATCGAACCGCTCTGGCACGAAGGGCTGAACGACCAGCTCTCCGCCATGGCCCGGCTGCGGCTCCACCTCGTACGCCACCGGATGCTCGACGAGGTGCTGGAACTGGTGCGCTTCGAGAGGGAGCTGGCGCGGAGCAAGGTGGCGACGCCGGTGCTCGTCGACGCGGGCCGGGCCCTCGCCCGCTACCCCTTTCTCCGTGACCCCGCCCGCGCGATCCCCGACAGCTGCTACGACGTCACCGCCCAGCTCGGCGTGCGCCACCGCGTCACCCGCGCCGATCTGCGGGGCACCGTGCTGCACCTCGCCGGGCACGGCTACCTGCACCGCGTCGAGACCCGTGACGTCACCACCGAGCTGGTGCTGCGCGAGCGCGACAGCAAGGTGGAGTTCCGGCTGCCCGTCACCCACACCGCGACCCCCGACGCGGGCGCCGACGAGGACAAGGGCAGCTACATCTACGACCGCGCCGGGTTCGAGGCCGCCGTCGACATCACCACGGCCGCCGACGGCGCCCCGCTGGGCGACGGGCTGTGGGACATCTCGCTCGCCATCGGCGCCCAGGGCGTCACCCGCGAGGTCCGCATCGGCAGCAAGCGGGCCGACGACGTGTCCGGCAAGGCCGCCACACATGTCGTGGACACCGCCGAGGGCCTGCGCGCCGTCACCCTCTACACCACCCACCCGTACGGCAACTTCACCCTCGACATCGGCGAACGCAAGCACACGGTGCCGGCACGGCTCGGCGTCGACGGCGCGGTCCGGTGGGCCCCGGACGCCCCCACCGAGCTGGAGTTCACCGGCCGCTGCACGCTCGCCGACCACCCGGAGGGCGCCCTCGTCCTCACCCTGACGGACGGACAGGGAAGCTCGGTGTCCCACCGCCCGGCCCGGCGCCCCGAGCCCGACGGCACGTTCGTCATCCGCGTCCCCGTCTCCGAGCTCCCCCTCGGCCTCTGGCGCGGCGAACTCCGACTGGGCCGCTGGTCGGTGCCCCTTCCGGCGCTCCCGAAGAAGACGCCGCCCGCCAAGTGGCTCCACCGCGCCCTGCCCCGGTACGCCAAGCCCGCGCCGGACAGCGGCGGAGGTTTCGCGCTGCGGGTCGCCAGGACCGACCTCGTCCGGGCGGTCGCCCGACGCGTCAAGGGCTGACGGGCGGCTCAGGAGAGCGGGGCGCTACTTGGGCCCCTTCGTGTTCCCCACCCCGCGCCCCGGATTGCCGCCACGTCCGCCGCCCGGTGCCTCCGTGCTCGCCGTGGCGGTCGGGCTCGCGGGCGCTGTGCTCGTGGTGGGCGTCGACGAGGCCGCGCTGGTGCCGCCGTCCTCGCCGGCCGCGTCGGACGCGGAAGGGCTCGGCGACGCACCCGGGGTCTGCGCGCCGGGCGTCCCGATCGCGTCGGGCGAGCCGGGCGTGGCCGGGTCGCCGGCCGTGGCGGTGGTCGGGTCCGCCGAGGCTCCCGCCGCCGGGCTCGTACCGTCACCGCCGTGCTCGCCGCGCGAGCCGCCTTCCGACGATGAGCCGGACAGGGAGAGTCCCGCGATCAGCGCCGCCGCCGACACCGCGCCCACCGCTCCGGCCGCGAGCACCAGACGCCGCGAGGCCCGCGCCCGCGCCCTGCGGCGGCGATCCGCCCGGCCCACGGGCGCGGCCCCGCGCCCAGCTCGCGCGCCCGCGCCTTCCACGGTCCCGGCGTCGTCCAGCCGAGGCAGCTGAGCCGTCTCGTCGTACGCGTTCTGCCAGCCGTGCGCGGCCGCCGGGTCCGTGTACGCCTCGTAGGGCGGGGGCGCCGCCGACCGCGGGTGGTACACGTTCGGCTGCCCCTGGGGCGTCCCGTTCTCGCGCTCAGGTGGCCTGGACATGGCCGCGCATTCTAGAGACGGGGGCGGCCTCGGGACAGCTACCGGCGATAACAGCCCAAACCACCGCGTCTCACGTGGCGGAAAACACGACCCACCGGACGTTACGCGGCCGTAAGCTCCTTGACATGCAGGTGATCCAGTCGACCAAGCTCGCCAACGTCTGTTACGAGATCCGGGGCCCGGTGCTCGAGGAGGCGATGCGGCTTGAATCGGCGGGGCATCGGATCCTCAAGCTGAACACGGGCAACCCGGCCGCCTTCGGCTTCGAGGCTCCGCCCGAGATCCTGGAGGACGTCCTCCGCAACGTGTCGACGTCGCACGGCTACGGCGACGCGAAGGGCCTGCTGGCCGCACGCCGGGCCGTCGTCATGCACAACCAGACTCTCGGCATCGAGACCGACGTCGAGCACGTCTTCATCGGCAACGGCGCCTCCGAGCTGATCGTGATGGCGATGCAGGCGCTGCTCGACGACGGCGACGAGGTGCTGGTCCCGGCTCCCGACTACCCCCTGTGGACCGCCGCCGTCTCGCTGTCCGGCGGCACCGCCGTGCACTACCGGTGCGACGAGCAGGCCGACTGGATGCCCGACCTCGCCGACGTCGAGCGCAAGGTCACCGACCGCACCAAGGCCATCGTCATCATCAACCCCAACAACCCGACGGGGGCCGTGTACGACGAGGCCGTGCTCCGGGGGCTGACGGACATCGCCCGCCGGCACAACCTCCTCGTCTGCTCCGACGAGATCTACGACAAGATCCTGTACGACGGCGCCACCCACACCCCGACCGCCGCCGTCGCCCCCGACCTGCTCACCCTCACCTTCAACGGCATGTCGAAGGCCTACCGCGTCGCCGGATACCGGGTGGGCTGGATGTCGATCTCGGGCCCGCGCGCCCACGCCGACTCCTACATCGAGGGCCTCACCATCCTCGCGAACATGCGGCTGTGCGCGAACATGCCCGGTCAGCACGGGGTGGTCGCCGCGCTCAGCGGACGGCAGTCCATCAACGACCTGGTGCTGCCCGGCGGGCGGCTGAAGGAGCAGATGGATGTCGCGTACGAGCTGCTGACCCAGATCCCCGGGGTGAGCTGTGTACGGCCGAAGGGGGCGCTGTATCTCTTCCCGCGCCTCGACCCGAAGGTGTTCAAGATCAAGGACGACCGGCGGATGGTCCTGGACCTGCTGCGGCGCGAGAAGATCATGGTCGTCCAGGGCTCGGGCTTCAACTGGCCGGAGTCGGACCACTTCCGCGTGGTCACCCTGCCGACGGTCACGGATCTGCGGGACGCGGTGGGACGGATCGGGCGGTTCCTGGACGGGTACAGCCAGCCCTGACGCTCACGCTGTGTACAAGGGACGGTCCTGTCTTGTGAACGGCTCAACTTTAGACGAAATCTAAGCTAGGATGGCTTCCTGTCAGCGCACAGGAGGCCATCCCCATGTACGAACCGATCCGAACCAAGTCGGTCCACAGCACGATGGCCGGCAACACCACCGACTTCCCTCACCGCTCGCGCGAGGAGGAGTTGGACATCCAGCTCGCCGGCCACCTCGCGGCGCTGCTCGCCGTGACGGATACGCTGCGCTCGCTTGAACCGTCCACCGACCTCGACGCGGCCGCCGAGCGGCTCGCCGAGCAGGTGGCCCGGCTGCGGGGTGGGACGGCGCCGGTCCGGACGACGATGACCGGCGACTCGAAGGTTGCGGCACTGCATCGGCGGGCGCATGCCCTTGCCGGGCGGGCGCTGGTTGTCGCGGCGTCCCGGGCGGATACCGCTGCCGCGATTCTCGCCGCCGAGCGGATGGATGCGCATGCAGTTGCGCAGGCCGAGCCGCAGGAACTTACCGGCGTCGGGTGAAACCCCTTTGAACGGCCCCGGTCCGCGTGCTCCCGCAGAGACGCGCGGACCGGGTGCCATGCGTTGTTGTTCGGCGGCTGACGGTTGTCTGTGGCTGGTCGCGCAGTTCCCCGCGCCCCTGGGGCGTCGTTGCGTACCGGGACCAGGACGACACCCCCCGTTCACTCCCCTCGCCTGGGAACGTTGGATTCCGCGAGCACTCTCCCCTCGTGAGACGTATCGCAGGAATCATCCTCGCGGTGCTGCTGATCGGTGGCGTGGTGGCCGCCGTCGTCGCGGGCCGCAGTAGTGAGGACGGCACGGCAACGAAGACCGTGCAAGCTGTGATCGGGTCGGAGAAGGCCGAGTTCTTCGCCGATCCCGACGTGGTGAAGGCCCTCGCCGCCAAGGGCTACACCGTGAAGGCCGAGACCTCCGGGTCCTGGGCCATGGAGGGGCTGGACCTCAAGGGGTACGACCTCGCGCTGCCGTCGAGCCAGGCGCCCGCCGTCGCGCTCGCCGCCAAGCACAAGGTGACCGGGACCCTTCCGCGCCCCTTCTACTCGCCCCTCGTCGTCGTGGCGCACAAGAACGCCGCCGAGGTGCTCGCGGCGAACGGGCTCGCCGTCCTGGACACCGAACACCGGGGCGGCTTCAAGATGGCCGCCTATCTGGAGGCGGCCCGTGCCGACCGCACCTGGCAGCAGCTCAAGGGCGCCGGGAAGTACGGGGAGTTGACGGGCACGCTGTACCTGTCCAGTACCGATCCCGAGACCTCCAACTCCGGCGCCCTCTATCTGGCCGCCGCCTCCTACGTCGAGAACGGCGGCAAGGTCGTCGCCACCGACGCCGAGGTCGGGCGCACCGCGCCGCTGCTGCGCAAGCTGGTCAGTGTGCAGGGCGCCCAGCAGTCCGGCAGTGACGCCGTCTTCCGGGACTTCGTCAGCGGTGCCGGAAACCCGCTGGTCGTGGTCTACGAGTCGCAGGTCGCCTCCCTGCTGGCCCAGGGGCAGCAGCCCGACGACCTGGTCGTCCTCTACCCGGACACCACGGTCAACAGCGACCACACCGTCGTACCGCTGACCGAGAACGGCAAGGCCGTCGCCGAACTCCTCTCCACCGACCCGGCGTTGCGTGAGCTGGAGGCCCGGCACGGGTTCCGGCCGCAGGGCGAGGCCGCCGAGTTCGCCTCGGACACCACTTATCTCAAGCAGGAACTGACCGGCGTCCACCAGGCGGCCGTGCCCACCTCCGAGGTGCTGCACGAGCTGGCGCGACGGGCGCGCGGTTAAGGGGGGAAGCAGTACATGAGCAACAGCGACGACACTTTCGTCCTCACTCCGCCCGAGCCCGTGGCCACGGTGCCGCGCGAGAAGGCGGGCGGGCTCGTCCCGGTCGACGACGGCGTCCGTACCGACATGGCCAAGAAGGCCGCCGACTACGTGGAGGGGCTCGCGGCGCTCGACGCCCGCTCCCCCGAGTTCGCCGGCAAGGTCGGCGAGATCACCGCCCTGGGCGCCGGCGAGATGCGTACCGCCGCCGCGCAGTCCAACCGCATGCTGGAGCGGACCGTCCGGAGCCTGCCGGACAAGGGCGGGGACGCCCAGTCGCAGGTCGCCGGCTCGCTCGTCGAACTGCGGCGGGTGGTGGAGGACCTGGATCCGCGGGATCTGCCCGCCTCCAAGGGGCGCAAGTTCCTGTCCAAGCTTCCCGGCGGCAACAAGCTGCGCGATCACGTCGCCAAGTACGCCTCCGCGCAGGGAACCCTGAACCGGATCGTGGGCTCGCTGCGGGGCGGGCAGGACGAGCTGCGGCGGGACAACGCCGCGCTGCAGACCGAGCGGGTGCGGCTGTGGGAGAGCATGGGCAAGCTCCAGGAGTACGTCGTGCTGACCGAGGCCCTGGACACCGCGGTCGAGCAGCACATCGCCCAGGTCATCGACCCTCAGCAGGCCGACAGCCTGCGCGCCGACGTCCTCTTCCCGGTCCGGCAGAAGCACCAGGACCTGCTCACCCAGCTGGCGGTGTGCGCACAGGGATACCTCGCCATGGACGTCGTACGGCGTAACAACGAGGAGCTGATCAAGGGCGTCGACCGGGCGGCGACCACGACCGTCTCGGCCCTGCGCATCTCCGTGATGCTGGCCTCCGCGCTCGACAACCAGAAGAAGGTCGTCGAGCAGGTCAACGCCCTGCGCGGGACCACCGAGGACCTCATCCGGGGCAACGCCGAGATGCTCGCCACGCAGAGCGGGGAGATCCAGCGGATCGCCGCCGACCCGGCGGTGGGAGCGGAGACCCTCCGCAGCGCCTTCCAGCAGATCTACCGCACGCTCGACGCCATCGACACCTACAAGGTCCAGGCGACCGAGGCGATGGCGACGACCGTGGAGAACCTGACCGTCGAACTGCAGCACGCGAGCGCCTATCTGGAGCGCAGCCGTTCGCAGGGCGCGCTGGAGGGTGGGCTCGGATGAGACACCCCCAAGGCCGACGTCTGCTCGCCGTCGCCCTGTGCGCGCTCGCCCTGCTGACGGCCTGCACCTCACAGAAGGCGGCCGACGAGCCGGACAACGCCCCGCAGCCCGGCACGCTCCGCGTCCTCGCCTCCAGCGAGCTCAGCGACATGACCCCGGTCCTCGACCGGATCGCCGACGACACCGGCATCAAGGTCCGGCCCACCTACATGGGCACCCTCGACGCGGTGGAGCTGCTGGCGAAGGGCAGGGCGGACGGGCAGTACGACGCGCTGTGGCTGTCCTCCAACGACTATCTGCGGCTGCGGCCGGAAGCGGCGAAGAAGGTCGTGTCGGAGACGCCGGTGATGTCGAGCCCCGTCGCCATCGGGGTCAAGGCCACGACCCTCGCCACCCTGGGCTGGAAGCCGGACGACGTCACCTGGTCGCAGATCGAGCAGGCCGTCCGGGACGGCAGGCTGACCTACGGCATGACCGACCCGGCCCGCTCCAACTCCGGCTTCGCCACCCTCGTCTCCGTCGCCTCCGCCCTCTCCGGCGCCGAGTCGGCCCTGACGGACCGGGACGTCGACAAGGCGACGCCCCGCCTGAAGGAGTTCTTCAAGGGGCAGAAGCTGACGTCGGGTTCGTCGGGCTGGCTGGCGACGGCGTACGAGCGGCGCGGGAACGTCGACGCGCTGCTCAACTACGAGTCCGTCCTCAAGGGCATCCCGGGCCTGACCGTGATCCGCCCCAAGGACGGCGTCGTCACCGCCGACTACCCGCTCTCCTCCCTCGCGTCGACCGACGCCACCACTCGCGACGACGTCCGCCGCGTCACCGAGGCCCTGCGCACCGAGGACGTCCAGCGGCTGATCACCGAGCGCACCCATCGCCGCCCGGTCGTCGCCTCCGTTCCGCCGGCGTCCGGCCTCGACCCCGCCCGGCGGCGCGAACTGCCCTTCCCGGGCAGCCGTTCCGTCGCCGACGGCCTCCTCGACTCGTACGAGAACGAGCTGCGCCGTCCGTCCAGGACGGTCTACGTCCTCGACACCTCGGGCTCGATGGAGGGCGACCGGCTGGAGCAGCTGAAGCAGGCACTCACCGACCTCACCGGCGACTTCCGCGAACGCGAGGAGGTCACGCTGATGCCCTTCGGGTCGGATGTGAAGGGCGTGCGGACGCATGTCGTGGAGCCGGCCGACCCGAGGTCCGGGCTGGACGGGATCCGCAAGGACACCGAGGCGCTGTCCGCCGAGGGCGACACCGCGATCTTCACCTCGCTGGAGAAGGCGTACGACCATCTCGGAGCCGGACGTTCCCAGGACACGTTCACGTCGATCGTGCTCATGACGGACGGCGAGAACACCGCCGGCGCCGAGGCGGCCGACTTCGACTCCTTCTACGCGGGGCTCGACCGCGAACGGCGGGAGACGCCCGTCTTCCCCATTCTCTTCGGCGACTCCGACAGGTCCGAGCTGGAGCACATCGCCGAGCTGACCGGCGGCCGTCTCTTCGACGCCCAGGAGGGCTCGCTGGACGGCGCCTTCGAGGAGATCCGTGGCTACCAGTAGATTCACCCGGTACCTGGAGTCCCGCAAGAACATCGCCGGCAGCGCGTGCGGGCTGGTCGGCCTGGTCCTGACCTTCACAGGGGCGGCGGGCCCGTACTGGCCCGTCGTCGTCGCGGGACTGTACGGCGCGGGCGCGCTGATCGCCCCGCCGGAGCGGCCCGCACCGCCCGACTTCCCGGACCCGTCGGCCCAGCTGGACGAACTGCGGGGCGACTTCGAGAAGCTGCGCGGCTATCTGACGGAGATCGAGCTGTCCGTCACGGCCGCCGCCCGGCTCCGCGAACTCACCGAGCTACTGACCGCGCTGCTCGACCGGGGCTGGGTGGCAGAGCTGCTCACCCATGACCCGGAGAGCGTGCACGTGCTCTCGCGCATCGTGCGGCGCGATCTTCCCGAGGCCGTCGACAGCTTCGTACGGACGCGCTGGTGGACACGGATGACGCCGGGCACGGAGTCGCCCGAACTGCATCTGGAGCGGCAGCTCGGCCTGCTGAAGAAGGACGCCGAGCGCCTGGCGGCGGGCCTGCGCGAGTCGGAGGCCCGCCGCCAGGAGTCCCACACCCGGTATCTGGAGGACCGCGGCTGACCGTGCGTGGGGGCTGGTCGCGCAGTTCCCCGCGCCCCTAAGGGCGGTGCGGTAGCGCCCCTTTCAGGGGCGCGGGGAACTGCGCGACCAGCCACGACGTATCCGCAGCCGGCACACGACTGGCACACCCAACGGCGAGGCCCCGTACGCGGCGAAGGCCCGCCGCAGGCGACCCCGTCGGGGCGGACGGAGTCGACAGGCGGCGGGCCCAGGGCCACGCACGCCATTGTGCGCGGCCTCGCCGTTCCACACCGCGGCCGGTCGTGACGATCACTGGTCAGGGCACTCCCCCACTGCCTCAAGGGCGTGGGAGGTACCCCCAGGACCGGCCGCGGAGTCTGGGGAGTAGGCACTCAGCCCAGGCGCGACACCAGCGCCCGGTACTCGTCCCACAGCTCCTTCGGCGTGTGGTCGCCGAAGGTGTTGAGGTGGTCGGGGACGAGCGCGGCCTCCTCGCGCCAGATCTCCTTGTCGACGGTGAGCAGGAAGTCGAGGTCGGAGTCGGCCAGTTCGAGACCGTTGGTGTCGAGGGCCTCGCGCGTCGGCAGGATGCCGATCGGCGTCTCGACGCCCTCGGCCTTGCCCTCCAGACGCTCCACGATCCACTTCAGCACGCGGCTGTTCTCACCGAAGCCGGGCCAGACGAACTTGCCCTCGTCGTTCTTGCGGAACCAGTTGACGTAGTAGATCTTCGGCAGCTTGGACTGGTCCTTGTCCTTGGCCACGTCGACCCAGTGGGCCATGTAGTCGCCCATGTTGTAGCCGCAGAAGGGGAGCATGGCGAACGGGTCGCGGCGCAGCTCGCCGACCTTGCCCTCGGCGGCGGCGGTCTTCTCGGAGGCTACGTTCGCGCCGAGGAACACGCCGTGGTTCCAGTCGAAGGACTCCGTCACCAGCGGTACGGCGGTGGCGCGGCGCCCGCCGAAGAGGATCGCGGAGATCGGCACACCCTTGGGGTCCTCCCACTCGGGCGCGATGATCGGGCACTGCGAGGCGGGGACGGTGAAGCGGGCGTTGGGGTGGGCCGCCGGGACGTCCGAGGACGGCGTCCAGTCGTTGCCCTTCCAGTCGGTCAGGTGGGCCGGGGTCTCCTCCGTCATGCCCTCCCACCAGATGTCGTTGTCGTCGGTGAGGGCGACGTTGGTGAAGACCGAGTTGCCCCACAGCGTCTTCATCGCGTTGGCGTTGGTGTGCTCACCGGTGCCGGGCGCGACGCCGAAGAAGCCGGCCTCGGGGTTGATGGCGTACAGACGGCCGTCCTCGCCGAAGCGCATCCAGGCGATGTCGTCGCCGATCGTCTCGACCGTCCAGCCGGAGATCGTGGGCTCCAGCATGGCGAGGTTGGTCTTGCCGCAGGCGGAGGGGAAGGCGGCGGCGACGTACTTGGACTCACCGGTGGGCGGGGTGAGCTTGAGGATCAGCATGTGCTCCGCGAGCCAGCCCTCGTCCCGCGCCATCACCGACGCGATGCGCAGGGCGTAGCACTTCTTGCCGAGCAGCGCGTTGCCGCCGTAGCCGGAGCCGTAGGACCAGATCTCGCGGCTCTCCGGGAAGTGGGAGATGTACTTGGTCTGGTTGCAGGGCCAGGGGACGTCCTGCTCGCCGGGCTCCAGCGGGGCGCCGACGGAGTGCACGGCCTTCACGAAGAAGCCGTCCTCGCCGAGTTCGTCGAGCACGGCCTGGCCCATCCGGGTCATGGTGCGCATGGAGACGGCGACGTAGGCCGAGTCGGTGATCTCGACGCCGATCGCGGAGAGCTTGGAGCCGAGCGGGCCCATGCAGAACGGGACGACGTACATCGTCCGGCCGCGCATCGAGCCGCGGAAGACGCCCTTGTCACCGGAGAAGACCTCGCGCATCTCGGCGGGGTCCATCCAGTGGTTCGTCGGGCCGGCGTCCTCCTCCTTCTCGGAGCAGATGAAGGTCCGGTCCTCGACGCGGGCGACGTCGGTCGGGTCGGAGGCGGCGTAGTACGAGTTGGGGCGCTTGATCGGGTCGAGCTTCTTGAAGGTGCCCTTCGCGACGAGCTCCTCGCTCAGGCGCTCGTACTCGGCCTCGGATCCGTCACACCAGACCACGTTGTCCGGCTGCGTGAGTTCTGCGATCTCGTTCACCCACGAGACCAGCTCCCGGTGGTGGGTGGGGACGACGGGGGGAGCCGCGATGTCGCGCGCCACGGTTGCTCCTAAGAGAGGGATTTTGTCCTGAATATGCCCTTGTATGCCCCGTGGGGGCCGCGACCCGGATGCTTCGCGAACGGGATGGACTGGATCCCCGTCCCGATCTTTCGCGCTCATCCGGTGCCGACCGCACTCATTTGATCATCCGACGCGTCTGCGCATATGTCCAGAGGGCGTCACAGGTGAGCGGCGTGAGCATCGCCACTCGCCCGGATGTTTTCGATGCGTCACCACGGCTTCACCCCAGGTGCGCCCCGCGCGGGTACCCCATGAGACGATGGCCACTTCGGGGCTCTCATCTCGCCGCCCTGATACGTAACTTACGGTTCCGTAGGTACGATGCCCCCCATGACAGCGCCCGTCCCCGACGCGCCCACGGACACGCCGGCCGCCGGCCGCGGATCCGGCGCCCCCTCCCTGCCCCACCAGATCGCGCACCACGCCCAGCAGCTCACGGACGAGATCAAGCCCAAGCTCCGCGGCTGGCTGCACCTGGGCATGTTCCCGGCAGCGCTCGTCTCGGGCCTGGTGCTCACGGCCCTCGCGGATTCCACCAGAGGCCGGATCGCCTGCGGGATCTTCGCCCTCACCGCCTGTCTGCTGTTCGGCGTGAGCGCGCTGTACCACCGGGGCAACTGGAGCCCGCGCATGGACGGCATCCTGCGCCGACTGGATCACGCCAACATCTTCCTGATCATCGCGGGCACCTACACGCCGCTGACGATGCTGCTCCTGCCGGGGGCCAAGGGTCAGTGGCTGCTGTGGGGCATCTGGGCCGCCGCCGCGGCGGGCATCGTCTTCCGGGTCTTCTGGGTCGGCGCCCCGCGCTGGCTCTACACCCCCTGCTACATCGCGATGGGCTGGGCGGCCGTCTTCTTCCTGCCGGACTTCATGCGCTCCGGCGGCATCGCGGTGCTGGTCCTGGTGATCGTCGGCGGTGTCCTCTACAGCGCGGGCGGCGTGATCTACGGCATCAAGCGCCCGAACCCGTCACCGCGTTGGTTCGGCTTCCACGAGGTGTTCCACTCCTTCACGCTGGCGGCGTTCATCACGCACTACGTCGGGATCTCACTGGTGGCGTACCAGCACGCGTAGCGCCCCCGACTCCTCAACAGGGCCACGGCTTTAGAGCCGTGGCCCTTTTTCGCGCCTGATTCACATTGACAGCCACTCCCTTTTGAGAGCTACTCTCATTTCATGGTTACTGTCACTCCAGATCCCCGCCGCTGGTGGGCGCTCGGCGCGCTGGTCGCGAGCATGCTCACCCTCGGCTTCGACATGACGATCCTGAACGTCGCGCTGCCGACGATGGCCGCCGATCTCGGCGCCAGTACGGGCCAGCAGCAGTGGATGGCGGACGCGTACGTCGTCGTCTTCGCCGCGCTGATGCTCCCCGCGGGCCTGCTCGGCGACCGGTTCGGGCGGCGGCGGATGCTGATCACCGGGCTCGGGATCTTCCTCGCCGGATCGCTGGTCGGCGCGCTGGCCGGCGATGTGAACGCGGTGATCGTCGCCCGTGCCGTGATGGGCGTCGGCGCGGCCCTGGTCACCCCGCTCTCCCTGTCCGTGCTGCCCACGCTCTTCGGCCCCGAGGAGCGCACCAAGGCCGTCGGCATCACCTCCGCCGCCTCCGCGCTCGGCCTGCCGCTCGGCCCGATCGTCGGCGGCTGGCTGCTGAACCACTTCTGGTGGGGCTCGGTCTTCCTGATCAACGTCCCGATGGCCGCGCTCGGCATCGCCGCCTGCGTCTTCCTGCTCCCCGAGACGAAGGACCCCGCCTCCCCCAAGGTCGACACCGTCTCCACCGCGCTCGCCGCGACCGGGCTCGGCGCCCTCGTCTACGGCATCATCGAGGCGCCCACCCGAGGCTGGGGCGACCCGCTGGTCCTGGCCATGCTCGCCGCGTCCGTGGTCCTGATCGCCGCCCTCGTGCTGCGCGAACGCCGCGTCGAGCGCCCCATGCTCGACATGGCCCTGCTCGCCCACCGCGGCTTCCTCTTCAACACCGTCGCCGCGACCCTGGTGACCTTCATCCTGACCGGCCTGCTGTTCGTGCTGCCGCCCTACCTCCAGGCCGTCCTCGGCCATGACGCCCTCGGCACCGGCGTGCGGCTGCTGCCGATGATGGGCGGACTGCTGGTCGCCTCCCGCCTCGCCCCGCAGGCCGTCGCCCGCTTCGGCGCGCGGGCCGCGGTGAGCGCGGGCCTGGTGGTACTGGCCTTCGCCGGGGTCCTCGGCAGCCGTACGACCGTGGACTCCGGCTACGGCTTCGTCGCGCTGTGGCTCACCATCACCGGCCTCGGCTTCGGCCTCTCTCATCCCCGCCATGAACGGCGGTCTGAGCGCCCTGCCCCGCGACCGTGCCGGCAGCGGCTCCGGGCTGCTGATGACCCTGCGTCAGGTCGGCGGCGCCATCGGCATCGCACTCCTCGGCAGCCTGCTCGCCGGCGCCTTCCGGGACCGGCTCGACGTCACCGGGCTGCCCGCCAAGGCCGCCGACACCGCAGGGGAGTCCGTGGTCGCGGCGCACCTGGTCGCCGAGCGCGCGGGCTCGGCGGAACTCGCGGCTTCCGCGAACAGCGCCTACGTCCACGGCATGGGCGTCGTCCTCCTGGTGTGCGGGATCGCGGCCCTCGTCTCCGCCCTGCTGGCGGCGGCGTTCCTGCCGAGCCCGCCCGATGCCGAGCAGCCCGAGGCCCCGGACATGGCTGCCCAGGGGGCCGATGCCCGACAATGACACCCATGACCCCCGCACACTCCTCCCCCCTCACCGACCGCCCCCAGCTGGGGCTTCGTGAGCGGAAGAAGATCAAGACCCGGACGGCGATCCGCGACGCGACGTACGCGCTGATCAAGGAGCAGGGCTACGACGCCACGACGATCGAGCAGATCGCCGAGCGCGCCGAGGTGTCGCCGTCCACGGTCTTCCGCTACTTCCCCACCAAGGAGGACATCGTCCTCACGGACGAGTACGACCCGCTGATGCTGGAGGAGCTGCGCGCCCGGCCCGCCGCGGAGTCCTGGATGGACTCGGTGCGGCACGTGATGCACCGGTCCATGGACGCGCTGCTCGCCGAGGACCCCGAGGCGGTCCGGATCCGCGCGCATCTGGCGGTCCAGATCCCCGCCGTCCGCGCCCGCATGATCGAGAGCATGTCGGCGACCGGCCGCCTGCTGCGGGGCGCCATCGCCGAACGCCACGGTCTGGACCCCGACTCCCTCGAAGTGCGGGTCTACGCGATGTCCCTGGTCGGCGGCCTGATGGAGGTCAACATCACCTGGGCGGAGAACGACTGCCAGGACGACCTCCGCGAGCTGGTGGACCGGGCCCTGGACGTCATCGAGCAGGGCCTGCCCGCGAAAAAGGCCTGAGGCCCGACCCGTCCGCCGTGACATCCTGGCCGGGTGAACGGTCCCGAGATCCACGTCGAGTTCGCCCCCGAGCTGCGCCTCTTCCTCCCCAACGGACGGCGCCGTGACGGTGCCGCCCAGGTCGCCACCGACGGTGTCTCGACCCTCGGCCATGTCGTGGAGTCCCTCGGCGTCCCGCTGACCGAGGCCGGCCCGCTGCTCGTGGACGGGCGCGAGGTACCGGTGTCGTACGTCCCCGTGGGCGGCGAGTCCGTGTCCGTACGGCCCGTCCCGCGCCCCCAGCGGGTGCCCGGCGCTCCCCTGCGCTTCCTGCTCGACGTCCACCTCGGCACCCTCGCCCGCCGGCTGCGGCTGCTCGGCGTGGACACGGCGTACGAGTCGACGGACATCGGCGACCCGGCGCTGGCCGCGCTCTCGGCCGCGGAGCGACGCGTCATGCTGAGCCGGGATCGGGGGTTGCTGCGGCGGCGTGAGCTGTGGGCGGGGGCGTATGTGTACAGCACGCGGCCCGAGGACCAACTCCGGGACGTGCTGGACCGGTTCCGGCCCGAGCTGCGGCCGTGGACTCGGTGCACCGCCTGCAACGGACTGCTGAAGGAGGCGACGAAGGAGGAGGTCGCCGGGCAGTTGGAGGGCGGGACGCGGGCGACGTACGACGTGTTCGCGCAGTGCACCGAGTGCGGGCGGGCTTATTGGAAGGGGGCGCACCATGAGCAGCTTGTTGCGATCGTGGAGCGTGCGGTTGCGTTCCGGAGCGCCATGGATGGCTGAGCGGGGCGGGGAACTGCGGGCCGTTTGTGGCTGGTCGCGCCCACGCGGCGGTAGCCGCATATCGATTACAGCCCCCCGCCCCTTTCAGGGGCGTTCAGCGCACCGTTAGATCCTTCTTGCCGCAGGCTGTTCCGTCCCTGTTCGGGTCCAGCCTCAGCGGGTCGTCCTTGCCGTTGAGCTTCAGACGGCCGTAGTCGTTCTGCTTGAGCCAGTCGCAGCGGGCCTTCGTCGTCGCCTTCACCGTCGGCGGGAAGTCCGTCGGCACGCAGACGTTGGCGGAGCCGTAGTGGCGGTCACAGCCGGAGATCGTCGGGCTGACCTTCTGGGACTTCCGCTTCTTGCCGGGGCCCGTGACCTTGCCTTCGAGACCGTCGGCGAAGTCGTGGACGTGGGCGGAGGCGTCCGTCGCGCTCAGGGCCTGCGGGCCCTGGAGGTGGACCCACTTGGCGACCGACGGCACCCCGTTGGCGTCGACCGCGAAGAGCATGTACCAGCCGGGCGGGGCCAGGTTGGGGTTGCTCGTCACGTTCAGGTCGACGTTGTTGCCGTCGACGGACAGCGGAAGATCCACGAATCGCTGGTTGGGATCCGACGAATGCGTCACCGCCGCCGGGCGGATCAGCTCGGCCTTGGCGATGGGGCGGTCGACGGTGATCCGCTGGGTGTCGCCGTAGGTCCACTCGGTGTCGATGACCGAAGTGATCGTCGGGCGCTCGCCCTTGAGGAGGTAGGGCGGGGTGTAGATCGACACGTCGTGGTTCCAGGAGCCGTTGCCCGGGTTGTCGCCGGTCGTCATCACACGGCCGTCGGGCAGCAGGAACGCCGAGGAGTGGTAGCCGCGCTCCTCCGGGTCCGGTGCCACCGGGTCGAAGGTGCCCGTCGCCGGGTCGTAGATCGACGACTCGTACACCGGGTTGGCCCGGTTGTGCAGCGCGCCGCCCGTCTCCAGGACCTTGCCGTCGGGCAGGAGTACGGCGGAGACGTACATCTTGCCCTGGTTGCCGCTCTGCGGGACCTTGCCGGCTCCGAGGTCGACGGTGCCCTGCGGGAGCGGCGGACCTGCGACGTAGGACGGGTTCGGGTCCTTGAGATCGATGACGTCGGTGAGGCGGTTGGCGTCCGGGTTGGAGTCGATGTTGCCGCCGCCGATGGTGAGGACCTTCTGGTCCTGGGCCGGGGGCAGCAGCACGCTCGCGGACTGGTCGCGCTCGTCCTTGTTCTGCAGGCCGGGCACCTGGGTGACCGTGTTGGCGTCGTAGTCGTAGATCGCCGAGCCGGTGCCGGGGATGTTGTTGCCGAAGACATGGCTGCCGGAGTAGAAGAGGCGGCCGTCCTGCATCAGGATCATCGACGGGTACAGGCCCCAGTACGACCAGGTCTGGTTGACCTTCCAGAGCTCCAGCCACTTCTGCTCGGCGTCCGACCACCGCTCGGCGGTGACCGAACCGGAGGAGTCCTCCTTCAGACCGCCGAAGGAGATCACGTCACCGTTGCCGAGGATCGTCGCCGACGGGTACCAGTGGCCGTCGTTCATGTCGTTGGTCTTGCTGTAGGTCTCGGTGACCGGGTCGAAGATGTACGAGTCCTTGTAGCCCTGGTAGCCGACCGTGCCGTCGGCCGACGGATAGCCCTTGTTGCCGCTCATCACGAGCACACGGCCGTCCTGCAGTTGTACGTGCCCGGCGCAGAACATGTCCTTCGGCGTGGGGATCTGCTTGTACGTGCCGTTCTCGGGGTCGTAGACCGCGCTGGTGAACGTGCCCGCCTCGAACATCTCCTCGCTGTTGCCGGAGCCGGCGATCAGCAGCACCTTGCCGTTGTTGAGGACGACGGAGTGCATGGAGCGGACCGGGTTCTGGGTGGGCAGCACGTCCCAGCGGCCGTTGGCGCACTCCTCGGCCGTGCCCGTGCACACCGGGTCCGGGACCGGGTCGGCGACCTGGTCCATCGTGTAGTCGTCGGTGGTGACCGCGCCGGTGCCGTAGACGGAGACGCCCCAGGCGATCCGGTCCGTGCCGGCCGGCACCTCGGGCGTGCGGACCGTGGCCTCGGTCCAACCGGCCGCCATGTCCAGCGTCTTGAGGTCGGTCCAGTACTGCCAGCCCGCCGTGGGGTCGTGCCGGAACAGGGTGACCGAGGCGTCCGGGGTGGTCGACTTGTACCAGAGCCCCAGGTCGTACTGCTTGCCCGGCGTGACGACCGGCGCGCACTCGGCGGACTCGGTGATGAGCGCCTTGCGGTCGCCGTCGACACGGCGGGTCAGCTCGACCTTCATGGCCTTGGTGCCGCTGTGGGCGTCGGTGGTCGTGGTGAAGGTGAAGTCGTTGTCGCCCCAGCCGGACTTCTTCCAGCAGTAGGGCATGTCGTCGGTGCCGGCGGTCTCGAAGCCGGGGTTCTTGATGAGGTTGGCGGCGGAGGCGGGCTGGGGCGAGGTGAGGAGCAGACCGGCGGTCAGGGCCCCCACCCCGACCAGTGCGGTCCTTCTTCGGTGTCTGCTGATTCGGTCTCTGCTGACGAGGCGCTTGTTCATGCGGCTCTCCTTGCCGTACGGCTCCCGGGCCGCCGACCTGAACGGCGGCTCGGCAGATAGACCAGCGCCTCGGTGCCGACGAAGCGCAGGACGAAGGTGATGACCAGGGCCAGCGCGGTGGCCGGCAGCACGGCAAGGCCGAACTGGCCCACCAGCAGCGCGATCAGGGGGATGCGCAGCACCAGGTCGGCGTTGGCGAGCAGCGCGAACCGGACGGTGCGGTCGGCCCAGTGGCGGTGGACGCGCCGGTCGCGGAACAGCAGCTTCTCGATGAGCAGGAAGTTCCAGGCCACGCCGAACTGGTTGGCGGCGATCTCGGCGGGGAGATAGTGCAGGCCCGCCTGGGTCAGCGCCCACAGCGCGGCCAGGTTCGGCACGAAGCCCGTCAGCCCGATCAGCCCGAACACGACCATGCGGGCCAGCGGGTCCGCCGTACGCAGTCCGGCGAGATGGCGCAGGAAGCGGCGCCCCTCCGCCGCCGTGGACTTGGACTCCCCCGCGAACCGTTCCTGGAAGACGAACGGCACCTCGGTGACCGTGCGCGGCCGGCTGCGGACGGCCAGCTCCAGCAGGATCTTGTAGCCCAGCGGCTTCAGCGCCTCGGCGGTGATGTCGCTGCGGCGGATGGCGAAGAAGCCGCTCATCGGGTCGCTGATGCCGTGCAGCCGGCGCGGGAAGAGGGACTTGGTCAGCCAGGTCGCCATCCGGGACACGGCCACCCGGTAGCTGCCGGCGAGCCCGGCCCGGCTGCCGCCCTTGATGTACCGGGAGGCGACGACGAGCCCTGCGTTCGCGCGCTCGCCGGTCGCCACCAACTCCGGGACCAGGGACGGCGGATGCTGGCAGTCGCCGTCCATGACGACGATCCAGTCGGAGCCGGCCGCCTTCATGCCCTCGACGACCGCGCCGCCGAGCCCGCCGACCGGCTCGTCCCGGTGGATGACGGTGACGGGAAAGGGGCAGTCCTGGGCCGCCTCCTTGATGACCTGCGGGGTGTCGTCGGTGGAGTCGTCCACGAAGACGACCTCGCAGGGCAGCCGGGACGGCACCGATTCGGTGATCTGGTGCAGCAGCTGCCGTACGTTCGCCGACTCGTTGAAGGTCGGTACGACGATGGTGACGGCGCCGGGCTCGGGCACCTCGGCCGCCTTCACGGCCGGGTCGCCCAACTCCTCCGGGACGATGGACTCCTGGCTCATCGGACGCCTCCCGGGGCCGTGCCGTCGGACCGGATCCGCCGGATCTCGATGCGGTCGTCGCCGCTGCCGAAGGTCGCGACCGGCGTCGAGTGCTCCATCGCCGCCCGGACGTTGGGCAGGTCCACCGCGTCCCGCCGTACCGTCGGCGAGGCGACCACGTAGTCGAGGTCCTTCCAGCCGCGCGGCATCGTCTTCGTCACGGCCGGGTCGAGGTCGGCCTTGTAGAACCAGATCGCCCCGAGCCCGGGCTCGTACCCGGCGTGCACCAGGTCCAGCCACAGCGCGTCGTCGACGAGGACCCGGGTGTCCTCCGGGTCGGCCACCTCCGCGGCCAGCCACTTCGAGGCGGCCTGGTAGGGCGCGTTGGCGTCGGCGATGACGGCGGTGCGGGCGCCGTCGTACCAGCGCGGGACGACATAGGCGCAGGCGGCGAGCGCGAGGGCGACCGCGACGGCGTACCGAGCGCCGGTGACGTACCGCTTCTCGGTCTCGGACCGCCGGCGCCGCAGGACGGCGTGGGCGACGGAGGCCGTTCCTCCGGCGAGGACGAGGGCGAGGAAGGGCAGGGCCTGGATGACGTACATGGCGGGCAGGTAGCCGCTGGGGCGCATGGCGACCAGGGCGAGGATGACGACCGCGCACGAGGGTCCGGCCAGGGCGCGGGCGGTGACCGACCAGCGCCAGGTGACCAGGAGCAGCAGGCCGCCCGCGAGGCCGCCGACGATGAGGACACGGTCGTAGTAGAGCCACGACTGCAGGACGCCCCAGGAGCCGGAGCCCTGGTCGAGGATGAAGCCCGAACCGGGCCTGGTCATCTGGTACTTGATGCCGTCCCACAGCGAGACGTGTCCGCTGCCCGGGAACAGCTCGCCTTTCAGCAGGGCGAACAGCGGGTAGGACAGGCCGATCAGCGCGCAGGCGGTGACGGCGCCGGTGAGGGCGAACTTGCGGGTGTCGCGGTGGCTGTGCCGCCACATGGTGACGAAGACCGCGGGGAGGACGAAGAGCATCGTCTCCTTGGTCAGTACGGCCGTGGCGGCGGCGATCCCGGCGCCGAAGTGGTGCCAGAGGTGACGGCTCGGGGAGGCGGCGAGGGTGAAGGCGAGCAGCGTCCACATCACCGCGAGGTTGTCGAGGAAGATCTCCCGCTGGAGGACGACCGACAGCGGTGAGAGGCCGAACATGACCATGCCGAGCCCGGCAGCCCAGCGCGGCAGCGACAGCCGCCGGCCGAGCACGTAGACGAGGACCGCGCTGATCGCGCTGATGACGAGCATCGCGGCGCGCATGGTGCCGACGGTCATCGAGTCGGGGCTGAGAGCGGCGGGTATCCAGGTCAGCAGGGCTATCTGGATCCAGCCGAGGGGCGGGTGGTCGTACCAGTAGGTGTAGTGGGCCAGACCCCGGCCCTCCTGGACGGCCCAGGCCTGGGCGAGGTAGGTGCCCTCGTCGTCGCTGAGAGTCGGGTAGTCGGCGATGTTCCAGCCCTGCACGACGAGGATCGCGACGAGGAGTGCGCCGCACAGGAGCAGGTCGGGGCGGGAGGAGCGGAGGCGGAGCGGCGGCGTCGTTCGACGCGTCGAACGCTGCGTAGGGACAGGTTGTCTCTGCGCGGGGACCTTCGGAGTGGTCACCGCGGGAAGGGTGGAGGTCACGCGGTGACGTCCTCTCGGAGGTCTCGGGCCGTTCCGGCACGGGTTTCGGCGTGGGTGAGGTGCGCGCCGACGTGAGTGGTCAGCTCCCAGTCGTTACGGCCGCGCTGCTCACGCCATACGGCGCGGACGGCGGCCCCGGCGAGGAGCACCTGGTAGAAGGGACCGCCCACGATGAGCTTCAGATAGTGGACGAAGCGGACGCGCAGTCCGTACTGCTTGCCGAAGTCGTGCAGTCCGACGACCTCGAAGACGAAGGTGACCAGTGCGGTGACGGCCGGCAGGAAGGTGATGAAGGCGATGCTCACCGGCACGTCGAGGAAGACGGCGATCACGATGTTGAGCGGGATGATCAGCCCGGTGAAGGCCTGCATGAACGGCGTCATCAGCGTGTAGCGGGCGAGCAACCGCTGCCCGAAGCCGGGCAGTTGCTTCCAGTCCTTCTTCCGGTAGACCTGGAGGAAGCCCTGGTTCCAGCGGGTGCGCTGCTTGAGCAGCGACATCAGGCTGCCGGGCGTCTCCTCCTTGGTCACCATGTCGGAGTCGTAGGCGACGACGACCTTCTTGCCGACACTGGACAGGCGTACGCCCAGGTCGCAGTCCTCGGCCAGGCAGTTCGGGTCCCAGCCGTCGGCTTCCCTGAGCACGTCGGTGCGGACGAAGACGGTGTTGCCGCCGAGCGGGATGAACCCCTTCTGCGCGTGCAGATGCAGCCGGGAGCGGAACCAGAAGAAGTACTCCAGGCAGTTGCGCAGGCTGTACCAGCTGGAGTGGAAGTTGATCAGCTGGACGCCGCCCTGGACCACGTCCGCCTTCGTCGTCCGGAAGGCGTGGTCGACGTGGGCGAGGAGCTCGGGATGGACCTGGTCCTCGGCGTCGAAGACCCCGACGACATCGCCGCGGCAGTGCGGCAGCGCCGTGTTCATGGCCTTCGGTTTGTTCTTCTTCTCGTGGGTGTCGACGACGACGCGGACGCGCGGATCACGCGAGGCGGCCCTCTCGGCCACCTCCGTGGTCTCCGGGTCGTCGTGCCCGACGATGACGATGATCTCGAAGTCGGTGTGTGTGGACTCCAGCAGCCGCTGGATGGTGTGGTCCAGCACGGCCTGTTCGTGCCGGGCCGGCAGCAGCAGCGAGAACGACACGTGCTCGCCGCCGTCCGGACTGCTGAACCGGGTGGAGGCCAGCACCTCGGGCGTACGCCACGCGTGCATCTGCCACCACAAGGTGAAAGCCGCCATCCAGAACAAGGCCAGCGAGACGACGGCTATGAAGACAGACGTCAGCAAAAGATCCCCCCAGATCCCCAATGCCCCCTGTCGCGACGGTGAGTTACACCTGTCGCGTCACTGTGCAGACATTAGGGGGGATCTGTGAAGCGTGCAGGCCCTTTCGGTGAAGAGCGCGTTTCATCACAACGAGCCGCGAGAGTGAACAATTCGAACACAGGTTGCGTAACCGCCCCGTGCGGACTGCTGTTTCGCCGCTGTTTCAGCTGCTCAGCGCGGTTCGCAGCCGGTCCGGATCGGTGGTCGGGGCGTCGCAGGTGAAGTTGCGGCAGACGTATGCGGCGGGCTGTCCCTGCTGCAGGGGCCGGTCGGCGAGGAGCGGGAACTCGTCACTCTCCGGAGTTCCCACGGCCACGACCGCGCCCGGGGCGGTGCCCAGAAGTGCCGTACGGTGCAGGGTCCTTGTGCCCTCGTCCGTGAGGGACGGACCGACGACGGCGACCTCACGCGGCCCGTCGAGGTTGGCCTCGGCGACGGCCAGACCCCAGCCGATGAACCGGGGCACGCGCGGGCCGAGGGCCTTGACGACGCCCAACGCCTTCTCGGCGGCGGCGCGATGGGGCGCGGCGCCGGTCTGCGCGGCATAGCTCAGCAGGGCTCCGGCGGCCGCGCTCCAGCCGGAGGGGGCGGCGTTGTCGGTGGGGTCCTGCGGGCGGCGGATCAACTGCTCGGCGTCGGCCGCGGTGTCGTAGAGCGCGCCGGACTCCACGTCGGTGAAGCGGGCGATGACGTGGTCGAGCAGGAACCCGGCGAACTCCAGCCAGACGCCCTCGCCGGTGACGGACGCGAGCGCGAGGAAGCCCTCGGCGACATCGGCGTAGTCCTCCAGCACCCCCGCGTTGGCGCCGGCCCTGCCGTCCTTGCTGGTGCGGGCGAGCCGGGCGTGGTCGTCGAGGTGCAGCCGTACGAGCAGGTCACCGGCGCCGAGCGCGGCCTCCACCAGGTCGGGGCGGTCGAAGTAGGCGCCGGTCTCGGCGAGGGCGGCGACGGCGAGGCCGTTCCAGGCGGCGACGATCTTGTCGTCCCGGCCGGGTGCGGGGCGCGTGCCGCGCTGCCGGAGCAGCCGCTCACGGATCGAGGCGACCTTCTCGGCGTCGAACAGCTCGTCCCGCTGCGGGAGTTGCAGAACGGAGGCGCCGTGCTCGAAGGTGCCCTCCTCCGTCACGCCGAAGTACCGGACGGCGAGCTCCGCGTCCTCGGCGCCGAGGACCTCGCGCAGCTGATCCGGCGTCCACACGTAGTACGCGCCCTCGACGTGCCGGCCGGTCCCGTCGTCACTGTCGGCATCGAGCGCGGAGGCGAACCCGCCCTCTGCGGTGCGCAGTTCCCGCACCATGAAGTCGGCGGTCTCCAGGGCGACACGGCGGGCCAGCTCGGAGCCGGTGGCACGCCACAGATGGGCGTAGACGCGGCACAGCAGGGCGTTGTCGTACAGCATCTTCTCGAAGTGCGGCACGACCCACCCACGGTCCACGGAGTACCGCGCGAACCCGCCGCCGAGCTGGTCGTAGATACCGCCCCGGGCCATCCGCTCACAGGTGTCCCGCGCCATCTGCAGGGCGCCCTCGGAGCCGGTGCGGGCGTGGTGGCGCAGCAGGAACTCGATCACCATGGACGGCGGGAACTTGGGCGCGCCCCCGAACCCGCCGCGCTGCGGGTCGTACTCCCGGGTGAGGCCGAGCAGCGCCTGCGCCAGCTCCTCCTCACCGGGTGCCTCGGTACCGCCGTAGGAGATCTCCCGCTCGGCGAGATCCCGGGTGATCTTCCCCGCGACGTCGGCGACCTCGTCCCGCCGGTCCACCCAGGCGCTGCGCACGCCCTCCAGCACCTGCCGGAAGGACGGCATGCCCTGCCGGGGGGCGGGCGGGAAGTAGGTGCCGAAGTAGAAGGGCTCGGCGTCGGGGGTGAGGAAGACCGTCATGGGCCAGCCGCCCTGGCCGGTGGCCGCCTGGACCGCCTCCATATAGACGGCGTCCACATCGGGGCGTTCCTCGCGGTCGACCTTGACGCTGATGTAGTGGGCGTTGAGGTAGTCGGCGGTCTCCTGGTCCTCGAAGGACTCGTGCGCCATGACGTGACACCAGTGGCAGCTGCTGTAGCCGACGCTCAGCAGGACCGGTTTGCCACTCTTGCGCGCCTCTTCGAAGGCCTCGGCCGACCACGGCCACCAGTCGACGGGGTTGTCCGCGTGCTGGAGCAGATAGGGGGACGTCTCGTGAGCCAGTCGGTTCGGCATGGGGTCCATCCTGCCGCAGTACCCCACGTGTCACGCGTCAGGCGACTCCCAGACGGTCACGTCGAGAATTCCGCCGCCGCTGTCCGGCGCGGTGCGGACCTTGATGTGGGCGATCCGGCCCTCGCCGGTCAGCAGGCAGTACTGCTCGCCCCGCTTCACCGTCGCGCTGTAGCTACCGTTGGTGTCCACGCTGTCCATACAGCCCTCGGGCGTCGGTGCGGTACCGGGGTCGGGCCACGGCGCCAGGTACTTCGCGTCGTCAGGGACCGAGAGCGACGGATCGAGGAACTCCGCCCCGAAGGAGAAGTCCGCGCCGTCGCCGGCATTCGCGAGGGGTTGCTTCGGCGTGTCCAGGTCGATTTTCGTTCCGGAGATGTCCGTCTTCTCGACCTCGAGCTTGACGGGCCCGTAGACCTTCTCCCACGTCTCGGCGGCCGCCGGCGGCGCGCTGCTCTGCGTCTCGCCGCCGCCCTGCCCCTCGTCGCCGCCGGACCGCGCGGCCGAAGTGGGCGCCGACTCCACGTTCCGGTCGCCGTCGTCGCCCGACGAGTTCGACTGGCTCACCAGCACCGAGACAAGGATCCCCAGCAGGGGGATCAGGATCCCGCCAACCCACCAGGCCCAACGCGGCTGCTGGGGCCCCTGCGGCGGAGGAGGCTGCGGTGGCGTGTACGGCTGTCCCTGCGGCGCACCCGCAGGCCCGTTGTTCGCCCAACTCATGTCTCCCCCGCCCTTTCCACCGAGTGTCCGCGATCACCATAGCCATGCCACCGCGCGGCGCCAATCGACGCCGCGACCGCGCACACTCTCCCCACACCACTCGGCACCCGGCACCCCGCTGCGGGACCGCTACCGCGGCCGCCCCGGCAAGGGGTAGCCCGGCGCCCGCCCGCCCCCCCACGGCCAGTCCACCTACGGCGGCCCGGCGTGCTCGCGCGTCGCCGAAGGCGAGTGGTACCTGCAC
>NZ_JAKEIP010000090.1 GCF_021474425.1 Streptomyces muensis | reverse complement strand
GCCACCGCCCCCGCCACCGTCGCCGTCGCCGTCGCCGTCGGCCGCATTCTCGAACAGCCGGGTCCCCGCGTCCGGTACCGGGCCGCTCCCGACGAGCAGCACGGGCAGGTCGTCGTACGGCCGTCCCAGACGCCGCAGTCGTGCGAGGTGCGCGGCGTCGGTGATGACGTGGGCGGCGCCGCTGTCCTGGAGGAAGTGGGCCAGCTCGGCGTCGGAGGACCGCGGATTGAGCGGGACGCCGACCATTCCGGCCCGCAGCACTGCGAGGCAGCTCTCCACCGCCTCCACGCGGTTGCCGAGGCAGATCGCCACGCGGTCGCCGCGCCGAAGTCCCGTCCGGGTGAGATACCCGGCCAGCGCGCGGGTGCGGCGCTCCAGCTCGGCGTAGGTGACGGCGCGCGAGGAGTCGGCGTACGCGATGCGTCGCGCCGCCGACCCGGCGTGCTCCTTCAACAGCTCCGGCACCGGCCGGATCAGCTCGTCACGCCTCATGCCCCGCCTTCCAAGTCCCTTGCCGCGTCACGGTGTTGACCCTACGTGCCGCGGTCGCGTGCCGGTGGCGTCAGGATGCCTCGGCCGAGGGAGTTCCCGTTTCCGTCTCCGGGTACCTCTCGCGCAGCCGTCGGGCCTCGCGGAAGAGGTGGTTGGTGTGGTCCGCGAGTACGCCGCCGAGGAGCAGTTCCGGGGTGTAGAAGGAGCGCGCGGAGGCGGCCACCTGCCGTGCGGTGAGGTCGATCTGGATGACGTCGGTGCGGCGGATCTCGTCGATCGAGCTCGCCCAGACGACGCGCCGCAGATCCGCCCACGCCATCGCGCTCATGCACATCGAGCAGGGCTCGCCCGTCGTGTAGAGGGTGGTGTCGGCCCAGCCCTGGTTGCCCTGCCGGCGGACGTAGTCGTTCATGGCGACCACCTCGCCGTGCAGCAGCGGGCTGTCGTCCCCGGTGTTGACCCCGCGTGCCAGGACCTCGCCGGTCCGCGTGTGGACGATCACCGCGCCGAACGGCCATCTGGGGTTCCTCCGGGCCTGCTCGACGGCCAGCCACATGAACCGCTCGTGACCGGTGCCGGTCCCAGTGCCGGTGCCGGTGCCGGTACCGGTGCGCGGGGCCGGTGCCGCCCGCTGGGGCAGGGCGAACGGCGCCGCGACTCCCGCCACCACACCTGAGCACCTGCCGAGGAACCGACGCCTGTCCGAGTCCATGCATGTCTCCTCACCTCGCGTCGCCGACTCCGGACGGAAGTCGGACCGTGACAGATCGTGTCCAAGGAGGGGTCGGCTCATGCGCGCGGTTCGTCGGCGCACGGCGCATGTGAACTTCGCCGTGGCAAGGTCGATACTGCTGGAAGCAGCCGCTCCGACCGCCGGCGAGGAGGTGCCCGCCGCCATGCGTGACATCCTCCCGGTGATCGCGCCCTGGTACAGGGCCGGGTTGCCGTTCGGGCTCGCCACGGTGGTCGCCACCAGCCGCAGCGCCCCGCGCGACCCGGGGGCGGCGATGGCGGTGGGCCCTGACGACGAGGTCGTCGGCAGTGTGTCGGGCGGCTGTGTCGAGGGGGCCGTGTTCGAGCTCGCGCGGGAGGTGGTGGCGAGCGGCGAGGCACGGCTGGAGACCTTCGGGTACAGCGACGAGGACGCGTTCGCGGTCGGACTGACCTGCGGCGGCGAGATCACCCTGCTGGTGCGTCCCGTCACGGCCCGTTCGGACCCCGCCTTCGGCGAGGTCGCGGAGTCAGTGGCGGCGGGCCGGCCGGTGACCGTGGCGACGGTGACCGACGGGCCCGCGCCGCGCGGGGCTACGCTCGCCGCATGGCCGGACCAGGTCCGCGGCACCCTCGGTGCCCCGGGTCTGGACGTGGCGGTGACCGCCGACGCGCGCGGCGAACTCGCCCTCGGCGTCACGGGCCTCAGGCACTACGGCCCGCACGGCGAGCGTCGCGAGGACGCGGTCGGCGTCTTCCTGCACTCCTTCGCACCGCCGCCGCGCATGCTGGTGTTCGGCGCGATCGACTACGCCGCCGCGGTCGCCCGCATCGGTGACTTCCTCGGCTACCGGGTCACGGTGTGCGACGCCCGCCCGGTCTTCGCCACGCCGAAACGCTTCCCGGAGGGCGTCGAGGTGATCGTGGACTGGCCGCACCGCTACCTGAGCGGCACCGACACCGACGAACGCACGGTGATCTGCGTGCTCACCCACGACCCGAAGTTCGACGTCCCACTCCTCGAAGAGGCGCTGCGCCGCCCGGCGGCGTACATCGGGGCGATGGGCAGCCGCCGCACCCACGACGAGCGCATGCGGCGGCTGGCCGAATCCGGGCTGGGCGAGGGCGAGTTGGCCCGGCTGCGCTCCCCCGTCGGGCTCGACCTCGGCGCCCGTACGCCCGAGGAGGTCGCCGTGTCCGTCGCCGCCGAGATCGTCGCCCTGCGCTGGGGCGGCAGCGGCACCCCGCTGACGGCGACCGCCGGCGCCATCCATCCGCGGGGAGCGCGGGCCACGTCGCCCCGGCGATGAACGCGCGAGCGGCTCGCCTCAAGGCGCGTCAGGCACAGAGAGGTGACGCGGAGGCAGCCGGTGCAGCACCACATCCGTCAGGCGGCCGTCGGTCACGGTCGCGGTCAGGTAGGTGCAGTGGGGCTGTCGGCGGCGGTCGGTCGGGGAGCCGGGGTTGAGCAGGCGCAGGCCGGTGGGGGCCGTGGTGTCCCAGGGGATGTGGCTGTGGCCGAACACCAGCACGTCGAGGTCGGGAAAGCGGGCTGCACAGCGCGCCTCGCGGCCCTGGGCGGGCCCGGTCTCGTGGACCACGCCGAAGCGCAGGCCGCCCAGCTCGGCGTACGCCACCTCGGGAAGCCGGGCGCGCAGATCCGGTCCGTCGTTGTTGCCGTACACCGCGACCAGTCGGGCGCTGCGGCTCTCCAGCAGGTCGAGCGTGGCCGTGTCGACCCAGTCCCCGGCGTGCAACACGACGTCCGCGCGCGGGAGTTCGGCGAGCAGCTGCTCGGGCAGCGCCTTGGCGCGCTTGGGCAGGTGGGTGTCGGACATCAGCAGCAGGCGCACACGGTCAGGCTACCGGCGTGGGCGATCTTCCGGCCGGTCCTCCACGCCCGGCACCGGCCCCCGTGCCCTCGGTCGTTGAGCTGTGGACAAAGAGCGTGACAGGGTTAGGATTTGGCCACGAACGCCGTAATCCGACGTAAACGCCCAGCGACCCCTAGGGGGCTCGGAGACCGATGCCGGTCAAGGTCAGCGTGGTCGTCCCCGTGTACAACCCGGGGGTTTATGTCGAGGACTGCATCGCGTCACTGCTGAGGCAGTCGCTGCCGCCGGACGAGTACGAAGTGATCTTCGTGGACGACGGTTCCACCGACGGCACATCGGACCGGCTGGACGCGCTGGCCGCCGCGGAGCCCCGGGTGAGCGTCGTTCACCAGGAGAACTCCGGCTGGTCGGGCAAACCCCGCAACGTGGGCATCGCCGCCGCCCGGGGCGAGTACGTGATGTTCGTGGACAACGACGACTACGTCGGCGACGAGGCCCTGGAGCGGATGTACGACTACGGCGTGGCCAACGGCGCCGATGTCGTGGTCGGCAAGATGGCCGGCAAGGGCCGCGGGGTGCCGGTGGAGCTGTTCCGCCGCAACCACCCCCGCGCCACCGTCGCCGACGCGCCCCTGATCGACAGTCTCACCCCGCACAAGATGTTCCGCCGCGCCTTCCTCGACGACATCGGTCTGCGCTTCCCCGAGGGCAGACGACGGCTTGAGGACCACGTCTTCGTCACGGAGGCGTATCTGCGGGCGGGCAACGTCTCGGTGCTCAGCGACTACGTCTGCTACTACCACGTCCGCCGCGACGACGCCTCGAACGCCGGGTTCCAGCGCTTCGACCCGGGCGGCTACTTCAAGAACCTCCGGGAGGCCCTGGACGTCGTCGAGCGCCACACCGAGCCGGGCCCGCTGCGGGACCGGCTGTTCCGGCGCTGGCTGCGCGTGGAGATGGTGGAGCGCCTGCGCGGGCGGCGCCTTCTCGCCCTCCCGGCCGACTATCGCCGCGAGCTGTTCGAGGAGATCCACCAGGTCGTCGTCGAGCGCTTCGGGCCCGGCGTCGCGGCCGGGCTCCAGCCGACGCAGCAGGTCGTCGCCGCGCTGATCGCCGCGGACCGGTACGACGACGTCGAGGCCTTCGCCGAGTGGGAGGCCGGCATCGCCCTCACGGCCGTCCCCGAGCGCGTGGCGTGGGAGGACGGCACGCTGCGGGTCGCGTTCACCGTCGAGTACGCCGTCGCCGGTGAGCCGATGACGTTCGCCGCGGGCCCGGCACGTACGCCATTGGACGGCCCGCCCGAGGACCTGGCCGCGGCCGTCGCATGGGTGGACGCCGATACCGTGGCCCGGTTCGGCAAGGCCACCGCCGATCTGCTGGTGCGCGAGCGCGCCAGTGCCGCCCAGTACTTCCAGCGGGTGGAGTTCACCCGGGAGGAGGTGCCGGCCGGCGACGACGGCCGGGTCCGTCTGCTGCTGCGCGCGACCGCCGCCGTCGATCCCGCCGCCCTCACCCGCGCCGGCCTGTGGGACACCTTCGTCCGGGTCAAGCTGGGCGGCTGGACCAAGGAGTGCCGGCTGGGCCCCGCCCCGCGCGCCGACCGCCCCACCCCGTACGCCGCCGTGGCCGCGGGCCACATGGTCCTCCCCTACTGGACCTCACCCCACGCGAACCTCGCCCTGGACGTCGACCGCGCGACCCACCGCGTAGGCCTGGGCGCCCTCGCACCGGCCGACGTCACCATCGAGGGCGACCGGCTCCGCGCGCCGCTCCCCCTGCACGTCCCCGACGAGGGCACCTCCCTGTCGCTCCGCCTCACCTCGTCCGCCTCCGCACATGACGTGCCGGCCACCCTGTCCCCGCACGGGTCGGGCGCCCTGCTGGAGGCCGTTCTGCCACTCGGCGAGCTGCGGGGTGCGACCTGGCGGGCGGCGCTGAGCACCCCGGGGCCGCGCACCCTCACGCTGCCGTTCGCGCTGCGCGTGGGACCCGCTGGGGCGCACGTGGTCCGGACCCCCGGCCCCAGTCCGCTGCGCCGCCTCGTCCGCAGGGCGCGGCGCAGGCTCGGCACGGCTCTGGGGCGGGCGGCGGCCCGCCTGCGCGCCAGGGCCCAAAGGAGGTGACGGTATGCGGCCGCTCGGCATAGAAGGAGCCTGGGCGCTGGAGCCCAAGGTCTTCCCGGACGACCGGGGCAGCTTCCACGAGTGGTACCGCGGCACGGAGTTCCGCGAGGCCACCGGCTACGACCTCACCCTGGCCCAGGCCAACTGCTCGGTCTCCCGCCGGGGCGTCCTGCGCGGCCTGCACTTCTCGGACGTACCGCCCGGCCAGGCCAAGTACATCACCTGTGTGCGCGGCACCGTCCTCGACGTGGTCGTCGACATCCGCGTCGGCTCCCCCACGTTCGGCCGCTGGGAGGCCCTGCGCCTGGACGACACCGACCACCACGCCGCCTTCCTCGCCGAGGGCCTCGGCCACGCCTTCATGGCCCTCACCGACGACGCCACGGTGATCTACCTGTGCTCGACGGGCTACGCCCCGGAGCGTGAGCACGGGGTGGACCCGCTGGACCCGGAGCTGGGCATCGCCTGGCCCAGGCGCATCACGCCCATACTGTCCCCCAAGGACGCACAGGCTCCGTCACTGGCCGAAGCACGAGAAACCGGGCTGCTCCCGACGTACGAGGCCTGTGCGGCGCGCTACGAGCACCTGCGAAACGGTCCCGCCTGACGCCGGGCTCGGCAACCCCCCAAGGGGCGCGGGGAACTGCGCGACCAGCCACAACGGCGCAGCAGACGCACCACCACACTTCCCGGCACTACGAACGGCGACCGCCGACACCTTCCACGGCCGTACGCAACGGCTCCCACCCCCGAGACCGCCCGATCCCCACCTTGCGAGCCCGGGCCAGCGACCGCCAGAAGCCCGCCCCGAGCAACACCTCCGGCGCCACCGCGCCCGCCCGATCCAGGATGGTCTCCGGCACCTTCTGCGGATCGGGCACCTCATACTCGGCCACGATCTCGTCGTACCGCTCACGCAGCACCGTACTGCGAGGATCGGCGCCGAACACCACGAGCTGCCCCGTCGGGTGCGTGTCGACAGGAACGGTCACGAGGTCAGGGCGATAACGGCCCAGGATCTCGGCGATCTTGTACACGTCCCCCGTCCACGCCCCCGTGTGCCGATCCCGAGCCGCCTCGTCGACATCCCGCGGCAGCATGTCGTCGAAGACGATCACACTGGTCCAGTCGGAGTACCGCTCGATGTTCATGAAGTCCCGCAGCGCGTACTCGAACAGGTGCATGCCGTCGATGAACGACAGGTCCAGGACGGTACGCCGCCAGTACCCGAGCGGACTGCGCCCCCGCCGCAGATTGCGCAACGGGTGCCGGCCGCCCTTGAGATGGATCAGTGGATTGTCACGGGCGAAGAAGTCGTCGCTCGTGGCCTTGACCAGATGGACGTCGCAGCGGATCTCCGTGACGACCTTGAAGGCCGGGTCCACGGCGACGGTGGGGACGCGGGAGAGTCTGAGGCTGCGGCCGTCGTTGACGCCGATCTCCAGGTAGTTGCGGTTGCCGCTGACCTTGTGCAGTTCCCGCAGGAACTCATGGCGTTTCACGCAGGGCCTCCTTACGGATCCGGGGCAGTGCTTCGTGCAGGGCGGTGCGCCAGTCCCGCGCCGGCGCGAGGCCGAGCCGCTGCCGGCGGCCGTGCCCCAGGACGCTGTACGCGGGACGCGGCGCGGGCCGGGGGAAGGCGTCGCTGGTCACGGGGCGCACCCGGTCGGGGTCGGCGCCGAGGAGGGCGAACACCTCGCGGGCCAGGCCGTACCAGGTCGCCTCGCCGGAGTTGGTGGCGTGGAGGACGCCGGTCGCGTCGCCGCCCACACGGGGGCCGAGGTCGGCGATGGTCGCGGCGACGTCGGCGGTCCAGGTGGGCTGGCCGCGCTGGTCGTCGACGACGTCGACGGTGTCCCGGCTCCCCTCGAGACCGATCATGGTGCGGACGAAACTGCGGCCGTGCACGCCGTAGAGCCAGGCGGTGCGCACGACGACGCCGGCGCCCGGGAGTTCGTCCAGTACGGCCCGCTCGCCGGCGAGTTTGGTGCGGCCGTAGGCGGTGCGCGGGGCCGGGGGGTGGTTCTCCGGGTAGGGGGCTTCGGCGTCGCCGGCGAAGACGTAGTCGGTGGAGACCTGGATCAGGCGGGCCTCGTAGGTGACGCAGGTGTGGGCCAGGAGGCCGGGGCCGTCGCCGTTGACGCGCAGGGCGCGGGCCTCGTCCTGCTCGGCGTCGTCGACGGCCGTGTACGCGGCGCAGTTGACGACGACCTCGGGGCGGTAGGCGGCGAAGGCGCGGTCGACGGCGTCGGGGCTGGTGACGTCGAGGGCGGTGTGGGTGAGGCCGGCCACCTGCTCACCACGGGCACGGAGTTCCTCGACCACGTCGTGCCCGAGCATGCCGCCCGCGCCGGTGACCAGCCACCTCATCCGCGCTCCCCGTCGACGTGCCGTTTGAGGGGTTCCCACCAGTCGCGGTGGTCGCGGTACCAGGCGACGGTGGCGGCGAGCCCGACGGCGAAGTCGTGGCGGGGGCGGTAGCCGAGTTCGGTGCGGGCCTTGGTCCAGTCGACGGAGTAGCGCAGGTCGTGGCCCTTGCGGTCCTCGACGTGCCGCACCCGGTCCCGGCCGGCGCCGCAGGCCTTGAGCAGCAGGGCGGTGAGGTCCCGGTTGCTCAACTCGGTGCCGCCGCCGATGTTGTAGACCTCGCCGGGGCGGCCCTGGGTGCGGACCAAGTCGACGCCGTGGCAGTGGTCGTCGACGTGCAGCCAGTCGCGGACGTTGAGGCCCTGGCCGTAGAGGGGGACCTGCCGGCCGTCGAGGAGGTTGGTGATGAACAACGGGATGACCTTCTCCGGGAACTGGTGCGGGCCGTAGTTGTTGGAGCAGCGGGTGACGCGGACGTCGAGGCCGTGGGTGCGGTGGTAGGCGAGGGCGAGCAGGTCGGCGGAGGCCTTGGAGGCGGAGTACGGCGAGCTGGGGCGCAGGGGGTCCTCCTCGACGGCCGAGCCCGCCACGACGGAGCCGTAGACCTCGTCGGTCGATATGTGCACGAAGGGTTCGACGCGGTAGCGCAGGGCCGCGTCCAGCAGGGTCTGGGTGCCGACGACGTTGGTGAGGACGAAGTCGCCGGCGCCGGTGATCGAGCGGTCCACGTGGGACTCGGCGGCGAAGTGCACGACCTGGTCGGCCTCGGCCATCAGCTTGTCGACGAGTTCGGCGTCCCGGATGTCGCCGCGCACGAACCGAAGCCGGGGGTGGTCGAGTTCGAGGTTGTCGAGGGTGCCGGCGTAGGTGAGCTTGTCCAGCACCGTGATCCGGGGCGCCTCGGGCGCGGTCGGCGCGTCGCGGGCGAGCAGGGTGCGGACGTAGGTCGAGCCGATGAAGCCGGCGGCGCCGGTGACGAGGAGGTTCATGTGTGGATCTGCACCTTGCTGTGGTCGCCGAGGACGAGTCGGTGGGCGCTGGGGACGCTGGGCGCGGGTGTGACCTGGACGTGCCGGCCGATGAGCGAGGACTCGATGCGGCCCACCCCGTCGATGGAGGAGTCCCGCAGCACGATGGAGAACTCCAACTCGCTGTCGGTGATACGGCAGTTCTCCGCGATGGAGGTGAAGGGGCCGACGTAGGAGTCCTCGACGACGGTGCCGGCACCGACGACGGCGGGGCCGACGATCCGGGAGTTGACGATGCTGGCCCCCTCCTCGACGACGACGCGTCCGACGGTCTCCGAGGCGGCGTCGACGTCGCCGTCGATGCGGCGCGCGAGGCCCTCCAGGACGGTCCGGTTGACCTCCAGCATGTCGGCGACGTTCCCGGTGTCCTTCCAGTAGCCCTTGATGACCGTGCAGCGCACGTCGGCGCGGGCGTCGATCAGGTGCTGGAGGGCGTGGGTGATCTCCAACTCGCCGCGCCAGGACGGGGTGATGGCGCGGACCGCGTCATGGATCACCGGCGTGAACAGGTAGACGCCGACCAGGGCGAGGTCGCTCTTGGGGTGCTCGGGCTTCTCCTCCAGGCCGACGACCTGGCCCGCGTCGTCGAGTTCGGCGACGCCGAAGGAGCGGGGGTCCTGGACGCGGGTGAGCAGGATCTGGGCGTCGGGGCGATGGGTGCGGAACTCCTCGACCAGGCCGGTGATTCCGCCGACGATGAAGTTGTCGCCGAGGTACATCACGAAGTCGTCGTCGCCGAGGAAGTCGCGGGCGACGATCACGGCGTGGGCCAGGCCCAGTGGGCGTTCCTGCGGTATGTAGGTGATCTCCAGACCGAACTTGGAACCGTCGCCGACGGCGTCCTGGATCTCCGCGGCGGTGTCCCCGACGATCACACCGACGTCGGTGATGCCGGCCGCGGCGATGGATTCCAGCCCGTAGAAGAGCACGGCCTTGTTCGCGACGGGCACGAGCTGTTTGGCCGAAGTGTGCGTGATCGGCCTCAAGCGCGTACCGGCGCCGCCGGACAGCACGAGAGCCTTCATCGGTTCACCTTAGCCCCGATTCCGCCGATTTGAACGGGCGGGTTTGGCTCGTCGGCCCCTGATGTGCCGCCTGCCGTTCACCTGAACGCGGCCTCACCTGCGACGAGATCCGGCCTCATTCGCTGAGCGGAATCTCGCTCCACACCTGTTTTCCGCCACTGACCGGGACCGTTCCCCACTCCGCCGCCATGGCCTCGACGAGGAGGATGCCGCGGCCGCCGGTGGCCTCCCAGCTGATGCTGGCCGGCTTGACCGGCGTGCGGGGCGAGGAGTCGGCGACCGCCACGCGCAGCCGGTGGTGGACGAGGGTGAGGTCGAGGCGGACCCGGCCGTCGGTGTGCACGAGGGCGTTGGTGACGAGTTCGGAGACGACGAGCAGGACGGCGTCCGAGTCCGGTGGTGTCACACCCCAGGCGCGCAGGGTGCGCCGGGTGAAGCGGCGGGCGTGGCCGACGGCCTCCGGGACCCGCCAGACCGTCCAGCTCTCGCGGAGCGGGCGTACGGCCATGCCGTCGTAGCGCATCAGGAGCAGGGCGATGTCGTCGCTGCGGCGGGCGCCGACGAGCAGGGCGTCGGCGACGAGGCCGAGGTGGGCGGGGTCGGAGCGGGCGAGGTCGGCGGCGAGCCGGTCCATGCCGGTGTCGATGTCGGCGTCGGCGGACTCGACGAGGCCGTCGGTGGTGAGGGCGACCACGCTGCCGGGCTGGAGGCCGAGCGGGCTCATCGGGAAGTCGGCCTGCCGCAGCACGCCGAGCGGCGGGCCGCCCTCGGCCTCGGCGATCTCGGTGCCGCCGTCCGGGTGCCGCAGCACGGGCGGGAGGTGGCCGGCGCGCACGCACCAGGCGGTGCCCTCCTCCAGGTCGACGTCGACGTAGCAGCAGGTGGCGAAGAGATCGGTCTCCATCTCCATGAGGAGGCGGTTGGCGTGGTGGACGACGACGTCCGGGGGGTGTCCCTCGGCGGCGTAGGCGCGCAGCGCGGTGCGCATCTGGCCCATGAGGGTGGCGGCGGCCGCGCTGTGGCCCTGGACGTCGCCGATGACGAGGGCGACGTGGTTGTCGGGCAGCGGGATCACGTCGTACCAGTCGCCGCCGACCTCCAGGCCGGCCGTGGTCGGCAGATAGCGGGCGACGGCCTCCGCGCCGGGCAGCCGGGGCAGGCGGCGGGGCAGTAGCTGGCGCTGGAGCATGCCGACGAGTTCGTGCTCGGCGTCGAAGGCGTGGGCACGGGAGAGGGCCTGGCCGGCGAGGCCGGCGGAGGCGGTGAGCAGGGCGCGTTCGTCGGGGCCGAAGTCGTGCGGGGTGTCCCAGCCGATCAGACAGGCGCCGGCCATCCGGCCGCCGGCGGGCAGCGGCAGGACGGCGAGGCCACCGGGGCCGACGTCGGCGAGGGCCGGTTCCAGCGGGGTGCCGGCGGGCCAGATCTGGGCGCGGCCCTCGCGCAGGGCGGCGCCGAGGGTGGGCATGGCGCGCACGGGCGCGTCCGGCCACTCGGTGCGCCACTCCAGGCGCCACAGCTCCGGCCAGGACTCGGGTTCGGGCGGGTCGAGGACGGTGACGACGAGGCGGTCGTTCTCCAGCTCGGCGAGGGCGATGCGGTCGGCGCGCAGCGGCCCCCGCAGGGCGGTGACCACGGCGTGGCTGACGTCGCGGACGGTGCCGGCGGTGGCGAGGGCGGCGGCCAGGCGCTGGACGCGGGCCACGTCGGTGACCTCGGCGCGCAGGGTGGAGGCGTCGGCGACGGTGCCGACGAGGCGGGCGGGCAGGCCCTCGCCGCCGGGCAGGAGGCGGCCGCGCAGTCTGAGCCATTTGGGCGGACCCGACGGTTGCAGGACGCGGAACTCCAGCTCGCGGTCGCCGAGCGACATGTGGTCGGCCTCGACGACGGACATCAGCGACGGCAGGTCCTCCGGGACGGTCAGGCCCAGCAGGGTCTCGACCTTGCCGTCGAAGTCGTCGGGGCCGAGACCGAACAGCGCCAGGATGTCGTCGCCGACCTCGACCCGGCCGCTGTCCATGGCGAGGCTGAACGCGCCTGCCGCCAGCTCGCCCCCTTCCGTGGCCGCGGGCCGGGTGGGGATGGCGACGGCGTCGGCGACCAGCTCCAGGCAGACGCGGTCGTCGGCGTCGAAGCCGCCGCGGCGCTCGCTCACGGCCAGCAGACAGCCGCCGTCGCCGCCGTCGTGGGTGGGCAGGGCGGCCACGAAGAAGTCCCGGGCGGGTGCCCGGCGGGACTCCGCGCCGGCGGCGAGTTCCGCCGGGCCGAGCCACACCGGGTGTCCGGTGCGCAGGGCGTCGGCCGCGGCGGACCGGCCGGAGCGCGGGTAGCTGTCGCGCAGCCCGTAGAGGGTTCTCGGCACACCGGCGGACTCGACCAGGCACAGCAGGTCCTGGTCCTCGCCGGGCGCGTACACGGCGGCGAGCGTCGCCCCGCTGAAGACGAGCGCCTGTTCCAGCACCCGGCGCAGCCGCTGCGGCGAGTCCGGGTCGGCGGCGACCGTCTTGAGGGCGACTTCGGCACGCAGGGTCCGCGTTCCGCGTTCCGCAGCGCCCTCACCGACCACGTCCGCCATTACAGCGCTTATGAGACACCTGCGCAGCCCCTGTGACCGTTCCGTGGAGCGACGGGGAGTCCGATGCCCGAAACGCACCGAAGATGCGCCCCTCGCCGTGCGCGACCAGCTCCGAGGGGGGAGATTTGAGCCCTGGGACCTGTCGCGCGGCCCCGCGGAGGAGGTGGTCGGCGTGCCCGACGGGCAGACGTCCACCCAGGCGCCGGCGGCCGCGCGGACGCGGGTCGGCCGGCCGCTGCTGTCGCTGGCGCTGGCCTCGATGATGGAGGAGGTGGACGCGCACTCCGGTGCCGTGTATCTGCTGGCGGCCGACGAGCCGGTGCTGGAGATGGCGGTGATGGCGGGGCTGCCCCGGGCGTTCGCCGCGCCGTGGGAGCGGGTCGGGCTGAGCGCGCCGATCCCGGTGGCGGAGGCGGTGCGGGAGCGGCGGCTGGTCTGGGTCGGGGGCGAGGAGGACATGGCGGCCCGCTATCCGCGGATCGCCGTCGTCCTGCCCTACCCGTTCGCGCTGGCGGCGCTGCCGGTGGCCACCGAGTCGAACGCCTACGGCGCGATCTTCGTGACCTGGCCCGGCGCACACCCTCCGGAGCTCTCGGACCGGGAGCGGGACCATCTGAGCGCCGCCTGCCGACGGCTCGCCGTACGGCTGGAACGGGCCATGGCGGAGAGCCGGCCGCCGCTGCCGGAGCCCGATCTGGTCGCCGGTCCCGCGTTCAGCGGCGCCGCCGGCACGCTCGGCACGGTGGAGGCGGCGCGGATGGTGTCGCGGCTGCCGTACGGGCTGTGCTCGCTCGATCTGCACGGCCGGATCAGCTTCGCCAACCCCGCGGCGGCCGAGCTGATCGGTGTCCCGGTCAACCGGCTGCTCGGCAATCAGCTGTGGGCGTCGGTGCCGTGGCTGAACGACCCGGTGTACGAGGACCGCTACCGGGCCGCGCTGATGAGCCAGCACACCACCTCCTTCGTGGCGCTGCGCCCGCCCGGGGACTGGCTGTCGTTCCGGATGTATCCGAGCACGACCGGTCTGAGTGTGCGGATCAGCCGGGCCCGCGCGGTGGCGGAGATGGGGCGCGGCGGGCCGGGGCCGGACGATCCGCCGGGGCGGCTGGTGACCATCTCGCAGGTGCTGAGCCTGGCCGGCGCGCTCACCGAGGCGGCCGGGGTGCAGGACGTGGTGCAGCTGGTCGCGGACGAGATCGTCCCGGCCGTCGGCAGCCAGGCGCTGGTCGTCCTGGGGTCGCGGGCGGGCCGGCTGCATGTGCTGGGCCACCGCGGCTATCCGGATCCGCAGATCGTGGAACGGTTCGACGGGCTGCCGCTGACCGAGCAGACCCCGGGCACCCATGCCCTGACGACCGGGGTCCCGGCGTTCTTCGACTCGCGGCAGGAGCTGGAGCGGCTGTATCCGGTGCGGTACGCGACGCCCGACGGCTTCGCGGCCTGGGCGTATCTGCCGCTGATCGCCTCGGGGCGGCCGGTCGGCACCTGTGTCCTCGCCTACGCCGAGCCGCATCCGTTCCCGGCGGACGAGCGAGCGGTTCTCACCAGCCTCGGCGGGCTGATCGCGCAGGCGCTGGAGCGGGCTCAGCTCTACGACGCCAAGCACCAGTTGGCGCACGGACTGCAGGCCGCCCTGCTCCCCCACTCGCTGCCGCCGCTGGCCGGCGTCGAGGCGGCCGCGCGCTATCTGCCCGCCACCCAGGGCATGGAGATCGGCGGCGACTTCTACGACCTGGTGCCGACCGAGCAGGGCCTGACGGCGGCGGTGATCGGGGACGTGCAGGGGCACAACGTGACCGCGGCGGGCCTGATGGGTCAGATCCGCACGGCGGTGCGGGCGTACACGACCGTGGGTCAGGCGCCCGAGGACGTCATGCGCAGCACCAACCGGCTGCTGCTGGACCTGGGCTCCGACCTGTTCGCCAGCTGTCTGTATCTACGGCTCGATCCGGCGCGCGGGAGGGCGGTGATGGCTCGCGCCGGGCATCCGCCGCCGCTGCTGAGACGGCCGGACGGGCGGGTGCGGGTGCTCGACCTCGCGGGCGGTCCGCTGCTGGGCATCGACGGCTCGCCCACCTATCCGACGACGGAGGTCGAGTTCACGCCGGGCTGTGTGCTCGTCCTCTACACCGACGGGCTGATCGAGTCCCCGGGTGTCGACATCGAGGACGCGCTCGCCGACCTCGGCCAGGTGCTCAACGAGGCCGGGGAGCGGCCGTTGGACGAGCTGGCCGATCTGCTCGTGGAGCACAGCGTGGCGCGGCGGGAGCGGGTGGACGACGTGGCGCTGCTGCTGTTGCGGGCGCGGGACTGACGGCCGACGGCCGGGAACGGGAGTGGTCCGACCCTCCCGCCGGAGGGCCGGACCACGTGTTCGTTCCTACGGATCACTCGGACCCGTGTGTCGGTGTCAGGGCGTCAGTTCCCGACGCCGTTGCCGACGATCTCGCCGAGGCCGTTGCCCGTGCCGTCGGCGTTGCCGTTGCCGACCTCTTCACCGGCTCCGGCTTCCTGACCGGCGCCGGCTTCCTCACCGGCGCCCGCCTCTTCACCGGCACCGGCCTCTTCGCCCGCGCCCGCTTCCTCACCGGCACCGGCCTCTTCACCAGCGCCCGCTTCCTCACCCGCGCCGGCTTCCTCACCGGCGCCCGCGCCACCGCCGGCGGCGTCGCCGAGGGTCGCGCCGACCGCCTCCAGGGCGGTGGTCACCGGCTGGAAGAAGGTCTCGCCGCCGACCGTGCAGTCACCGCTGCCGCCCGAGGTGAGGCCGATGGCCAGGCCGTCCTGGGTGAACAGGGAGCCACCGCTGTCGCCGGGCTCGGCGCAGACGTCGGTCTGGATGAGGCCGGTGACGGTGCCCTCGGGGTAGTTCACGGTGGCGTCGAGCCCCGTGACCTGACCGTCGTTCAGTCCGGTGGTGCTGCCCATCCGGAAGACCTGGAGGCCGACCTCGGCGTCCGCGGCCTGGCTGATCGGGACGGTCTGGTCGCCGACGTTGACCTCGCTCGGGGCCTGGGTCGCCGGGTCGTCGTACTTGACGAGGGCGAAGTCGCCGTCGCCGGGGAAGGTGGACTGGTCGACGGTGGCGATCGGCTGACCGCCCTCGGTGTCCGACCACTCGTTGCCGCCGAGCGTGCAGTGACCGGCCGTCAGGAACGCCGGCGTGCCGTCGCCCGCGGTGACGTTGAAGCCCGCCGAGCAGCGGGAGCCGCCCGCGAAGATGGCGTCGCCGCCGGAGAGGAACGTCTTGAAGGTGCCGGCCGACTTCTTGATGGTCGCCATGCCGGAGCCGAGGCCGTCGACGGTCGACTCCAGCTGGTCCCAGTTGTCGCCGGTGACGGTGGAGTCGGCGGTGACGAGGATCTTGTTCGTTCTGGGGTCGACCGCCCAGGCCGTGCCGGGGATGGTCGCCTCGGACTTCAGGGTCTGCGCGCCGGACGCGAGCTCGGTCAGGCTGTTCTCGACCTCGCGTACCTGCGCGCCGGCCCTCTTCGCCTGGACGATCACGTTGTTGTTGTCGCCGGGGACGACGTTGACCACGAGCTGCTTGCTCTCGGAGTCGTAGTACGAACCGGCGAAGGCGTCGCCGAGCAGTCCCGCGAGCTGCGAGGCGAGATCCGACGCGTCCGCCGCCTTCAGGGTCTTGGCGGTCGTGGCGTCGTCCGCCGCGCCGTCCTGTGACGCGTTGGCGTTCGGCAGCAGGATCGCGGCCGCTCCGAGCGCCACCACGCCGCCCGCGGCTATCGCGGCCTTGCGCTTCGGAATTCGCTTGTGACTCAAACTTCTCGACCTCCTGGGGGACGGGGTCTGTGCCGCCGTCTCAGCGGCGGCTGTTCGGGGCGCCTGGTTGGCAGTTGGTACGCACGGGTCGCACGGGGCGTTCAATTCCGTTTGCACACGCCCCACTCGAAACACCGAATCGGCCAAGGAGCGCGCCCGAGGCCCCGGCGGCGGGAACAATCCCCCATATGACGATGACGACCGCCGAAGCCGACAAGATCCTCTCCGCCAACTTCGCGCCCTGGGTGCTCGCCCTCGGTCTGTCCGTCGAGGCGGTGGAGGACCGGCGCGCGATCCTGCGACTGCCCTGGTCGGACGGGCTGGCCCGGGAGGGCGGCGCGCTGTCGGGGCAGGCGCTGATGGCGGCCGCCGACACCGCCACCGTGATCGCCGTGTCGGCGGCGCGCGGGGCGTACGGGCCGATGACGACGGTGCAGCAGTCGACGTCGTTCCAGCGCGCGGTGCTCGGTTCGGATGTCCTGATCGAAGCGGTCGTGACGAAGCTGGGCCGCCGTATGGCGTTCGCGGACATCGCGATGAGCGATGAGAGTTCGGGAGAGATCGCCGCCCGTGCGAGCACGGTGTACGCACTTCTGGGCTGACACGATCCGCTACCGATCAGTAACGGTCGGTTGAGAATCCCGAGCGGAATCCAGGCTTCAGGGAATCTGCACATTCAATACTCAACGAAGTCACCGTGCGCCGAGCTTCTGCACAAGGGAGCTACCGGCGGTCACCCCCTTGAGGCGGGAGTGTCGGATTCGCCACCGCATCGCCCCGCGGTCCGCCGGGCGGAGGCAACACCTCGTCCGAGCCGATGCTGTGACGCATGTGAAGAAGTCGCCGACAAGACGTGCCCGCGTCTGCACGGATCGATGCGGCTGAGACGAAAGTGCCCTGGTGAGCCGGAGTTTGATTGGAAGCCCGTACCCGCACCGTGCTTTGATCCATCGCACCGCAGGGGCCACGAACGGTTCCCGGAAACGGGCGCCGGTCGCCCGCGGTCGCGGCCGTCATCTGTCCCCAGAGGGGGCCGCTCCCCCTTGTGAATATCCATTAGGAAGGGAAGTTCCATCATGAACTCCACCCCCCAGGTTGCGACCGTCGAGATCTCCGACGCCGAGCTCGACAACGTCTCCGGCGGCCTGCAGGTCAACGCCGTGAACTCCGTTCTCGACACCGTGAACGGCGTCCTCCCGGTCTCCGGCCTGGTTGACACGGCCGTCGGCCTCGTGGAGGGCACCACCGGCCTGAACACCGCCCCGGTCACGAACGCGGTCGCCGCGCTCTGATCGAGCTTTCGTACCGCTGAGTCCCGGAGCCGTTCCCCGGCTCCGGGACTCTCGGGTGCCACAAAACAAATCCGGCACCGCTCGCAAAACGGCCGGCCCCCCGCGCGCCGGCCTCCCGTCATCCTCAGGTGAGGGAAAGTTCCGTGCAGTTCCGCCAACAAGCCCTCGCCAAGCTCCAGTCACCGGAGGAGCTCGACCTTCCGGTGCGCTTCGCCCGCCCCCAGGGCTGGCTGGTGCTGTCCGTGACGGTGGTCGTCATGGCCGCCGCGTCCGTGTGGGCGGTGACCGGTTCGGTCGCCTCGACGGTCAGCGCACCTGCGGTCCTGACCCACGGCCAGGGCAGCTACATCCTGCAGAGCCCGGTCGCGGGCCAGGTCACCGCGGTCCTCGCCGAGCAGGGCCGGCGGCTCCCGGCGAACTCGCCCGTACTGAAGGTCCGCACCGCCAAGGGCGAGACGGTCGTGCGCACGGTCGCCGCGGGCCGGGTCACCGCGCTCGCCGCCACCATCGGGCAGATCATCTCCACCGGCGCGAACGTGGCCGCCGTGGAGAAGGTCGCCCACGAGAAGGACGCGCTGTACGCCACGGTGTACGTGCCCGCCGAGAACGCCGCCTCCATCCCGGACAAGGCCGCCGTCGACCTCACCGTGTCCTCCGTGCCCACCCAGGAGTACGGCGTCCTGCGCGGCCATGTGAAGTCGGTGGACCGCTCCGCTCAGTCGGCGCAGCAGATCGCCGCGTTCCTCGGGGACAACCAGCTGGGCGAGCAGTTCACCAAGGACGGCAGGCCGGTCGCCGTACTGGTCCAGCTGGACCGGAAGTCGAGCACGAAGAGCGGCTACGAGTGGTCGTCCACGGACGGGCCGCCGTTCTCCCTCACCTCGATGACCATGGCCGACGCGTCGATCGAGCTGGCCGACGAGCGTCCCGTCGACTGGCTGCTGCCGTGAGCGCCGCACAGGAGACCCGAGCCGGCAGGCGCCGCGCCGCCCCGCCGAAGCGCCCCGTGCCCAAGGGCAGGTCGAAGACGGTCCGCACCCCGACCGTGCTCCAGATGGAGGCCGTGGAGTGCGGCGCCGCCTCCCTCGCGATGGTCCTCGGGCACTACGGCCGCCATGTCCCGCTGGAGGAACTGCGCATCGCGTGCGGTGTCTCCCGGGACGGCTCGCGCGCCAGCAACCTGCTCAAGGCGGCCCGCTCCTACGGTCTGACGGCCAAGGGCATGCAGATGGACACGGCCGCCCTCGCCGAGGTGAAGACGCCGGCCGTCCTGTTCTGGGAGTTCAACCACTACGTCGTCTACGACGGCATGGGCCGCCGCTTCGGCCGCCGTGGCGTCTACATCAACGACCCCGCCAAGGGCCGCCGTTTCGTGCCCATGGAGGACTTCGACGGCAGCTTCACCGGTGTCGTGCTGGTGATGGAGCCCGGCGAGGACTTCAGCAAGGGCGGACGCAAGCCGGGTGTGCTCGGCGCGATGCCGGCCCGGCTGCGCGGCACCGCGGGCACGATGCCCGCCGCGGTCCTGGCGAGCCTGCTCCTGGTGGTGGTCGGCGCGGCGGTGCCCGCGCTGAGCCGCACGTACATCGACATGTTCCTCATCGGCGGCCAGACCTCCCTGCTGGGCGTGCTGTTCGCGTCCATGGGCACCTGTGTCGCGCTCACCCTCGTGCTGACCTGGCTGCAACAGGCGAACCTGCTGCGCGGCCGCATCATCTCCTCCACCCTGTCCAGCGCCCGCTTCCTGCGGCATCTGCTGCGGCTGCCGGTGACGTTCTTCTCCCAGCGCAGCCCGGCCGACCTGGTGCAACGCCTCCAGTCGAACGACGCGGTGTCCGAGACCCTGGCCCGTGACCTCGCGGCGGCGGGCGTGGACGCGGTGGTGGTCGTGCTGTACGCGATCCTCCTCTACACCTACGACCCGCAGCTGACGTTCGTAGGCATAGGCGTGGCCCTGCTGAACGTCGTCGCCATGCGCGTCGTCATCCGGCTGCGCGCCACCCGCACCGCCAAGCTGCGCGCGGACAGCGCCCGGCTCACCAACACCGCCTACACCGGTCTCCAGCTGATCGAGACGATGAAGGCGACCGGCGGCGAGGACGGCTACTTCCGCAAGTGGGCCGGACAGCACGCCACCACCCTGGAGGAACAGCAGCGCCTCGGCGTGCCGAGCGCCTACCTGGGCGTGGTCGCGCCGACGCTCGCCACGCTCAACAGCGCGCTCATCCTCTGGATCGGCGGCATGCGCGCGGTCGAGGGCGGCATATCCGTCGGTCTGCTGGTCGCCTTCCAGGCCCTGGTCACCCGCTTCACCGCCCCGATCACCCGCCTGAACGGCGTCGCCGGCCGCATCCAGGACTTCGCCGCCGACGTGGCCCGCCTGAAGGACGTGGAGAACTTCGAGGCGGACCCGCTCTACGGCCGGCCCGGCGGCGGCGAGTCCACGCGCCGCCTCCACGGCCACGTCGAGCTCCAGAACATCACCTTCGGCTACAGCCCTCTCGACAAGCCCCTGCTGACGGGCTTCGACCTGACCGTCGGCCCCGGCCAGCAGGTCGCCCTGGTCGGCGGCTCCGGCAGCGGCAAGTCGACGGTCTCCCGGCTGATCTCGGGCCTGTACGCCCCCTGGGAGGGCGTCATCCGCATCGACGACCAGCGCATCGAGGACATCCCGCGCGGCGCGCTGGCCGCCTCCGTCTCCTTCGTCGACCAGGAGGTGTTCCTCTTCGAGGGCACCATCCGCGACAACGTGGCGCTGTGGGATCCGTCGATCCCGGACGACGCGGTGGTGGACGCGCTGCGCGACGCGGCGCTGTACGACGTGGTCATGCGCCGCCCCGGCGGCATCCAGAGCAAGGTCGAGCAGGACGGCCGCAACTTCTCCGGCGGGCAGCGTCAGCGCCTGGAGATCGCGCGGGCGCTGGTGCGCCGCCCCAGCATCCTCGTCCTCGACGAGGTGACGAGCGCGCTGGACGCCGAGACCGAGCTGGTCGTGATGGACAACCTGCGCAAGCGCGGCTGTGCCTGTGTGGTGATCGCACACCGGCTCAGCACCGTGCGCGACAGCGACGAGATCGTCGTACTCCAGCACGGCACGATCGTCGAACGCGGGCGGCACGAGGACCTCGTCGCGCGCGGCGGCGCGTACGCGGCACTGGTCAAGGAGCGGTGAGATGACCTCCGTCCACGAGGGTGACCTCGTCCTCAACGCGCTCGGGCAGATGGGCACGCGCATCGACTGCGCCGGCTTCAACCGCCTGGACCTCGAAGGCCCGCAGGTGCTGTGGCTGGTCGCGTCCGGCGCGGTGGACCTGTTCGCGGTCGACGCCGGTCAGCAGGGCCACTGGCACCACCTCGGCCGTCTCGAGGCGGGCTCGCTGCTGCTCGGCCCGGTCGCCGGACCGCAGCACACGCTGGTGGCCCGACCGCTGCGGGACTGCGTCGTACACCGCATCGGGCTGCGCGAGCTGTACCAGCCCGCGAACACGCAGACCTGGTCCTACGACGAGTACGGCAACCCGCAGTACGTCCCGCCGCAGACGAGCCCCTTGGAGTACGCCCTCGCCCTCGGCGTCGGCCGCAGCCTCTCCATCCTCTTCCAGGCACCCATGGCCACCGAGGGGTCGGCCGCCGAGGTGACCGACGACGACGTCTTCTGGATGCAGGTGCCGCCCGGCAGCGTGCAGTACGGCGCGCTGTACGGCGCGGAGGCCGCCGCCGACCTGCTGATGGACCCGGCGGTCTGGCAGTCCATGGTCGACCAGCAGTACCGGCTGCTGACCACCCTCGACCGCTGGATCGAGCAGCTGGAGCGCACCCACGAGACCCGCACCGCGGAGGGCATCAAGGCCGGTGAGGCGGTGCGCGCCCAGGCCGACCGGACGCTGCTGGCGTCCATCGGCAAGCGCGGCGACCAGCGCACGACGGCCGCCGACGCGGACGCCAGTTACGCGGCCTGCAAGCTGGTCGCCCAGGCGGCCGGGATCACGCTGGCCGAGCCCGCGCAGAGCGGCACCGAGAGCGACCGGCTCGACCCGGTCGAGCGGGTGGCCATCGCCTCACGGGTGCGGACCCGGGCCGTACGGCTGGACGGGCGCTGGTGGCGGGACAACGTGGGGCCGCTGGTCGGTCACCGGGCGCTGTCCGGTGCGCCGGTGGCGCTGCTGTGGCGGCGCGGCGGCTATGTCGCCGTGCATCCGGCGACCGGCCGTGAGACGCCGATCGAGAAGGCCAACGCGGAGGAGTTCGAGCCGCGCGCGGTGATGTTCTACCGGCCGCTGCCCGACCGCGCCCTGAGCCCGCTGAGGCTGCTGCGGTTCAGCATGCGGGGCACCGGCGGCGATCTGACGAACCTCCTGGTCAGCGGACTGGTCACGGTGGCGATCGGCGCACTCGTGCCGATCGCGACCGGCAAGGTGCTGGGCGAGTTCGTGCCGAAGGCGCAGACCGGGCTGATCGTGCAGTTCTGTCTGGCGGTGATGATCAGCAGTGTCGTGGCGGCGGCGTTCATGCTGCTGCAGAACCTGACGATCCTGCGCCTGGAGGGCCGGATCGAGGCGACGCTCCAACCGGCCCTGTGGGACCGGCTGCTGCGGCTGCCCACGAAGTTCTTCACCGAGCGCTCCACCGGCGAGCTGGCGAGTCAGGCCATGGGCATCAGCGCGATCCGCCGTCTGCTGGCCGGAGTCGGGCCGGTCGTCGCTTCCTCGGTGACGGTGGGCGCGATGAACCTGGCGCTGCTGTTCTGGTACAGCGTGCCGATGGCCATGGCCGCGATCGGCATGCTCGTCGTCATCGCGGCCGTGTTCCTGGGGCTCGGGCTGTGGCAGGTGCGCTGGCAGCGGCGCCTCGTGGTGCTCAGCAACAAGCTGAACAACCAGGCGTTCCAGACGCTGCGCGGACTGCCGAAGCTGCGCGTCGCGGCGGCCGAGAACTACGCGTACGCGTCCTGGGCGTCACAGTTCGCGCGCAGCCGTGAGCTGCAGCAGAAGGTGGGGCGGATCAAGAACCTCACCACGGTGATGGGCGCTGTCTATCTGCCGGTGTGCACGCTGCTGATGTTCATGCTGCTGGCGGGTCCGGCGCGCGGGACGATGTCGGCGGCCGCCTTCCTCACCTTCAACACCTCGGTGACGATGCTGCTGACCTCGGTCACCCAGCTGACCGGCTCGTTCGTGTCGGCGGTGGCGGCGCTGCCGCTGTTCGAGGAGATCAAGCCGGTCCTGGAGGCCACGCCGGAGGTGCGCACCGCGAGCACCCGGCCGGGCCCGCTGACCGGTGCGATCGAGGCGCGCCGGCTGTCCTTCCGGTACTCCGACGACGGTCCCCTGGTCCTGGACGACGTGTCCTTCGACGTCCGGCCGGGCGAGTTCGTGGCGATCGTCGGCCCCAGCGGCTGCGGCAAGTCGACCCTGCTCAGGCTGCTGATCGGCTTCGACAGGCCGGTCTCGGGCAGTGTGCTGTACGACGGTCAGGACCTGTCGGCGCTGGACCAGTCGGCCGTGCGGCGGCAGTGCGGGGTGGTGCTCCAGCACGCGCAGCCGTTCACCGGGTCCATCCTGGACGTCATCTGCGGCACCGAGCCGTACACGCCGGAGGAGGCGATGGCCGCGGCCGAGATGGCGGGGCTCGCCGAGGACATCAAGCGGATGCCGATGGGGCTGCACACCATCGTCTCGGGCAGCGGCGCGATCTCCGGCGGCCAGCGGCAGCGGCTGATGATCGCCCAGGCGCTGATCCGCCGGCCGCGCATCCTGTTCTTCGACGAGGCGACCAGCGCCCTCGACAACGAGACACAGCGCACGGTGATCGAGTCCACCAAGGCCCTCAACGCCACCCGGATCGTCATCGCGCACCGTCTGTCCACGGTGCTGGACGCCGACCGTGTGATCGTGATGGAGGACGGCAAGGTGGCTCAGCAGGGTCCGCCCGCGCAGCTGCTCGCGGACACGACCGGGCGGCTGCACGAGCTGGTGCGGCGTCAGATGGCCTGAGCTGCTCAGTCCTGCCCCGGGATGGCGGCGCCGGAGGGCACGCCGGCCGCGACATAGGCGTCGTAGAGCCCCTTCCAGGGCGCCTCGGTCCCGGCGTGCGGTCCCTCGAACCGCTCGCCGCGGGCCTTCGCGTCCAGGGCGGCCAGGCAGACCTCCCAGCCGGCGCCGTTGCGGGCGGCGGTGTCCTCGGCGGCCAGGACGTTGGTGAGCGTGAAGCGGGTGCGCTTGTCGTCGAGCGCCTCCAGATCGAAGTGCAGCTCGTCGCCGCCCCAGTCGAAGGACAGGTGACGGGGCGGATCGACGGCGATCATCGTGCCGGTCGAGTCCGCCATGTTCGGATCGCCGCTGAACGTCACCGCGCCGCCCGGCCGCAGCTCCATCTCGGCGCGGGACGGGAACCACTCGGCGAGTTCGTCGGGATCGGTGACGAAGTGCCAGACGCGGTCGACGGGGTGGTCGTAGAGACGGCTGAAGCGGACGGCGGGACGGCCGTCGTCGAGGGTGAGATAGGTGCCGGTGAGGTCGGCGGTCATGGTGGATCAGTCCTTCGTGGTGGGTCCTTCGAGGTCGTTCGGGGCGTCGTCCGGCGCCTCCCGCGTCGCCGTCTCCCGCGCTGTCTCGTCGAGACGGCGGCCCAGGGCGTCCAGACTGCGGTTCCAGAGCTTCCGGTACGGGGCGAGCCAGGCGTCGAGCTCGGCGATGGGCGCGGGCTCCAGGGCGTAGACGCGGCGCTGCGCGTCCTGCCGTACCCGCACCAGGCCCGCCTCCCTCAGCACCTTGAGGTGCTTGGAGGTGCCGGGCTGGCTCAGCCCGCACGCCTCCACGATCTCCCCGACGGGACGTGGCCGCTCCAGGAGCAGCGCGACGATGGCCCGTCGATGCGGATCGGCGAGGGCGGTCCAGAGCGAGGCGTCGGCCATACAGGCAATATGCCTCTTTGGCTATATGCCTGTCAAGAAATACGAGCCGCATGCGTTTCGAAACGTTGCCGTTTCGTAGGTGGAGGGTCTAGTCTCTGGGAAGTGAACGAAACCGTTTCGTTTACGTACTCATTACCTTCGCACGGCTTTCCCTGGAGTTGAGTCCCGATGCCCGAGAAGACCCTGACGGACAGCGCCCGTGCGGGCGCCGTCGAGGCGCCGCCGGCGGCGGCCTCGGCGAAGCGGTGGTGGATCCTCGCGATCATCGCCGTCGCCCAGCTGATGGTGGTGCTGGACGCCACGATCGTGAACATCGCCCTGCCCTCGGCCCAGGCCGACCTCGGCTTCTCCGACGGCAACCGGCAGTGGATCGTCACCGCCTACGCGCTGGCCTTCGCCTCGCTGCTGCTGCTCGGCGGCCGGATAGCGGACCTCTTCGGTCGCAAGCCCGCCTTCCTGGTCGGCGTCGTCGGCTTCGCGGGCGCGTCCGTCCTGGGCGGTGCCTCGACCGGGTTCGAGATGCTGGTCATCGCACGCGCCCTCCAGGGTGCCTTCGGCGCGCTGCTCGCACCGGCCGCGCTCTCGCTGCTCAACACCACGTTCACCGACGCCCGGGAGCGGGCCAGGGCGTTCAGCGTCTACGGCGCCATCGCCGGTGCCGGTGGCGCGGTGGGCCTGCTGCTCGGCGGTGTGCTGACCGACGCCCTGGACTGGCGCTGGACGCTGTACGTCAACGTGCCCATCGCGGCGCTCGCCTTCGTCGGCGGCTGGCTGTTGCTGAACAACCACCGCGACGCCGTGAACTCCAAGCTGGACGTGCCGGGCACGATCCTGGTCGCCACCGGACTGTTCGCCGTGGTCTACGGCTTCTCCAACGCCGAGACCCACGACTGGGGTTCGTCCGAGACCTGGGGCTTCCTGCTGGCCGGCGGCGTGCTGCTGGCGGCGTTCGCCTGGTGGCAGACCCGGGCCGCGCACCCGCTGCTGCCGCTCAGGATCCTGCTCGACCGGAACCGCGCCGCCTCCTTCCTGACCGTGCTGATCACCGGCGCCGGAATGTTCGGCGTGTTCCTCTTCCTGACCTACTACCTCCAGATCAACCTGGGCTTCAGCCCGACGAAGACGGGAGTCGCCTTCCTGCCGATGGTCGCGGCGCTGATGGTGATGGCGCAGATCGGCACGACGGTCCTGGTGCCGCGGCTCGGCCCCAAGGTCGTCCTGCCGCTCGGCTTCGCCGTCGCCACCGCCGGTATGGCCTGGCTGACCGGGATCGGTATCGGTTCGGACTACGCGACCGCGGTGCTGCCACAGCTGATCATCATCGGCGCAGGCCTCGGCATGGTCATGCCGCCCGCCATGCAGTTGGCCACCGGCGGAGTGGCGGCGGAGGACGCGGGTGTGGCGTCCGCGACGGTCAACGCCATGCAGCAGGTGGGTGGTTCGATCGGCACGGCACTGCTCAACACGCTCGCCGCGAGCGCGGCCACGGACTACCTCGCGGGCCGGGACGCCACCAGCAAGCTGGTGCAGGCCCAGGCGACGATCGAGAGCTACACCACCGCCTTCTGGTGGTCGGCGGGCTTCTTCGCCGCGGGTGCCCTGATCGCCTTCGTGCTCTTCCGTCGCGGGGTGCCCGAGCAGGACGCGTCCGCAGCGCCGGTCGTCCACATGTGACCGTCCGTACCGCCTGACCACCCTGGTCCGAGGGGCCGCCGTCCTCAGGGAGACGACGGCCCCTCTTCCCTGTCCGGGTACGGCGCTTGTGTCGTGCGGGGCGGCGCACAGGGAGCTGACTCCGTTGGGCCGACCGGGAAACGGGTACTCGCGGACGTATGCGAATCAGCGTGGTGGATGTGGGGTCGAACACGGTCCGGTTGGTCGTGGCTGATGCGGAGGGAGGGGTGCCGCTCCCGGTGCACACCGCCAAGTGGCGGCTGCGGCTGTCGGAACAGGTCAGGCCCGGGGAGGCCGTGCCGGAGGAGGCCGTCGAGCGGCTGGTCCACGCGGTCTCGGCGGCCGACCGCACCGCGCTCCGGTGGGGCTCGACCTCGCCCCTGGCCTTCGCGACCGCCGTGGTACGCGCCGCCCCGAACCGCCGGGACGTGCTGCGCGCCGTGCGGACGCGCACGGGGGTGAGGCTGTGCACCCTGCCGGGCGAGGTGGAGGCCGAGCTGACGTTTCTCGGGGCGCGGCGGTGGATGGGCTGGCGGTCGGGGCCGCTGGCGCTGCTGGACATCGGCGGCGGCTCGCTCGAAGTCGCCTTCGGACGCGGCCGGTTGCCCGACTTCGTGGCGTCGCTGCCGCTCGGCGCGGCCCGGCTGACCCATGAGTTCTTCGACGGCGAGGATCCGCCGCCGACCGCACGGGTCCGCGCCCTGCGCCGCAAGGTCCGCCACCAACTGCGCGACGTCGCGGCCCGTATCCGCTGGGAGGGACCGCGCACGGCGGCGGCCACCTCGCGTACGTTCCAGCAGCTGGGCCGGTTGTGCGGGGCGGCGGCGGGGCGTCACGGGCCGTTCGTGGAGCGGCAGTTGGCCCGCTCGGACCTGCGCGAGGCCGTCGGCCGCCTCTCCCTGCTGCCCGCCCCCGAACGCGCCCTGCTCCCCGGCATCTCCGCGCCGCGCGCCGCCCAGAGCCTGGCCGGCGCGGTGGTCGCGCACACCGCGATGAAGCTGACCGGGCTGCGCGCGGTCACGATCTGCCCGTGGGCGATCCGCGAAGGGGTCATGCTGCGGCACATCGAGGACGGCGCCTCCTGGTGGGCGGAGGTGTCCCGCCTCGACGAGGAGACCGCTCCCCATGAGCCGGTACCACTGAGGATCGCGCCGGTGACCAGCTGATCGCCGCCGATGGCAGGGGCCGTGCGCGGGTACCCGACGCATCGCGCGACCCGGCCGACAACGGAAGGAGACACCCGTGTCCGAGGAGAGGAAGCCGCGGGAGGAGCAACCGGAGACGGCGCTCGAGGAGGCACTGAAGGGGCTGTCGGACGCCGCCCACCGCACCGAGGACTCCGCCGAGCGGCGCCGCCGCAGGGGTGAGGCCGGCGAGGCGATCACTCCGAACACACGGGCCCAGGAGGAGTCCGAGGGCGAGTGACCGGGCCGCCCGCTACCGGACGACACCCCGGCGGGTGGCCCGGCACGCCCCGGGTACTCGGCGGCCATGGCACACGACGTCCGACAGGCACGCGAAGGCGAGGGACCCCGGCTGCCGTCCGCCCGGGGCCCCGTCTCCGCCGCCGTCGAGGGGTATCTGCGGGATGCGAGCCCGCTGCCCCGGAGCCAGGACATCGCGAGCGCGGCCGTCTACGGCGACGATCTCCAGCTGGCCCTCTACCTCTGCTACGAACTGCACTACCGCGGCTTCGCCGACGTACCCGACTCCTACGAGTGGAACCCGGACCTGCTGCGTGTCCGCGCGGCGCTCGAGCACCGCTTCCTGGCCGCCCTGCGCGCGGACGTCCCCGCCCACGACGGCGTGGAGGACGCGCTGGCCGACCTCCTCGTCGAGCCCGTCGACGGCACCGGCCTCAGCCACTACCTGTCCGCCGAGGGCGAGTTGTGGCACATACGCGAGTACGCGGTCCAGCGTTCCCTGTACCACCTGAAGGAGGCGGACCCGCACGCGTGGGTGCTGCCCCGGCTGTGGGGCAGGGCCAAGGCGGGCATGGCGGCGGTGGAGTTCGACGAGTACGGCGGCGGCCGCCCCGACCGGGTCCACGCACGCCTCTTCGCCGACCTGATGACCGACCTCGGCCTGGACACGACGTACGGGCACTATCTCGACCAGGGGACGGCGCAGGCCCTGGCCACGGTCAACCTGATGTCCCTGCTCGGCCTGCACCGGGCGCTGCGCGGAGCGCTCGTCGGCCACTTCGCGGCGGTCGAGATCACCTCGTCGCCGGCGTCGCGCCGGCTCGCCGAGGCCATGCGCCGCACGGGGGCCGGGCCCGCCGCCGAGCACTTCTACGACGAGCACGTCGAGGCGGACGCGGTGCACGAGCAGGTCGTACGGCACGAGGTCATCGGCGGCCTGCTCGCCGAGGAGCCGCATCTCGCCCCCGACGTGGCCTTCGGCATCGACGCCACCGGCCATCTGGAGGACCGCTTCGCCGACCGGCTCCTGGGCGCCTGGCGCGCGGGACGGACGTCGCTGCGCACGGGGCCACTGTCTGCAATCCCCCTTATGTTCTGAATGCCGGGGTACCCGGGGCCGGTGAGAACGCTGGTACCACCGGGTGTGTACGCGCCTCAGGAAGACACCGACCTGCTGATCGGGGCGCTGCGCGAGGAGCCGCTGCCGGACGGCGCGGCCGTCCTCGACGTGGGCACCGGTTCGGGGGCGCTCGCGATCGAGGCCGCACGACGCCGCGGCACGCGGGTGACCGCGGTGGACGTGTCCTGGCGGGCGGTGTGCGCGGCGCGGCTGAACGCCCGGCTGGCCCGGCTCCGGGTCCGCATCCGGCACGGCAACCTCTTCGCCCCGGTCCACGGGCAGTCGTTCGACCTCATCCTGGCCAATCCGCCCTATGTGCCCGCGCCCGAGTCGGATCACGCGCCGCGTGGCGCGGCCCGCTCCTGGGACGCCGGCCGCGACGGACGGCTCGTCCTGGACCGGATCTGCCGGGAGGCCCCCGCTCTGTTGCGCCCCGGCGGTGTCCTCCTGGTCGTGCACTCGGCGCTCAGCTGTCCCGACCGGACGCTGACGCATCTGCGGGGGGCGGGGCTGAAGGCATCCGTGACGCGGCGACGGGTGATCCCGTTCGGCCCGGTGCTGCGCTCGCGGGAGAGCTGGCTGCGGGAGCGCCGTCTGGTGGCGACCCCTGGCCGGCGGGAGGAGCTGGTGGTCGTCCGTGCCGAACGCCCCGTCTGACGAACCGCGTCGGATCAAGGTCCAGCGCCAGGGTCCCGTCCTGGTGGAAGGGCCGGTCGAGGTGGAGCTGGAGGACGGCACCGTCGTCACCTCCGACCGCTTCCGCGTCGCCCTGTGCACCTGCCGTCGCAGCCGCCGCTACCCCTGGTGCGACACCAGTCACCGCGACCGGGCCAAGGGCTGCACGAGGGATCGGTGAGGCGATCCGAGGTGCCGGCCAGGCGGCCCCACTCCGCCTGGCCGACCCCCGGTGCGAGATCGCAAGGGGCCCCCGGCAGCACTCGCACTCCCCATCCGCGAGCCGCTGCCGAACTGCGCGGGACCGCGCGATCCCGGTCCTAGAACGCGAAGAGGCTCGTGGTGTAGGAGCCCTTCACGCACTCGTTGCCGAAGGTGCGCTCATAGGACACGCGTTGGCCCTGCCAGACCCCCTGGACGGTGACGATCACGGGGTCGTACTGCTTGGTGCAGAGCACGCCGTCTCTACTCTTCAGGGCCTCGAAGTTCCCGCCCACGCCGCGCAGTTCGACGCACGCGGAGGCGGCATCGGGATGGGTACCCGAGGGCGTCGGGGCGCAGCTGAGGGTGACGGCGCGCACCGGCGTCGTCAGGGTGGCGTCGTCGCCGTGGGCGAGGGTGAGCACCAGCGCCGAGGGGGCGTAGAGCGAGGCAGGGGCGGCGTCCGGGGCGGCGAAGGCGGATCCGGTCAGGGGTCCGCAGACGGCGGTGGCCGTGAGAGCGAGGGTCGCTGCCCAGCGCGCGGTGGTCCGCATTGTGTGCATCCTTCCGCTTGATTCGGGGGTGTGCCGGCTCCGGCGCGATCGGTGCCGGAGCGACGAGCGGGAGTCTGCCGAGTCCGGCGCGGAAACTCACCTCGACACCACAGGTTTCAGTAACCTTGCGTATTGAATCAGTGGCGTGAAGTAACGGAATTCGAACGTTCCAACGCCGGAAGTTGGCGGTTCTTGATCGTTCCAAGCCTCCGAGTGGCCGGATCTCGCACGCTCATTAATAGGCCTGAAACATTCCGGTTGAGCCCTCGGCGGACATGTCCGTACCCCCTTGTGTTCATGGTCGAGGGGAGTAATCGTCATTACATGATTACGAGCGAGCAACGAGAGAAGCTGCGCGGCTGGCTCGCCGGCCGCCTGCCGGACGACCTCTTCGAGGAGCTGGCCGAGGTGACGGTCGACCGCGAGGAGATCACCGTGATCGGCCGCATTCCCGCACCCCAGCTGGCCGATGACGTCTCGGCCGCCGAGCGGGAGGCGGCCGTGGAGGGCCGGATCCAGGAGTTCCGGGAGCGCACCCGGGACGCGCGGATCGCCGTGGCCCGTGACGCCGAACACCGGTTCCGTCGGAAGGTCTCCTGGGGCGTGGAGTGCGGCGGTGAGCGCGCCCTGTTCACCCATGTCGCCGCCCCGGTGATGACCCGGCTTCGACAGCCCGAACGCCAGGTCCTCGACACCCTGATCGCCGGCGGGGTCGCCCGCAGCCGCAGCGACGCCCTCGCCTGGTGCGTACGGCTGGTCCAGCGGCACACCGACGACTGGCTCACCGAGCTGCGCGAGTCCCTGGAGCACGTGCAGCGGGTGCGGGCGCAGGGACCGGACGCGGAATCCGGGGAGGCGCCCAAGGACACCGAGTGATGGAGGTTTCGTCCACTGACGGCGCCGAAGATGGATGAACCGTCCTCTGGTGCGGATCTTGCGCCGCGCCGTACCGTCTGCTGATCCCCGAGAGGACGGCATCCGCGGGCTGCCCGCACACCCCAGCGGCAGACACCGGCCGTCGGCCCCGCCGCGCCACAACGCGCTCCACCGCCCCGCCCACGCTGGAGCCCTCCTGTGTCCCCAC
>NZ_JAKEIP010000089.1 GCF_021474425.1 Streptomyces muensis | reverse complement strand
TTTTTAAAAAGGGTTTGGGGGGTTTGGTTTTGGGGGGGGGGGGTTCCGGGGTGGGGGGGTGGTTTTTTTAAAACTGGGTGGTGCTTGGTGGGGGGGGGGGGGGGGGGGGGGGGGGGCGGATACGCAGGCCGGTTCCGGCCAGGAGCAGCAGCGCTGCGAGTACGGAGACGACGCAGGCGGCCCCGAACACGTCGGACTTCTCGTCCGCGAACATGCCCGCTGCGGCCAGGGCGAGGAACATCCCGGTGGCTTGCCAGCCGGTTCCGGAGGGCATGGAGTCTTGCGTCTGCCGGCGCCTGCGGGGGATCCAGAGGCGGAGCAGCTCCGCGGTGGTCGCGAGGGCGAAGAGCCGGGACGTGATCACAAGTCCGAGGGGAGCGGTGTTCCCTGCCAATTCGCCCACGCCTACGACTGTGGTGAAGCCGAAGTAGAGGATCGGCAGCAGCCAGGCGAGGCTTGCGCGGGCGGTGGCCGCAGGGGCAGGGGCAGGGGAGGGAGCGGGAGTCGAGTCCGACTTCCTCGTGAGGTCGGCCTGCGCGCGGGGAGTAGGAATCGCGGGGAGGGCGGAGACCGGTCGGAGCGCGCGGCGCTGGGCGCGGCGGATACTGCGGCCCACGTCGCCGTGCCGGTCCATGTGGGCGGAGAGTTCCGACTGAAGGGCTAGGAGTTGCTCAGCCATCGCGTCGAACTCGGCTCTGCGTTCTGCGGCGAGGCGGGCGGCTTCCTGCTCGGAGGCGGCGAGGAGTTCGAGGGCCTCGGTGTGGCGTCGGGTTGCCTGGATGTGGGCGTTCTCCGCGGTGAGGGAGGCCTTGGACAACTCCTTGCGTAGGCGGGTGCGTTCGGCCTTGATGATCTCCGAGATACGGTGACGCTCGTCCGGGGGAAGCGTGCGTGGGGCACGGGCTTCGGCGCGGGCGAGGGCGGCTTGGCGCCACTCCATGAGCGGGCCGCTCCGGTGCTGGCCGATGCCGTTGACGTGAATCCGGTGGCCGTCCGCGCGGTGGATGTAGAGGACGTTGCCGCCCTTGCCGTTCGGTGCCCTGCCCCAGGTCACTCCCGTGAAGTCGGCTGCCGTGCTGATGCCTTGGGCGGCGAGGTCGCGGATCAGTCCGGTGCCGAAGCCGTTCAGCTCGCTCACGGTGAGAGGCGTGTTCCTGAGCCGCCGCTCGACGAACTCACGGCGTAGCACGGCAAGGGCTTGTGTCTCCTGCTGCTCCCGCCTGCCGTCCAGACTGTCCAAGCCCTGGGTGAGAGAGCGCTCTTGCCGGGCCTGCTTCTCCTCGATGCGGCGCACTTCCTCCGCGTGGGCGGCTTCCGCGCGACCGCGGTCACCTGCCTCGCGGTTCAGGCGGCGGCGGTCGGCCACCTCGAAGGTGCGGCGCTTGTCGAGGAGGCGGCGGAGGGCGCGGATGGACTCGATGATGCGGCGGCGTTCGGCGCGTATCTCTGCGGGCGACCGTGGGGCGAGGGTGATGCCGTCCCGCAGTCGGGTTGTGGGGTCGGTCAATTGGGGCTCGCTCAGGGGATGGGGCGTCTGGGATTCTGGTGAAGAATCAACGTCAGGCTTCCAGGGAATCATCGGGGACTGTCTTCAGCCATGATCCTGCCGCCGACGAAAGCCACACCCAAGGCGACTGCGGCGGTACCGAGTACCACCTTCACGATGATTTTCCATCGTTGTTCCCAGGTCAGGTCGCCCTTGTCGAGTTCGTTCTTGAGGGTGTCCCTGAAATCCTGAAAAGCCCGATGGACGTGTTCCTGACGGTTCGACGATTTTCAGGGCCATCTCGGTGCCCATGTCGGGCATCATGGCCGCGAACCTCATCATCTTGTCTTTGGAGAGGTTTCTCCCGGAGTCGATTCCGAGTGCGTGCTTGATCTCGCCTTCGTCCTTGTGTCTCATGCCGAGGTTCCGTCCGACGTCTTTGCCGGGTGGCGCGGGCCGTGGTCCGAGGGCGGGGTGGGTTGACCTGGTTGGGCCTGCGCGTCCAAGGCGTGCGTGTGCATGTAGACGCGGACTCTCCAGATGTGGAAAGGGTTGCGCGAACTGGTGGAGAAAATGTGTTCCGTACGATGAGCCTCCGCACCGATCCTGCGCGAGAGACGAGGCGGCATGGATGTCCTGGGGATCGACGCCTGTGGCAAGCAGGGATGGGTTGGGGTCGGGCTCACGGACGGCGCGTATGTGGGCGGTCTGGTGGATGCCCGGCTCGATGCGCTGATCGAGCGTGCCGCCGGGGTGGGGACGATCGCCGTGGACATGCCGCTCGGGCTCGTCGAGAAGGGATGGCGGGCCGCGGATCTTGGAGCGAGGGCGCTGCTACACGTGCGGCGCAGCAGTGTCTTCCTCGTGGCGCCGCGGGCGGCCTGGCAGGAGCCGGACTATGTGGCGGCCGGCGATCGATGTCATGAGCTCACCGGTCAGCGGCTGAGCAAGCAGGCGTGGGCGCTGGCTCCGAAGCTGCTTGAGGCACGGGCGTGCTGGCTCGCCGATGAGCGGATCCATGAGGTGCACCCGGAGGTGTCCTTCTGCGCGCTGGCCGGTGGCGTGCCGTTGGCCTACGCCAAGAAGACCTGGCGCGGCCAGAACGAGCGTCGCCGCCTGCTGGACGCGGCCGGGATCACGCTGCCGGACGAACTCGGCGAGGCGGATCGGGTTCCCGCCGATGATGTTCTGGACGCCGCCGCGGCGGCCTGGTCGGCACACCGGATCGCGCTGGGCGTCGCGGCCCGGATTCCCGAGACATCTGACTTGTCCGAGATCTCCGAGATGTTCGAGGTTGACGCGGAGGGCGGACGCGCGATCGAGATCCGGTACTGACCGTCCGGCATATCCGGCGCATCCGGCGCATCCGGTACGTCCGGCACATACAGAGCGTGCCTCAGAGCGCGTCCACCGCGCTCACCTTCCAGCCGTCGTCCGTGTCCTCCATCGTCACCCGCACCCGGTTCAGGTCCACCCTGGACCCCGAAACCTGCGTGCTCTGCGTGACCTGGTTGACGAACAGCAGGACCACGACCTTGTCCGGGGACGCCGAGACGACCGACGCCGCCGGGGAGCCGCCGGAGGCCGGGGCGGCGACAGTCGCCTTCACCACGCCGTGGTACTTCTTCGCCGTCGGCGCCACCACCGTCTTCGTGGTCTTGCCGTACTCGTCGCGGAAGTCGCCCGTCAGATGGGCCCGGGCGCGGGTGAAGTCCCGGTCCAGGTGGCGGTAGTCGTAGGACAGGACGACGGGAGTCGCCTTCCGCGCCGCCGCCACCGCCTCGTTGCGAGCCGTCTCCGTTCGTCGCGCCTCCCAGTACTGCCACCCCAGTACGGCCACCGCGACCAGGCCCGCCACCAGCAGGACGCCGAGCAGGGCCGTGAGCAGCCTTCGGTGGCCGGGAGTGCCCCGCTCCTCCGCCGCGTCGTCCTCCTCGAAGGCCTCCGGCGACGGCTCCGGTGGGTCCTGCCAGCCGTTCTTCGGGGCCTCGATGAGAACGGTGCGGCCCGCGACGGTCGCCACCGGGTCCGGGTCGACCCGGAGGCCGCCGTCGACAGCGGCATGGCCGCCGTCGAGCGGGCCGGGCGGATCGACTTCGCGGTGGCTGCGTTCCGCTCGCTTGGCCGCCGCGCGGGCCGCCGCCGTCATCGTGCGCCGGGCAGTCGTCGTCTTCGCCATCAGTCGTACTCCTCAGTGGTGGTGCGTGCCGGTCAGCCGACGAACTCGACGTCCGATGTCAGCCAGCGGCCGTCCCGGTACAGCAGGTCCAGCTGGAGGCGGTACGTGCGCGCCTCTCCCCGAGGCACCGCCGTGTTCGTCACCTTGCTGTCGGCCACCACCAGCACGCGGGCCGAGTTCTCGTCGGAGCGGACGATGCCTGCCTCCAGGACCTGGCCCTCGGATACGGACTTGTTCGCCGCCACCAGTTCCGTCAGTTGCCTTGTCTGCGCCGTGAACTGCTTCTTGAAGTCGCCGGTCGCGCTCGACAGGACGTTCGCGCTGTCGCGGTCGTAGTGGCGGTAGTCGAGCGAGGTGAAGTTCAGTGCTGACTGGCGGGCCGCGGCCAGGATGTCCTGGCGGCGGTGGTCCGCCTCGCGCTGGTCCATGACGCCGAGAGTCAGCCAGATCGTCAGCGCGGTGGTGACGACGGTCGCCGTCGCCAGCCCCACCGACAGGGCCGTCCTTCTGCTCATGCCATCGGTCCAACCAGTAGCCATTGCCACGACTCCTTTCCGAATACCGTCCGTTGGCCGCCCGTCGAGCCGATCTGGACGGACGTTCCGTCCGGGCCGGTGGTGGTGCCGGTCTCCGGGTCGTACGGGGTGACGTAGGTCGCCCGGTTCGAGCCACCGGAGGTGGCGGAAGCGCCTGGGGCGTTCTGGGCGCCCCTCACCGACGACTCACTGCCGCGCGGGAGTGTGCAACGAGCCCCCGTGTTCGCCTCGCGCGTGCTCGTGTCCGCCGGGTCGCGGCGGGGTGTGCCGTAGCCCTGGGTGCAGGCCGGCGGGTCGTCGGCGTTCACCACCAGGCCGAAGTGGGTCGTGCCGTCGCCGGGGATGACCGTGTAGCTGCCCGCCACCATCACCGGGAAGGTGACCAGGGCCTGTTCCACGCCGGGCAGGCGGGCCAGGGTCACCTGGCCGCCGCTGATCAGGTTCGCGAGCAGGACCGACAGCTCGGGGCCCACAGACTTCAGCAGCGAGTTCACCTCCTGCGCCGCCGGACGGGCATTGCCGATCAGCTTGCGCAGGTCGCCGTCGCTCTTCTTCAGCTGGGCGGAGAGCAAGGCCAGGTCACGTGCGAACGATTTGATCGATGAGCCCTGGTCCGCTTGCGTCTTCAGGACCGTCCGCGAGTCCTCGATCAGGTCGATCGTCTCCGGCAGTGCCTCCGACGCCGACTCGATCAGCTCGTTCCCCGAGTCCACCAGGCGGCTCAGGTTCGGGCCCGTTCCCGCGAACGCCTTCTCCAGCTCGTCCACGGTGATCCGCAGGTCCTTCTTGCCGACCGAGTTGACCAGGCGGTCCAGGCTGAGGACCAGGTCCGTCGTCGGGAGCGGCACGCGGGTGTTCCGGCGCTCGATGCTGCTGCCGTCCAGCAGGTACGGGCCGTGGGAGGTGCGCGGCTGCAGGTCCACGTACTGTTCGCCCACCGCCGAGCGGTTCGCCACCACCGCCAGCGTGTCCGCCGGGATGCGTGGTGCGCCGTCCTCGATCTCCAGGGCGACCGAGACACCGTCGGAGCCGGCCCCCGTCAGGTGCAGCGCTCCGACCCTGCCCACCGGCACACCGCGATACGTCACCTCCGCGCCGGGGAAGACGCCGCCGGAGTCGGGGAAGTCCGCGCGGACCGTGTAGCCGCGGTCCAGGACGTCGTCCACCAGCCCCGTGTACTCGGCGCCCACGTAGGCCACCCCGACCGCGGTGATCGTGACGAAGGCCAGCAGTTGGACCTTGACCGTACGGGTGATCACGGCTGGACCCCCTTCAGCATCAGCTCGGCGAGTGCGAGGTCGATCCCCTCGGGCCAGTCGCCCCCGGTGGCGTAGCCGGCCGTGCACACCGGTGGGCACAGCGGGTCGTCGCCGACGGACGGGGAGGAGGGCGACGACGGCGTGCTCGGCAGCGTCGTGGGCGTCGGTAGGCCCGGCACCTGCGGGAGATCCGGTACGTCCGGGAGGTCGGGGGTCCCGGGAAGCTCCGGCCCCTCGTCCTCCCCCTCCCCCTTCCCGTCTCCGTCGCCGTCGCCCGGCTTCTTCGTCAAGTTGCCGTAGATCCCAGCCAGATCCAGGTCCGCGGTGATGTGGAGGTTCACGTAGTCGCCCTTGATCGCGTCCACCGCGTTGCGCGGGAAGGGGTAAGTCGTCAGCAGTTCAAGGGAGTTGGGGAGATCGTCGCCCGCTTTGTTGAGCTGTCGCAGGATCGGGCGGAGCTGCTTGAGGTTGGCGACCGTGTCGTCGTGCGAGGCGTTGACCACCTTGGAGCCCGTCCTGCCGAGCTTCGACAGCTCGGTGAGCATGCGCGTCAGGTCGCGCCGCTGGTCGGCCAGGACCTTGAGGGCCGGTGGCATGTCCTCCACCGCCTCGGCGATGGTCGTCTTCTCCTTGCCGAGGCGCCCGGCGAGCCGGTCCACCGCCTTCAGGGCCCGGACGATGTCCTTCTTCTGCTTGTCCAGGCCGCCCAGGAACACGTTCAGCTCCTTCAGCAGGGACTTCACCCGGTTCTCGCGGCCCTCCAACGCCTTGTTCAGCTCGACGGTGATCGTCTTCAGCTGGGCCACTCCGCCGCCGTTGAGCAGGGCCGACAGTGCGGACAGCACCTCCTCGATCTCCGGGTTGCGGCCGCTGCGGGAGAGGGGGATCACGTCGCCGTCGGTGAGGCGGCCGACCGGTGCCGTGCCCGCCGGCCTCGACAGCGCGACGTACTTCTCGCCGAGCATGCTGGTCTGGTGAAGTTCCGCCGTCGCGTTGGCCGGCAGCTTCACCGAGTCCGCGACCCGGAGACGTACGCGCGCGTGCCAGCCGGCCAGCTCCACCTTCTCGACCGCGCCGACCGTCACGTTGTTGACCTTCACCGCCGACTGCGGCACCAGGTCCAGTACGTCACGGAACTCGACGGTGACGTGGTACGCGTTGCCGTCCGAGGCGGCCCCGCCGGGGAGCCGGACGTCGTACCAGCCGTTGAACTCGCAGCCGGAGAGCAACAGAGAACCGACCGCCGCCCAGGCGAGCGCCCCGCCCTTGCGCGGTATCCCCCTCATGCCCTCGCCCCCAGAATGCCGCCCAGCGTGCGGTCGACCGTGCCCGTGACCGCCGGGCCGCCCTGCGGCACCTCGGGCAGGGAGTCGAAGAGCTCCTTCAGGTCCCGGCAGTCGGTCTTCTCGCCCGTCGTCCGCAGGATCGAGCAGAGCAGCGACGCCGGGTCCTGCGCCTGGTCGGCGTTGTTGCGGGTGTCGAGGGTGCCGGCCGACGGGTTGTAGGCGTTGTTCAGGTTCGACATGCCGGTCGGGGCCACCTCCAACAGCTCCTCCAGCGCCGCCCGTTGGGTGACGAGCACCTTGGTCACCTTGCTCAGGCCCTCCACGTTCGAGGTGAGTGACTTCTTGTTCCGCTGAACAAAGGCCGACACGTCGCCGAGCGCCGTCCCCAGGTTCTTCAGCGCCGCCGCCAAGTCCTTGCGCTCGGCAGCCAGTTGACCGGCGACCTTCGCCAGGCTGCTGTTGAACGACCGCACGCTCTTGTCGTCGGCCGCCAGCGCCGCCGTGAAGACCTGAAGGTTGCGGACCGTGCCGAACAGGTCCGTGCGGCCGTCGGAGAGGGTGGTGACCGCCGCCGACAGGTCCTCCACCGTCTGGTGCAGGTTCTCGCCCTGACCGTCGAGGTTGTCCGCGCTCACCCCGAGCAGCCGGGACAGGGATCCGTCCTTGTTGGCGCCGTCCGGGCCGAGCGCCTCGGCCGTGGTGTGGAGGCTGTCGAAGACACGGTCCAGTTCGACGGGTACGGCCGTGCGCGACTCGGGGATCTCGTCACCGTCCCGCAGCAGCGGACCGCTGCCCCGGTACACCGGCAGCAACTGGACGTAACGGTCGCTGACCACCGAGGAGTTGATGATGGCCGCCTGCGCGTCCGCCGGGACCTTGCGGCCGGCGTCGTACTCCAGCTCCACCCGCACCCGGCCGCCCTCCGGCGTGATCTCCTTGACCTCGCCGATCCGGACGCCGAGGACGCGGACGTCCGAGCCGGGGTAGATGCCGACCGTGCGCGGGAAGTACGCCGTGACACGGACCGGCTCCGGGCGCGGCCACAGGACGTAGCTGAGCGCGGCGACCAGGACCAGGGCGGTCAGCAGAGCCGCGCGCTTCCTCCAACGGTTGCTCACCGCGAACCTCCCGTCCGCGTCCGCGGCACCACCGGAGCGGCGACCAGGTTCTGGACGTAGGAGTCGAACCAGCGGCCGTTGCCGAGAGTGTTGGTGAAGAGCCGCACATAGGGCGCGAGGAGCTTGATGCTCCGGTCCAGGCTTGATTGGTTGCGTTCGAGCATCTCCACCACGCGGTTCAGGCCCTTGAGCGCCGGCCCGATCTCCTTGTCGTTGTCCTGGACCAGGCCGGAGAGCTGGATGCCGAGGGCGGCGGAGCTCTTCAGCAGGGTGTGGATCGCCTCGCGCCGCCTGCTGATCTCCTTGAACAGCTTGTCGCCGTCCCTGACCAGGGTCGTGAAGTCCGACGACCGGTCGGCGAGGACGCCCGTGACGCCGTTCGCGTGGTCGAGCAGCTCGCGCAGTGCCTTGTCGCGGGAGGCCACCGTCCGGGAGATCTGCGACAGGCCCTTGATGGATGCCCGTACCTCCGCGGGGGAGTCCTCGAAGGTGGCCGAGATCGTGTCCAGGGCCTTCGCCACGCGGTCAGTGTCGACCTTCTCCGTCGTGGTCGTGAGGTCGCTGAAGGCCTGTACGACGTCGTACGCGGGGACCGTGCGCCGCAGCGGGATCTCGCTGCCCGGCTCCAACTGGCCCTTCCCCTTCGGGTGCAGGGCCAGGTACTTCGCGCCCAGGATCGTCTTGACCCTGATCGACGCGCCGGTCTCCGTCCCGAACCCCGGCTCGCCCTTGATCTTGAAGGTGACCTTGACGTGGTCGCCGTCCAGGTCGACCTCCTGGACCTTGCCGACCTTGACCCCGGCGATCCGCACCTCGTCACCCGGCTTGAGCCCGCCCGCCTCCGCGAACGCCGCGCTGTACGTGTCGCCGTCGCCGATGACCGGGAGGCGGTCGGCGTTGAAGGCGGCCGCCGTCAGCAGGGCGAGGACGGTGAGGCCGACCGCGCCGATGACGACGGCGTTGCGCTCGCGGAAGGGGCCGAGGTGGGGGCGGCGGATGCGGGGGAGCGGGATGCGCGGCGGCTCGACGCGCACCTTGAACAGCGGCTCGGGGCGACGCTTCTTACGGCTCATGCGGCTCATGCGGCTCATGCGGCTCATGCCCCGCACCTCGCCCTCGCCACATGCAGGTCGGGCGTGAGCACCTGCTGTGACGTCGACTCCGTCTTCGGGAGGACGATCCGGCCGTCGAAGTCACACAGATAGAAGTTGAACCACGAGCCGTAGGACGCCGTCCCCGTCAGCTCGTTCAGCTTGTTCGGCAGCCGCTTCAGCACGCCCTCCACGGTCTCCTCGTTGTCGTTCAGCGTTCCGGTGAGCTCGGTCAGCTCGGCGATGTCGTCCTTGAGAGGTGGGCGTGCGTCCTTCAGCAGGCCCGAGGTCGCCTTCGTCAGGTCGCCGATGCTCACCAGGGACTCCCCGATGGGCTTGCGGTCGGCGGACAGCCCGGAGATCACCCGGCGCAGCTGCTTCAGCAGCCCGGAGAAGCGGGCGCCCCGCTTGTCCAGCGTCGCCAGCACGGTGTTGAGGTTGTCGATCACCGAGCCGATCAGCTTGTCGCGGCCGGCCAGCGTCGAGGTGAGGGACGCCGTGTGCACGAGGAGGCTGTTCACCGTGCCGCCCTCGCCCTGGAGGGTCTTGATGATCTCGGTGGCGAGCTGGTTGACGTCCTTCGGACTGAGCGCGGCGAACAGCGGCTTGAAGCCGTTCAGCAGGGCGTTGAGGTCCAACGCCGGTTGCGTGCGCGCCAACGGGATCGTCGCGCCCGGCCGCAGCAGCCGGGTGCCGTCTCCCGTGCCCTCCGTCAGCGCGACGTACCGCTGTCCGACCAGGTTGCGGTACCGGATGACCGCGCCCGTGCCGGTGAGCAGCGGCCGGTCCTCACTGACCGTGAAGGTGACCTCGGCCAGCGTCCGGTCCTTGATCCGGATGCCCTCGACCTCGCCGACCCGCACCCCGGCCACCCGGATGTCGTCGCCCTCCTCCAGGCCGGTGACGTCGCTGAACACCGCGCGGTACTCGTGCTCCGGGGTGAAGGAGATGTTCACGATGGTGGCCGCGAGCAGGGCCGTCGCCAGCACCGTAACCAGCGCGAAGAGGCTGAACTTGATCAGCGGGGCGGTGGTCTGCCGGGCGCCCATGGCTCTCGTACGACTCATGCCACACTCACCGCCGTCCCGCGCGCCAACGGCCCGAACAGCAGGGTCGCGACCGGCGGCACTTCGTCGGAGGGCACGCCGAGCACCGGCGCCACGAGCGAACCGACCGCCCGCTGCTCGGCCCGGGTTGCGGACACCCCGCCCGGAACCGAGGCAGAGCTCGCCGCCTTCGAACCGTCGTCGAGGTGCGCCCCGGGCGCCGGCACCGGCGGATGCGGCAGGTCACGGCAGTCGGGCCCCGACCGCGCGCCGTAACGCGGCTCCTCACCCGGCTCGTACGCCCCCTGCGGCCGTACGACCTCCAGCGTGATGTGCATCTTCCCGCCCCGGAACGCCTCCTCCGAGGCCTTCTCCTGCCGGACCAACCCGGCCAGCAGACAGGGGTACTCGGGGGAGTAGCGGGCGAACAGCTCCAGCGTCGGGCGGGAGACCCGGCCGAGGGTGATCAGCCGGCCGCCGTTCGCGTCGAGGAAGTCCTCCGCGGTGCCCGCTACGGTCGCCGTGGTCTTCAGCGCCGCCGCCAGCCGGTCCTTCTGCTCGACGATCGTGCGGCTGGTGGTGACGGTGTTACGCAGGATCGCCATCAGGTCGGGCGCCGCGTCGCCGTATGTCTCGGCGACCTCGGCGAAGCGGGCGATGTCCTCGGTGAGGGCGGGCAGATGGGGGTTGAGGCGGCTCAGGTAGGCCTCCAGGCGTGTGAGGTTGTCGCCGACGCGGTCGCCGCGGCCTTCGAGGGCGGTGGCGAACGCGGAGAGGGTGGCGTTGAGCTTGCCGGGCTGGACCGTACGGAGCAGGGGCAGCAGGTCGTTCAGCAGCTGCTGCACCTCGATGCCGACGCGGGTGCGGTCCTGGGTGATGACGTCGCCGGCGCGGATCGGACGGGCGGAGGAACCGGAAGGCGGCACCAGGTCGACGTACTTCTCGCCGAACAGCGTCTTGGGCAGCAGCCGGGCGTGCACGTCCGACGGGATGTACCGGACGTGCTCCGGCTTGAGCGCGATGTCGAGCCGCGCCTTCGTCCCGTCGGCGTGCACCTCGCGCACCTCGCCGACCAGCAGGCCGCGCAGCTTGACGTCGGCGCGCGGGTCGAGCTGGTTGCCGAGGCTGTCGGCCTCCAGCGTGATCCGGACGACCGGCGTGAACGCCTGCTGGTAGACGGCCACGGACAGGGACAGCAGCAGGGCGAGTACGGCGATGAAGACCACGCCGTACAACCGCAGTCGAAGTGTTCTCATCCGGCCGCTCACCCCGCTATCCGTACGGTCGTGCTGGCGCCCCAGATCGCCAGCGACAGGAAGAAGTCCAGGACGTTGATCGCCACGATCGAGGTCCGCACCGCACGGCCCACGGCCACGCCGACGCCCGCCGGGCCGCCGCTCGCGTAGTAGCCGTAGAAGCAGTGCACCAGGATGATCAGGACGGCGAAGACGAGCACCTTGCCGAAGGACCACAGCACGTCCACCGGGGGCAGGTACTGCTGGAAGTAGTGGTCGTAGGTGCCGGCCGACTGGCCGTAGTAGCCGGTGGTGATCGTGCGGGCGGCGAGGTACGACGACAGCAGGCCGACCACGTACAGCGGGATCACCGCCACGAACCCGGCGATCATCCGTGTCGTCACCAGGAACGGCAGCGAGGGCACGCCCATGACCTCCAGCGCGTCGGTCTCCTCGCTGATCCGCATCGCGCCGAGCTGGGCCGTGAAGCCCGCGCCGACGGTCGCGGACAGGGCGAGTCCGGCCACCAGCGGGGCGATCTCGCGGGTGTTGAAGTACGCCGAGAGGAACGCCACGAAGTTGGACGTGCCGAGCTGGTTGAGGGCGGCGTAGCCCTGGAGGCCGACCTCGGTGCCGGTGAAGAAGGACAGGAAGGCGATCACGCCGACCGTGCCGCCCACCACCGCCAGCGCCCCGCGCCCGAAGCTCACCTCGGCGAGCAGCCGCAGGATCTCCTTCTTGTAGCGGCGCAGCGTGCGGCCGGTCCACGCCAACGAGCGGCCGTAGAAGGAGAGTTGGCGGCCCAGCTCCTCCAGGCTTCGCAACAGAGCCATGCCTCAACCCCTCTGCGGGACGACCTGGAAGTACACCGCGGTCATCACGAAGTTCGTCACGAACAGCAACATGAAGGTGATCACCACCGACTGGTTCACCGCGTCGCCCACACCCTTCGGGCCGCCCTTCGCGGTCAGTCCCTTGTACGAGGCGACGATCGCCGCGATGGCGCCGAAGACGAGTGCCTTGATCTCGGCCGCCCACAGGTCGGACAGCTGGGCCAGGGTGGTAAAGGAGGCGAGGTAGGCGCCCGGAGTGCCGTTCTGCAGGACGACGTTGAAGAAGTAGCCGCCCGCCACCCCGACCACCGACACCAGGCCGTTGAGCAGCACCGCCACCAGCATCGACGCCAGCACGCGCGGGACGACGAGGCGGTGGATGGGGTCGATGCCCAGCACCTGCATCGCGTCGATCTCGTCGCGGATCTTCCGGGCCCCGAGGTCGGCGCAGATCGCCGTGCCGCCGGCGCCCGCGATGAGCAGCGCGGTCACGATGGGCGAGGCCTCACGGAGCACGGCCAGCACCGAGGCGGCACCGGAGAAGGACTGGGCGCCGAGCTGGCGGGTCAGGCTGCCGATCTGCAGCGCGATGACCGCTCCGAAGGGGATGGAGACGAGGGCGGTGGGCAGGATGGTGACGCTCGCGATGAACCAGGCCTGCTGGATGAACTCCCGTACCTGGAACGGCCGCCGGGGGATCGTCCGGAAGACGTCCAGCGCCATCGCGAACAGGCTTCCCGAGTGCCGCAGCGCTCCGACCGGTGACAGGCTCATGCGTCGACCACCGTCTCCTGGTGCAGCGCGGCCTCGCGCCGGGCGATGGCCTCCCAGCGCGGTGGCCGGTGGATGCCGGGGCCCGGCAGCAGGCGGGGAGTCAGGGTCTGACTGCCGGGAGACCGTGTGCCCTTGCCGCCGCCGTCGCCGAGAGCGGCCAGCTCCTGCTCGACCTGGGCGGCGTCCTTCTCCTCCGCCATGCCGATCGGGCCCTGCATCCGGCCGTTCAGGAACTGCCGTACGACCGGCTCTTCGCTGGTCAGCAGCTCCTCGCGCGGCCCGAACATCACCAGCTCGCGGCGGAACAGCAGCCCGATGTTGTCCGGCACCTGGCGGGCGGAGGCGATGTCGTGCGTGACGATCAGGAAGGTCGCGTCGATCTGGGCGTTGAGGTCGACGATGAGTTGATTGAGGTAGGCGACGCGGACCGGGTCGAGGCCGGAGTCGGGCTCGTCGAAGAGGATGATCTCGGGATCGAGGACGAGCGCCCGCGCCAGCCCCGCCCGCTTCCGCATGCCGCCGGAGATCTCGCCGGGCAGCTTCTCCTCCGCCCCGATCAGCCCGACCATGTCCATCTTCTCCAGCACGATGCGCCGGATCTCGCTCTCGGACTTACGGGTGTGCTCGCGCAGCGGGAAGGCGATGTTGTCGTACAGGTTCATCGAACCGAACAGCGCGCCGTCCTGGAACAGCACGCCGAACAGCTTCCGCACCTCGTGCAGGTCGTGCTCACGGAGCCTGGTGATGTCCCGGCCGGCGATCTTCACGGACCCGCGCTCCGGCTTCAGCAGTCCGACGAGCGTCTTGAGGAACACCGACTTGCCCGTGCCCGAGGGGCCGAGCATGACCGAGACCTCCCCGGCGGGCAGCGTCAGCGAGACGTCCTGCCAGATGACCTGGTGACCGAAGGACTTGGTCAGCCCTTCCACACAGATCTCGACACCCATCCGGTCCCACCCTTCGGCCCGTGCCCGTGGAGCAGCTCTGACATCTGCTCTACGGGGAGGGGCGGGGCGTCCGTCGTTTCCGAGCCGGACTTTTTTCGGCGGGATCCGAGGTGCCGGGTTTGCGTGGATCTACGGCAGTGAGGTGGCCGTCGGAACGGGGAGCGAGGCGGAGGGGGTGCCCGGCAGGTCGGGGACTTCGGGCAGCTCCGAAGCCTCGGGCAGCTCCGTTGCCTCGGGCAGCTCCGTTGCCTCGGGCAGCTCCGTTGCCTCGGGCACCGCCGGCACACCGGGCACCTCCGGAACGGGGACCTCGGGCGCCGACAGCACCGGCAGCGGCGACACGGGGACGTCCGGCAGCGATACCTCGGGCACCGGCACATCCGGCACCGACGCCTTCGGCAGCGAGGGCACGGACAGCGGGAGGAACGATTCGCCGGACGGCTCCCCGCTCGCCCCACGCTCGGCCGCGGTCGCCGCAGTGGCCCCGGGGGCGTTCCCTCGAGGCGTTGGGCCCGCACCGCTCCCATCCGGCCGCAGCGCCTCCGCGCCCGGCGAGGCGACGGCCGGCCGAGGCGCCGTACCGCCCCCGTCCCCGCCCCCATCGAGCGCGTACGGCAGCACGAACCCCGCCACCGCCAGCGTCGCCGCCGTCGAGGCCACCCCTACCGCCTGCACCCTGCCGCCGCCCCGCGGTCGCCCCCACCCGATGAGGAACAGCGCGCACCCGAGTGTCGCGGCCAGCGACTGCCGCAGCGTGCGGCGCGCCCGGGCCAGCAGCGACTCGACGGTCCGGTAGCTCAGCCCCATCCGGACGGCGACCTGGCCGACGTCCAGGTCCTGCGACTTCAGCCGCAGCGCCTCGGCCTGCCGCGCGGGCAGCTCATCGCTGCGCACCGCCAGCCACTTCGCCTCGGCCCGGTCGCACACGGCCTCCTCGACGGGCACGGGACCGGGGGCGAGAAGGGTGGGACTGGTGCGCACCTCGGCCTCACGGTTCACCTGCCGGTACCGGTCGACACACAGCCGCATCGTCACCGTCGTCAGCCACGCGGCCAGCCGCTGGTCGTCCAGGTCGGGGCGCTCGGCGGCACGCAGCATCGCCTCGTGCACCGCGTCCTCGGCGTCCTCCGCACTCATCGACCTGCGCCGGGCCACCTTGAGCAGTTGCTCGCGGTGGCTCCACATACGCTGCCAGCGGTCGTCGGAGGCTTCCGTCTCCGCAGACGTGTCCGTCGCCATGAGGGCCCCTTCGCGCTCACCCGCCGGTTTCGTTCCGTCCGGCGGGGCGCGACATTACCGCCGAGTATCGGCGGTTGTGGAGGGGGTGGCGGTCAATCGAGTCCGCGCTGTTACTGGTCAGACGTGCCGCTACGGCGGTTTCCGGTTCCCGCCCAGCGCCTCCTCCGCCCGCTGGTCGACGATGTGGGTGACCAGATGCTGGGCCGCCCCGAAGACGATCGACCAGCCGAAGATCTGCGCGGAACTGTCCAGGTTGCTCAGACCCGGCACGAAGGCCCCCTTGATGAGGAGGATCCCGGCGACGGCCGACAGCGCGCCCAGCGGGAACTTCAGTACCGCCGCGGCGAGCGGCAGACGGAACTGGTACTGGGTGGCGTGGTCCGGCTGGATCCGGCGCAGTGCCGTGACAACGGTCAGCGCCGCTCCGATGAGCCCCGCGAACTCCACGGTCAGGACGTCCCGGGAGCTGGCGTAGTCCGCGGTGACGACGGCCGTGACGTCGGGCGGCCGAGCCAGCGGCGGCGAGCCGTCGAGAGGGACCTCGTGTTCGCCGGTGGGGCAGACCACCCTGTTGCCGGGCGGCTGGGGGCGGAAGCACAGGTCCACGGTGTCCTCGTCGGTGTGGCCCCACACCGCGAGCGCGACCAGCCCCACCGTCACAGCCGCCGTGAGGCACCACAGCAGGTCCGCCAGGATGCGTACCCGCCGGTGCTTGCCGCCCAGAAACGCGTAGGCGAAGACCTGGGCCCTGACCAGGGTGTCCCGGTCCTGAGCCGTGAGGGGACCTTCGTCGTGCTCGACCTTCGCGGCGACGTCCTCGACGGCCTTGCGCTGCGGGCTTCGCTCCGACAGGTTGCGCCGCACCATGCCCAGCACTTCGGGGGTCCTCGCCCGGGCCTCGTCCTCGGACACGAGGGAGAACAGCTCGGCGTCGGCGGCGCGGACGTTCGACCAGATGCGTTCCAAGGTGCCGGATCTGCGCCGGAACCTCGACGCGCTCAGGCACGCCTCCTCGGCCTCGTCGAGATGCCGCCTCGCCCCGTCGAGCGCGCACCGGCGCCGACCGCCGTCGTCCTCGGCGACCCGGCACTCCTCGCGGGCGAGCTGGGTGCGCAGACGAGAGATGACCGTCAGCGGCAGCTCGCGCCAGGACGCGAGAGTCCTCCTCCGCCGCGCCGACATCCGGGCCTCCGACTCCGCCTCCGTGGCTTCCCTCTCGGGACCCCGGTCCTTGGAGTCCAGTACGACACGCCTGTGTTCCGTCCCACCAGGCAGGCTGCTCCCGATGGGTGACGCGCCGACCGGCCCGGGGCTCGTCTGCCCCGCACGTCACCGTTCCGGCCCCTCCCTGGAGGCCGCAGCCCCGGTCTTCCTCTACTCAGGACACAGCAGGAGTGAACCCAGGATCCCAGGACCCAGAACTCAGGACGCCCGGAGGCAAGCCGTGGACGACGCCCGCAGACTCCCCCTCGTCTACGTCCGCGGCTTCGCAGGCGGCACCCGAGGGATCGACAAGGCCGTGGACGACCCCTTCTACGGCTTCAACGAGGGCTCCGTGCGCATCCGTGTCGGCGCGGGCAACCAGCCGCACTTCCACCAGTTCGAGAGCCCGCTGCTGCGGCTCCTGCGGGAGGAGGGCTACGAGCTGCTCGTCAAGGGGGACCAGGCGGCCTATCTCGCCCACCACGAGGAGATCCCCGCCAACACCGTCTGGATCCACCGTTTCTACGACCGCTCGGCGACCACCTGGGGCGGCACTCCCCAGGAGTACCGGCTGGAGACCGCCGCCGCCGACCTGCTGGATCTGATCGATCTGATCCTCGCCAGGACCGGGGCGCCGGCCGTCCTCCTGGTCGCCCACTCCATGGGCGGGCTGATCTGCCGGTGTCTGCTGCAGAAGGTCCTGCCGGACCGGGGGCGGGACGCCGGCTGTGTCGCGAAGTTCTTCACCTACGGCACCCCGCACGGCGGGATCACCTTCGACCTCGGCGGCGGGCTGCTGGAGCGGCTCCGGGACATGACCGGCGTCCAGGGAGCGGACATCTTCGGCCCTCGTCGGATGTACGAGTACCTCACCCCGCGGGCCGACCTCGACCCCGACGGGCCGCCCGAGGGGTGGGACGCCCGTCGGATGCCGACCGGGCCGGCGGCGTTGCCCGTGGAGCGGGTCTTCTGTCTGGTCGGCACCAACCCGGGCGACTACGACGTGGCCTTCGGGCTGTCCTCGGCCGCCGTCGGGCCGCACAGCGACGGGCTCGTGCAGATCGAGCGGGCGTATGTGCCGGGGGCGCACCGGGCGTTCGTGCACCGCAGCCACAGCGGGCGCTACGGGATGGTCAACTCCGAGGAGGGGTACCAGAACCTGCGGCGGTTCCTGTTCGGGGACACCCGGATCGAGGCCTCGCTCGTCGACTACCGGCTGCGCCGGGACGACGGGCTCGTGTGGCAGGCCGAGACGGGTCTGTCGGTGCGCGGGCTGCCCGTCGTGATGCATCAGCGGCTCGCGGCCCACTGGTGTCCCATCCAGCTCGACGCGGCCACGGACGGGCCGCAGGCGCCGGCGTCGGCACCGGCCGCGGTGTCGCTCGCGACCACCTTTCTCAACAGCGGCCTGAGGCAGTCCGAAGGCCAGCCCATGCGGTTCATCCTCGATCTACGGCTCATCTCGCTGCGCGAGCGGCACGGCATCCTCAGCCTCGGCGACCATCTGGAGCAGACCGCCGACTTCTCCGACACCCTCGTCATCGACGTGGGCACACCGGAGGCAGGCCCCGGCATCTGGGCCGCCTGGAACTCGGACATCGACGGCGCCATCCGCGACCACAGCGTCGCCGGGGAGCCGCGTGTCGACGAGGACCCCACCCCCGACCGCTGGGTCGCCCACATCCCCCTTCCCACCACCGCCGCACCCCTCGTCGGCCGCGACGCGCGGATCCGGCTCGTCGCCACACCCTGGACCTGAGGCCGCCGCCCCTGCCCGCCCCGGGCGACCCGCGGGTAAAGTGCCCCCATGCCCAGGCCGCCGTCCTCCGACGCGGTGGCGGCGACACCGCAGGTCCTGCTCGTCGTCGGCGACCCCCTCACGTCCGAGCCGCTCTCCACCATGCTGGAGCTCGCCGGCTACCGGACCGACGTGGTGGAGCGCGCCACCGAGGCCACCGACCTGCTCACCGAGCGCCGCTTCGATCTGGTCATCCTCGATGTGACCCTGCGGGACACCGACGCGCTCCGGCACAGTCGCCGTCTCCTCGCCCCCGACCGCCCGGCCGTCCTGCTCCTCACCGGGAGCGGCGAGTTCCTGGGCAGCCTTCCCGGCGGCGGCGCCGACGGCCCCGACCGTGCGGAGGGGCACGGCGAGGGCGGCGGGACCTCCGGCCGGGTGGCCGAAGTGCTCGCGCGCACGGCAGTTGGTACGCGGCGGGGAACCCGGCGGGTGGGAGGGCGACCTGCGCTACGGCGATCTCGTGCTGGACCACGCCACCCGTCGGGCCCGGCGCGGCGAGCGCGCCATCGAGCTCACGCCCGCCGAGTACCGGCTGCTGCGCTGTCTGCTGCTCAACGCCGAGCGCGTGCTGTCCAAGGAGCAGATCGGGCGGCACGTCTGGGACGACCCGCCGACCGACAGCGCGATCGAACGGCTCGTCTCGCGGCTGCGGCGCAAGGTGAACGACGGGCAGACCGCGCTGATCCACACCCGACGCGGGTTCGGCTACTGGTTGGGGCAGGCCGTGGGGGCGTGAGCACCCGCGTATTGGCCGCCGCCATCCTGCGTCTTATGGCGTGGATCACATTGATCAGGTGTCCGGGATATGTCTGGGAGCTGTCAGCCCGATTCGCTTGACTGGCACTCACTTCCCCTGTCCCGGCCCTCCCGTGGCCGGCCCCGCGACCGAGGAGAGCACCCCCATGCCCGAGCCCCAGGAGCCGGACCTCGACCTCGAAGCCCTGCGCGCCAGATACCGCGCCGAGCGCGACCGGCGCATCCGGCCCGACGGATCCACGCAGTACCGGCACCCCGTCGGTGAGTTCGGCACATACGACCAGGACCCCCACGCCGACCCGGAGTTCACCCGCGAACCCCTCCACGACCGGGTCGAGGCCCTGGTCGTCGGCGGCGGGTTCGGCGGGCTGCTCGCGGGGGCACGGCTGCGGCAGGCCGGGGTCCAGGAGATCCGGGTCGTCGAGAAGGGAGCGGACTTCGGCGGCACCTGGTACTGGAACCGGTACCCGGGAATCCACTGCGACATCGAGTCGTACATCTATCTGCCGCTGCTCGAAGAGCTCGGCTACGTCCCGAAGTGGAAGTACTCACCGGGCGAGGAGATCCGCGAGCACGCGCAGGCCATCGCCCGGCACTTCGGCCTCTACGACCACGCCTGCTTCCAGACCCAGGTCACCGAACTGCGCTGGGATGAGGACGCGTCGGAGTGGAGCGTGCGCACGGACCGCGGTGACGAGATGCGGGCCAGGTACGTCGTCGTCTCCAGCGGCACCCTCAGCCAGGCCAAACTCCCTGGCATCCCCGGCATCGAGACCTTCCGCGGGCACACCTTCCACACCAGCCGCTGGGACTACGACTACACCGGCGGCGACGCGAACGGCGCTCTCACCGGGCTCGCCGACAAGCGTGTCGCCGTCATCGGCACCGGCGCCACAGCCATCCAGGTCGTACCGCACCTCGGGGCCGACGCCGCGCAGGTGTACGTCTTCCAGCGGACCCCGTCCTCCGTCGACGTACGCGGCAACCGGCCCACCGATCCGCAGTGGGCCGGGACGCTGAAGCCAGGCTGGCAGCGGCGGCGCATGGAGAACTTCCTCAAGGTCGTCACCGGCGTCCGGCAGGACGAGGACCTGGTGAACGACGCCTGGACGTCCAGCGCGCGGCTCCAGGAGAAGCTCATCCCGACCAACGCCTACGCGGACGTCCCGGCCGAGGAGCGCGAACTCGCCTACGAGATCGCCGACTTCCAGAAGATGAACGAGCTGCGCGCCCGGGTCGAGACGATTGTCGAGGACCCGGAGACGGCCGAGACGCTCAAGCCCTGGTACCGCTACATGTGCAAGCGGCCCACGTTCAGCGACCACTACCTGCAGACCTTCAACCGGCCCAACGTCACCCTGGTCGACACCGCCGACACCCACGGCGTCGAGCGGATCACCGAGAACGCCGTCGTGGTGGGCGGCGTGGAGTACGAGGTCGACTGCATCGTCTTCGCCACCGGGTTCGACGTCGGCCGCTCGGGCGTGCTGTCCGGCAGGCTCCCGGTGTACGGGCGGGGCGGCGCCGGGCTGCTGGAGACGTGGATGACCGAGGGGCTGAAGACGCTGCACGGGTTCACCACCCGCGGCTTCCCCAACCTCTTCCTGCTCGGCTCCCTGCAGAACGCCGCCTCCGTCAATTTCGTCCACGTCCTCGACGAGCAGGCCACGCATGTCGCCGAGGTCGTCGCGGAGGCACGCAAGCGGCAGGCCCGGTACGTCGAGCCGACCGGCGCGGCACAGGACGCGTGGGTGGCGACGATCCGTCAGAAGGCCGCCGACCTGTACCGGTTCCAGGCCGAGTGCACGCCCGGGTACTACAACAACGAGGGGCGGCCGCGGGAACGCAGTGAGTCGTACGGTGACGGGCCCGTCGCCTTCCACGAGCTGCTGCGCCGCTGGCGCGCGGAGGGCGGCATGCGCGAGGTGCTGGTGGAGGGCGAGGCATGAGCGCCGCCAGGGAGCCGAGCAGGTACGCGGCCGACGGCACACGGCCCGCCGCCGACGCCCGTCGGGCGGTCGAGCGGCTCAACCCGCCCAACCGGCTGTGGGGTTCCAACGGCGTCGCCTTCGGCCCCGATGGGCGGCTGTACGTCGCCCAGTTCCTCGCCGGGCAGATCAGCGCCGTCGACCCGGCCACCGGGGAGGTCGAGGTGGTCGTACCGATGGACAGCCCTGTGCAGTCGCCGGACGACCTGGCCTTCGGCGCGGACGGCTCCATGTACATCGCCGACCTGGTGCCGGGGCGGGTGTGGCGGCGCGCTCCGGACGGGGAGTACACGCTCGTCTCCGGTGACGTGGCCAACCCCAACGGCATCACCTGCCTCGGCGACCGGCTGTTCGTGAACGAGATGAAGCCGGACGGGCGGCTCATGGAGCTCTTCCCCGACGGCCGTGAACCGGTGGTCCTCACCGGCGGGCTCGCCCTCGGCAACGCCATGCAGGTCGGCCCGGACGGGCACCTCTACTACCCGCACATGATGAGCGGACCGAACCCGCTGCTCACCGGCCAGGTCTGGCGGATCCCACCGGACGGGGGCGTGCCCGAGGTCGTCGCGGACGACGTGCACCAGCCGGTCGCCGTGCGGTTCGACCAGGGCGGTGTGCTGCATGTGCTCTCCCGGGGCCCCGAAGGCATCGTCACCCGCGTCGACCTGCACGGCAGCGGCTCGCGGACCCTGGTCACCAGCGGCGTCGTCGGACTGGACAACGCGGCCTTCGACACCGAGAACCGCATGTTCGTCTCCAGCTACGCCAGCGGCGGCGTCACCGAGATGCGCCCCGACGGACGCGTCCGCGAGATCGTGCCGCGCGGACTCGACGGACCGTACGGCGTGACGATCGACCTCGGCGGCACGGTCTACGCCGCGGACCACTACCGCGTCGCACGTCCCGAACCCTCGCCGGAGGGCGGTGTCACGACCCACGCCCTGCTGCACTTCTCGCACGGCATCGTCGCCGACGGCGAACTCCTGCACCTCACCTCGCAGTTCGGGCAGGTCCAGACGTACGACCCCGGCGCCGGGACCACCCGGGAGCGGGCCGGCGGGCTGCGGCGCCCCCTCGGCATCGCGGTCGCCCCGGACGGCTCGCTCGTCGTCGCCGAGTCGGACGCGGGGCGGGTCGTGGCCGTCGACGAGCGGGACGCCCTCACCGTCCTCGCCGACGGACTCGAACAGCCCGTCGACGTCGCCTTCGACGCCGAGGGCCGCTGTTACGTCAGCGACGAGCGGCTCGGCGCGGTGCTGCGGGTGGAGGCGCAGGGGCCGCCGACGGTCGTCCTGGACGGGCTCGACGCGCCGCAGGGGCTCGCGGTCCTGGGCGAGGAGCTGTTCACCGTGGAGACCGGGCGGCGCGGGCTGCGGGCGCTGTCCCTGACGACGGGGGAGAGCCGCACCGACGCCGAGGACCTGCCGGTCGGGCCGCCGCCCGGGGTCGTCCCGCGTGCCGAGCCCGCCCTCTTCGCCCACGGGATGCCGGGCATGGCCCGCCGGTTCGCGGGCCTGGCGGCCGGACCGGACGGTTCGCTGCTGCTGTCGGCGAACGGGGAGGGGACGGTGCTGAAGCTGACTCCTAGGGGGACACCGGACCCAGCGAGCGGTCCCTGACCCGGGTCAGGTGCCGGGTGAAGACCTCACGGGTGTCGGGAGTCAGCGTGCGCAGGGCGATGAGTGCGGTGATCACCACGTCGCAGAGCTCGCCCTCCACGTCCTCCCATGTGTGGGTGACCCCCTTGCGCGGGTTCTGGCCGGTCGCCCCGATCACCGCCTCGGCGACCTCACCGACCTCCTCCGACAGCTTCAGCATGCACAGCGGCATGCCCTCCCTGCCGCCGATCGGCCGGGCGGCTTCGAGCCGGGACCACAGGGCGTCGACGGTGGCCCACAGGTCGGCGGCGGGTTCGGTCGTGGGAGGGGCGACGGTCGTGGGAGGGGCGGCGGCCTGATCAGTCATGCGGGCAGCTTGGCACAGGGCCGGCCGGGAAAGTCCGTTGAGATGCCGCCGCACGTCGGGAAGGCTCCGGTGGCATGGAGTACTTCTGCTACCACCGGGACCGGCCGGGTTCGGTCACCGCGCGCGAGGAACTGCTGGAGGAGCACTGGTCCTACATGGACCGGTACGCGAAGGAGCTGATCGCCCGCGGCCCCACCTTCGCCGAGGACGGTGAGACGCCCACCGGCAGTGTGCACATCGTCGACCTGCCCGGTCCCGCGGCCGCCCGCGCGTTCGCCTTCGACGAGCCCAACCACCAGGCGGGCGTGTACCGGGACGTGCTGCTGCGCCGGTGGCGCAATCTGCTGGGGCGCACCATGTGGGACTTCCCCGGCGGCCGCACCGGCGGCAACCGGTATCTGGTGCTCGGCCTCGGCGCGGGTCCGGCCGCCGACCTCGCCCTCCCGGCCGACCGGGACGAACTGGTCGCGTACGGGCCCCTGCTGTCCGACGACGGTGCCACCTGGCTGGGTACGGCCGTGCTGCTGCGGGCCCCGGACGCGGAGTCGGCACGCGCCGTGCTGACCGAGGACCGGTATGCCGCCCTCGAGGTCCACGACTGGGAGTTCGGCGGGCGGCGGTGACACCCTGAGGCGCCGGTGACCCCCTAGGGCGGCGGTGCCCCCTACTCCCCGAACAGCGCCTCCTGCTCGTCGAACAGCCCTGCCTGCTCGTCCTTCTCCGCCCGGTCCAGCCGCCTGTTCCGCGCGCCCACCACCAGCGCCGTCACCGCCGCCGTCGCCCCCAGTGCCGTCGGCACCATCCAGCCCCGGTCGAAGACATGGCCGAGGGCGTGGTCGAGGGAGAGGCGGCCGGGGCCCGCGACGGCGAGGCCGGCCGCGGCGAGGCCCAGGGTGGCCGCGTACTCGAAGCCGCCCTCCTGGTTGAAGAAGCCGTTCGGGGCGTGCACGGTGGCCGCACCCGCCATGCCGCCGGCCGCCGCCGCACCCGCCGCCGGGGTCGCCAGGCCCAGCGCCAGCAGGGTGCCGCCGCCGGCCTCCGCGAGGCCCGCCGCCGTAGCGCTGGCCTTGCCCGGCTTGTAGCCGACCGACTCCATGAACTGGCCGGTCCCCTCGATGCCGTGCCCGCCGAACCAGCCGAACAACTTCTGCGTACCGTGCGCGGCCAGCACCCCGCCGGCACCCAGCCGGAGCAGCAGCAGGCCCAGATCACGTCGGTCGTAAACACTCACGGTGACTCCCGGAACAGACAGCACGGGCGGATGGCACGGGCAGGACGACCTCCCGTGTATCCACCGTCGCACCGCCGACACCCACCCGGCCCGCTCTCGCCGCCGTTCGGGTGGCGGGCCGCGAAGGGCGGTGTGACGCTGACCGGTATGACGATTCAGACGTCCAAACTCAGCGACCCCGCCGTCCGCGCCTTCGTCACCGCCGTCAACGCCCATGACCGCGAGGGCTTCCTGAGCATCCTCGCGCCCGGCGCGACCATGGCCGACGACGGCACCGACCGCGACCTCGCCGACTGGATCGAGCGGGAGATCTTCTCCTCCAACGGCCACATGGAAGTCGACAACGAGTCCAACCGGGGCCGCGACCTGCTCACCCACTACCGCAACGACACCTGGGGCGAGATGCGCACCCGCTGGCACTTCGAGGTCGAGGACGACGGCAGGATCTCCCGCTTCGAGACGGGCCAGGCCTGACCGACCGGCCCCTGCTCATACGGCAGCCGTTCCACGCACCGGTGCGTACCTCGCGGTCCCACGCGAGGTCCACCCCCACCCGGTGTCATGGAACGGCTGCCGTCCCCCCTCGGTTTGGTCTACCGAAGCTCCCTACTCCAAATGTGAAGCTCTGGTGTAGGTGAAGTTGAGCATAAGTCTCCTACCGGCCCTGACGCAGCGGAATTTCTGATTCCGGTTGTGCAAGTTGTGGAGACCGTGGGGCAGGAGGGCTCCTCAGCCGCGTCCCACGTACGGCATCGCCGTCGCCAGCACCGTCGCGAACTGCACGTTCGCCTCCAACGGCAGCTCCGCCATGTGCCGCACGGTCCGTGCCACGTCGGCCACGTCCATCACGGGCTCGGGCACCACCGAACCGTCCGCCTGGAGCGCGCCGGTCTGCATCCGCGCGGTCATGTCGGTCGCCGCGTTGCCGATGTCGATCTGCCCCACGGCGATGCCGTACGGCCGCCCGTCCAGCGACAGCGACTTGGTCAGACCGGTCAGCGCGTGCTTGGTCGCCGTATAGGCCACCGAGTGCGGGCGCGGTGTGTGCGCGGAGATCGAGCCGTTGTTGATGATGCGGCCGCCCCGCGGGTCCTGCTCCTTCATCTGCCGGTACGCCGCCTGCGCGCACAGGAACGCCCCGTTGAGGTTGGTGTCCACCACATGCCGCCAGGCGTCGTACGACAGCTCCTCCACCGGCACCCCGCCGGGACCGAACGTCCCCGCGTTGTTGAACAGCAGGTCGACCCGCCCGAACCGCTCCACGGTGGCGGCGAACAGCGCGGCCACGTCCTCCTGCCGTGAGACGTCCGTCCGTACGGTGAGAGCGGCCCCCTCCGGCACCAGCGCCGCCGTCTCCTCCAGCGTCTCCGCGCGCCGTCCCGCGAGCGCCACCGACCAGCCCGCGCGCAGCAGCTCCGCCGCGACCGCCCGTCCGATGCCGGAGCCCGCGCCGGTCACTACGGCGGTCCTCGTGTCCGTTTGCCTGTTCGTCATGGCCTCGCAGCGTAGGCGACGGTCCGCCATTCGGAACTCATCTGTCTGCCATCCGGGTGTTGTGTACGCGCCAAGCTCGTGTCGTCACCGGCCACTCCAATGCCTCATGCATCCATCAGGCAGGGGAGGACCGGATGACCATCACTGCACCCCAGCACAGCTCCGAACTGCGCGCGGCGGCCCGCCACATCGCCCGCCGCCGCTTCATGACCCTCACCGGCGCCGCCGCCGCGCTCGCCTTCGCCGTGAACCTGCCGGCGGCCGGCGCGGCCGGTGCCGCCCAGCTCGACGCCCGCCGGATCACCGACGACCCCTTCACCCTCGGCGTCGCCTCCGGCGACCCGCGGCCCGACTCGGTCCTGCTGTGGACCCGCCTCGCTCCCGCCCCCTACCAGCCCGACGGCGGACTGCCCGCCAAGAGCGTCACCGTGCACTGGGAGCTGGCGCACGACGAGGCGTTCACCAGGATCGCCAGACGCGGCGCCGCCATCGCCCACCCCGAGTTCCACCACACCGTCCATGTCGAGGTCACCGGCCTGGACGCCGACCGGGTCTACCACTACCGCTTCCGCGCGGGCACCTGGACCAGCGAGACCGGCCGTACCCGCACCGCTCCCGCGCCGACCGGCACGACGAGTTCACTGACCTTCGCGGCCGTCTCCTGCCAGGCCTACAGCGACGGCTACTACACGGCCTACCGTCATCTCGCGCAGGACGACGTGGACGTCGTCTTCCACCTCGGCGACTACCTCTACGAGTACGCGGTCAACTCCGTCGGCGGCTACCGCAACTACACCGACCGCACGCTCCCCGCCCTGTACAACCGCGAGACGGTGACCCTGGAGGACTACCGGCTGCGCTACGCCCTCTTCAAGTCCGACCCCGACCTCAGGGCCGCGCACGCCGCCCACCCCTTCGTCGTCACCTGGGACGACCACGAGACCGAGAACAACTACGCCGACGACACCCCGGAGAACAGCGTCCCGCCCGAGGAGTTCCTGCTGCGCCGGGCCGCCGCCTACCGGGCCTACTGGGAGAACCAGCCGCTGCGCCGCCCGCAGCGCCCCGCCGGCCCCGACATGCAGCTCTACCGGCGTCTGACATGGGGCCGGCTCGCCCAGTTCGACGTGCTGGACACCCGGCAGTACCGCACCAACCAGGCGTACGGCGACGGCTCCCAGGTCCCAGGACCCGACGTCGACGACCCGGCCCGCACGATGACCGGCGCGACCCAGGAGCGCTGGCTGCTGGACGGCTGGCGCGACTCGGCGGCGCTGTGGAACGTCGTACCGCAGCAGGTCACCTTCTCCCAGCGGAAGTTCGACCTGACCGCGCCCTCCCGGGTGTCCATGGACGCCTGGGACGGCTACCGCGCCTCCCGGCGCCGGGTGCTGGACGGGGCGCAGGCCGCCGGCATCGAGAACCTGATGGTCCTCACCGGTGACGTCCACGTCGGCTACGGCTTCGACATCAAGGACGACTTCGACGACCCCGACTCCGCCACGCTCGGCACGGAGATCGTCGCCACGTCGATCGCCAGCGGCCGCGACGGCACCGACAAGCCCGCCAACTGGGACACCTACATGCGGGCCAACCCGCACCTGCGGTTCTACAACGGGCGGCGCGGCTATGTGACGGTCGCGCTCGGACAGCAGCTGGCGCGGACCGACTTCAAGACCGTGCCGTACGTGACCACGCCCGGGGCGCCGGTCACGACGGCCGCGTCCTTCGTCACCCAGGTGGGGGAGCCGGGGCTCACGCCGGCGTGAGCGCGGCCGCGAGGCCCTCGCCGGAACCCTCCTCGGGGGTCTCGCCCGGGTAGCGGACGCCGACCCGGTCCCGGATCGCGTCGAGCGTCCGCATCACGGCGAGCGTGCCCTCCAGCGGGACCAGAGGCGACTCCGTCTCGCCGGCCCGCAGGGCACGCATCACCTCGGCGGCCTCGTGCCGCAGGCTGTTGCGCGGCCCGTCCGCCGGGTCGGCCGTGAACTCCTCGGGGTCACGGCCGTCACGGTGCAGGACGAAACGGTCCGGGAAGAAGAAGCCGTTCGGCACGTCGATACGGCCGCCCGAACCGGTCACCGACGCCGAGGTCGCCGTACCGCCCACGATGGAGCAGTGCAGCGAGGCCAGCGCCCCGCTGTCCCAGGAGAGCAGCGCACCCGTCTGGAGATCGACGCCCTCGGGCGACAGCATCGCGCGCGCCGCCACGTCCGACGGCTCCCCGAGCAGCAGCTGGGCGAAGGAGACCGGGTACACGCCGAGGTCGAGCAGCGCGCCGCCGCCCTGTGCCGGGTCGCGCAGCCGGTGGGCGGGCGGGAAGGGTCCGGCCAGCCCGAAGTCGGCCTGGACGTGCCGCACCTCGCCGATCGCGCCGTCGTCCACCAGCGCCTTCAGACAGCGGACCAGGGGATTGCAGTACATCCACATGGCCTCCATCAGGAAGCTGCCGTGCGCCCGCGCCAGGGCGACCAGTTCCACGGCCTCCCGCGAGTTCAGCGTGAACGCCTTCTCGCACAGCACGTTCCGCCCGGCCTCCAGGCACATCCCGGCCGCCGCACGGTGTGCCGCGTGCGGGGTGGCGACGTACACGACATCGATGTCGCCGTCCTCGGCGAGCGCGTTCCAGTCGCCGTACGCCCGGGGAATCCCGAACCGCTCGGCGAACGCGTCCGCCGACGTCTGGGACCGCGAGGCCACCGCCACCACCTCGGCGTCCGGCAGATCGACCAGGTCCGCGGTGAAGGCGGCCGCGATCCCTCCGGTCGCCAGGATCCCCCACCGCACGCTTCGTTCCGCCACTGCGGCCCCGCCCCTCGCTCGTGTGACCCTCGGCACTGTGTACGAGCTGAGAGCATAGAGGGCGGATCAGTCGAAGGGGAGGGACGTATGAGCGACCTCGGGGGGCCGATACAGGACGTGCCGCAGTCCGCGGCACCGACGGCGAACCAGCCATCCATCCGTTCCCTGCGCCGCACCGGCCTCCTCGTCACCCTGATCCTCGGCGGCCTGACCGCCACGCCCCCGCTGGCGATGGACATGTACCTCCCCGCCCTCCCGGAGGTCACCCGCGCCCTGCACGCGCCCGCCGCGACCGTCCAGCTCACCCTCACCGCCTGTCTCGCCGGCATGGCGCTCGGGCAGCTGGTGGTCGGCCCGATGAGCGACCGCTGGGGCCGCAGACGCCCGCTGCTGGCGGGCCTCGCCCTCTACGTCGTCGCCACCGCGCTCTGCGCCTTCGCACCCACCGTCGAGTTCCTGGTCGCCTTCCGGCTGGCGCAGGGCCTCGCGGGTGCGGCGGCGATCGTGATCGCGCGGGCGGTCGTACGCGACCTCTACGACGGCGTCGCCATGGCCCGCTTCTTCTCCACCCTCATGCTGATCTCCGGGGTCGCCCCGATCGTGGCGCCACTCATCGGCGGCCAGATCCTGCGGGTGACGGACTGGCGGGGCGTGTTCGTCGTGCTCACGGTGGTCGGCGTGCTGCTCGCCGCGCTGGTCTGGCGGAAGCTCCCCGAGACCCTGGCGCCGCAGGACCGGCACAGCGGCGGCGTCGGCGAGGCGCTGCGCGCCATGCGCGGACTGCTCGCCGACCGCGCCTTCGCCGGCTACACGCTGGCGGGCGGGTTCGCCTTCGCCGCCCTCTTCGCCTACATAGCGGCCTCCCCGTTCGTGATCCAGGAGATCTACGGGGCCTCGCCGCAGACCTTCAGCCTGCTGTTCGGGCTCAACTCGGTCGGCCTCGTGGTCATCGGCCAGATCAACGGCAAGGTGCTGGTGGGGCGGGTCAGCCTGGACCGGGTGCTGGGCGTGGGCCTGGCGGTCGTGGTCCTCGCGGCCACCGCGCTGCTGCTGATGTCGCTGGACGTCTTCGGCGAGGCGGGACTCGTGCCCGTGGCCGCCGCGCTCTTCGTCCTGATGTCCGCGATGGGCGTCACCCTCCCCAACACCCAGGCCCTCGCCCTGCTCCGCACCAAGCACGCCGCCGGGTCCGCCTCCGCGCTCCTCGGTACGTCCTCCTTCCTCATCGGCGCCGTCGCCTCGCCCCTGGTGGGCATCGCCGGAGAGGACACCGCCGTCCCGATGGCCGTCGTCCAACTGGCCGCGGCACTGGTGGCGCTGGCCTGCTTCATGGGAATGTGCCGTCCTTGGAACAAACGTGCGGATGTGGAGGGAGCAGAGAACTGAGCGCGCCGAGACTGCGCGGGGACACGCCGGAGCGGGCCGGACTCGACCCCGAGGAGATGCGTCACCTCGTCCGAGAGGTCCACGACCTCACCACCGGCCCGCGCCCCTGGGCGGCCGGGGCCGTGCTGGTCGTGGGGCGGGGGCCGTACCTCGCCGTCGAGGAGGCGGCGGGCTGGGCGGTGCGGTACGCCTCCTACGACGAGGAGAAGGGCGCCGGGGTGGAACTGCCGGCCCGCGAACGCGTCCCGATGACTACCGGAACCCCCTTCGACCTGGCCTCCCTCACCAAGCTCTTCACCGCGGTCGCCGCCGTGCAGCAGATCGAGCGCGGCACGCTGGGCATCGACGCGCGGGTCGGCGCCTACCTGCCGGACTTCCGCGCGGCCGCCCGGCACGACATCACGGTGCGCCAACTGCTCACCCACACCTCGGGGCTGCGTCCCGAACTCCCGCTGTACGACTGTGCCGACGACACCGCACGCCTGGAGATGCTGCGGGCGGAGCCACCGGTGGGCGTGCCCGGCACCTACTGCTACTCCGACCTGAACCTCCTGCTGCTCCAGCACGTCCTGGAACGCCTCACGAGCCGCACCCTCGACGTCCTCGTCCACGACGGCATCACCCGCCCGCTCGGCATGACCGCGACCCGCTTCGGGCCCTGCCCCGACGCCGCGGCCACCGAGGACCAGCGGCGGCCCTGGGCCAAGGCGGACCGGGGCATGCTGCGGGGTGTCGTCCACGACGAGAACGCCTGGGCGCTGGGCGGGGTCGCCGGCCACGCGGGCCTCTTCTCCACCGCCCGAGACCTCGCCGTCTTCTGCCGCGCCCTGCTCTCCGGCGGCTCCTACGGCCCCGCCCGCATCCTCGGCCCCGACTTCGTGGAACTCCTACTGACCCCGCCCGGCCTGGGCTTCGGCATCGACCAGCCCTGGTTCATGGGGGAACTGTCCGGACGTGGAGCCGCGGGCCACACCGGGTTCACAGGCACGTCGCTGGTCCTGGACCCGGCCACGGACACCTTCCTGGTCCTCCTGGCCAACACGGTGCACCCACGACGCGGGACCCCGCCGGACAGTGGGCCACGGGCGGCGGCGGGGACACGGGTGGCACGGGCGGTCCGGAACACCTAGCGCTTTCCTCGCCCCCGCCGCCCCTACCCGTCCCATCCCCAGGGGCTCCGCCCCTTCGACCCCGGGGGGTCGTGCTTCGGGTGCGGCCGGTGGGGGCTGGTCGCGCAGTTCCCCGCGCCCCTGGAGGTCTTTCAGCCCGTCCGGCGTTTGAGGACGAGGCCCGGAGGGCCGCGGCGGGGGGGGGGGGGGGGCA
>NZ_JAKEIP010000088.1 GCF_021474425.1 Streptomyces muensis | reverse complement strand
CCCCCCCCCCCCCCCCCCCCACCCCGGATCTTCAACCCCCACCGGCCAAACGCGATGATATAACAGGACCCGTGGGCACGGAGATTTGTATAAGAGCAAGGGCCCGGACGGGTCGGACGACAAGGGGGGGAACCGCAAGCCCGAGACCGACCCCATGAAGAAGCCGGGCCCGGACGCGAAGACGCAGACGGCCACGGCGCCGAAGCCCGGGCAGGCCAAGGAGGGCGTGCCCGGCAAGCCGAAGTCCCCGGCCGACACGAAGACGCCTGCGACACCTCCGGCCAAGGACAAGGACGGCAAGCCGAAGGACAAGGACGAAAAGCCGGACACCAAACCGACCGCGTCGCCGAAGCCGAAACCGAAGGCGGAACCGCCCGCCAAGCCGAAGCCCGCCCCGGACACGAAGCCGAAGCCCTCCGACGGCAAGGCGTCGGACAAGCCGAAGGACGACAAGGACGCCGGCGCGCCCAAGCCGAAGGACGACAAGGACGCCGGCTCGTCCAAGCCGAAGGACGACAAGGACTCCACGGGCAAGCCCAAGGACGCCGACGGCAGGTCACCGGACAAGCCGAAGTCCGAGGGCAAGGAAGCACCGGGCAGGCGCAAGCCCGACTCGGATCAGGACCGGACCAAGGACAAGGGCAAGGACGGCGACAAGCCTGGAAAGCCGAAGAAGAAGGACGAGGACGGCAGGCAGCCGAGGCCCAAGCACGAGAGCAAGGGCCCGAGGAAGCCGAAGCGCGACAGGCACGAGGACGGGCGGCCGAAGGACAAGGACCCCAAGAAGGAGAAGCAGGACAAGAAGGATCAGCGCAAGAAGGATGAAGACTCGAAGGAGTCGAAAGAGGAGCGGCTGCGGAAGATTGTCGCCAAGATTCGACTGAAGCTGCGCGGGCCCCTCACGCACGGTGTGCCTCGCCCCGCAATGCGAATGACCCTGGGCGGCATGCGTCTGTGGTACCGGCTCACCGATCTGTCCTTGCCGAACGGGAAGGCAGGCGCGATTCGCGCACGCCTCAATCCGGAAGCGGACGTATTCGGTGTCCAGAACGGGGTGCAACCCGAGCAGAGCCCTGAGACACAGCGACGGGAACGTGAAGCGGCCGAGCAGCTTCGCGAAGCCGAGGCGGAGCGTCTGCGTGACCAGGCGACCGGTCCCGGTGAACCGGCCGCGGATCGTACCGATCAGCGCGATGACACAGACGCACAGCGTGGATCACTGTCGGATGCTTTGACTAGCATCCTTGAGGACGCACCACTCAACCCTCGCACTCACTCACAGAAGGGAGAGTCGGTCGCCTGGGGCAAGCTGAAACGTTCGGACGCGGAGAAGAGCCTGATCACAGGCGATCACATCCCGTCCGGAAGGGCGCTGATAGAAAAGGCCAGAATGGATGCGCTGGCCAAGAGTGCAGAATCCGATGACCAGCTCAAGGAGCTCCTGGAGAAGCGAGAAGTTACGCGTCTCACTCCAGGCGAGAAGAAGATACTGAAGGCCAAGGAAGATGCCGTCTACAAGGCGGAAGAACTGGTCATTTTCACAGGTGGCAAGCTCGACAAGAAGGCCAAGGAGATCTACGACAAAGCGCTCACGGTGGTGATAGACACCGAACTGCACAAGCTCGGGCGCACCTACCTGGGGAGCAACAGGAAGAAAGACAAGAGGGCGGAGGGGGACACCACTCCTGAGCGTAAACGTTACGAGGACGACGCTCGAAACTTCACCGAGGCGGTGCGTAAGGACTTCGAGTGGTATCTCAATGTGATCGAGGGTACCGACAGGTCCACCAAGAAACAGATAGAGGCATTCATTCGGCACTACAAGAATCTCACGGACAAGAAGGTGATTGACTATTCTCCGGAGATCGATCGGATGCTTGTGAACGCGTGGAATAAGGCGAAGAAGGACCCGGAATGAGTGACATCACTGCCATTGAAACCGTGCTGGGTGATGATTCCCTGCATGGCATCACCAAACGGCAGCAAATCTTCGAACTACTCTGTGCGAAGCCGCAGCGGGGAGCCGGCGTCGCGGCGGAATACCTGGCTGAGACCGAGGACGAAGCCGGCGCCGACTATGTGGCCCAGTATCTGGCGCTGATTCCCGGGGCGCATGCCGAGAAGACCCGTGCCGCCGAGCGCCTGCGGCAGGCCGGCGTCCTTGCGCGGGCGGCAGCGTGGCTCGTGCCCTGGCTTCCCGATGAGTTGCTCGACGGCTTCGTCTCCGACTACCTGGCTGAAACCAAGCCCAGTGCGTCCCCGGCGAGCAGTGTCGTCTACAGCATCGGACTCTTCCAACCGGACCGACTGCGCCCGTACGCCGATCGGCTGGAGCCCCACATGCGGCGTGCCCTCCTGTCGGGAGCCCCCGACGAGTTGGTGGACGCGTTTCTTCGTGTCTGGCAGGAGACCCATGACCTTTCCCGGTTGGAAGCCCTGGCGCTGATCCGCACGGACCATGCCCGGGAACGGTTGCTGGCCGCGCGGGACACGGTCGACGAACCCGCGGACTGGGAAGAGCTGATGGAGCTGGCCGGAACCCTGCCGGACTCCGGACGGCCCTCCGGGTTCCGGCCCGCACACATGGCTTTCATCGTGGACAAGGGAGAGGGCCCGCATGTCGTGGGCGGTCCGTTCCAGGGGGACGTGCCGGTCTGCCTCGAATGTGAGGAGCCTGCCGAGCGCGTACTCGACCTCGCTGCGGCCTCACTTCCGTTCGGGCTGAAGAACGACGCGTCGTTCTTCTGGTACGCGTGCGAATGCGAAGCGACGGACTCGACGACGGTACGCATCACGCCGGACGGAGGCACGCATGTGTACTTCGGGCCGGCTGCTCCGGCGTCCGACACCGGCAGCCTGGTTCCTGGTGGGGAACGTGCGCTCGTCATCGAAGAGCACCCCAACCAGGTCGGCATCAGCGATGAAGCGATGGCTGGAAACTCTCAGCACCAAGTGGGTGGTCTACCCCAGTGGATCACTGTGGACCGGCACCCGCGCTGCCCGGAGTGCGGCACTTACATGCCCTTTCTCGCTTCGATCGGAGGCGACCTGACCCCCTTCGGCGAATTGGGCTTCGAAGGATGTCTCTACGGGTTCTGGTGCGACGACTGCTGCGTCTCCAGCACCAAATACCAGTCCTGATGAGCTGCGGAGGCAGACCATGACCCGCTACGCCGACATCCCCAAACCCATCCGCTCCGGAATAGTCGTGGTCAACCCCGACACCGGCACCCCCCAACGCATCATCGTCCTGCAGTTCAACCCCGACACCCTGGAGCGCAGCGTCGCCCCCCAGTCCGCCGGTGACAGCGGTGACTCCGGGAGTGGTGGTACCGGTAGCGGCGACCGCAACGAAGCTCTCCGGCTCAAGGGTCCGGCCCAGGAGACCTGGAAGTTCACCGCTGAGATCGACGCCACCGACCAGTTCGAGGTCGCCGCGCCCGACGGGATTCACCCGCAGCTCGCGACCCTCGAAATGCTGGTGCAGCCGACCACCGCCCAGCTGCGCGCCGCGATGAAGCTGTCGCAGAAGGGGGCCATCGAGATCAGTCCGATCGAGATGCCGTTGACGCTGTTCACGTGGGGGAGCAAGCGGGTCATGCCCGTCCGGCTCACCGAGTTGTCCGTCAACGAGTCCGCCTTCGACGTGAATCTCAATCCGATCCGTGCCTCGCTCAGCATCGGTATGAAGATCCTCACCGTGAGCGACCTCCCGGCCGGCCACCGCGGCGCCGACCTGTACATGGCCCACCTCGCGCAGAAGGAACGCCTCGCCGCGGCCGCCCGCGGCGGCAGCCTCGGCTCCCTCGGGCTCGGCGGAGGCATCGGCGGAGGCGGTGGCCGAGGCGGACTCGGATTTGGAACCAACGCCGTGATCGGCAGGGGCTGAGGAGGACAACCATGGCTGAGATCGAGCCGTACGAGAACGCCCTGGACGCGATACCAGGCTCCCACCCCTACCCGCGCACCAGCCGGTACCACGACGCCGAGATAGGGATCCACCGGCGCCCCGACGGGACCGAAGTGCGGTACACCAAGCGCCAGTTGCTGCCCCCCGTCGACCAGACCGAGGACCCCGACCTCACCCAGCCGCACACCGTCGGCGCCGGCGAGCGCCCCGACCTCCTCGCGCAGCGCTACTTCGGCGACCCCGGCCAGTGGTGGCAGATCGCCGACGCCAACCCCGTACTGGATCCACGGGAGTTGACCGACGAGGCCGGGCGCGTCATCGACATCCCGCTGGCCGGCGGGTTCCCCGGTGGCAGGGGGGACCGGCGTGTTTGATCTGCCCGTGGGGCAGGGCCCCGTACACATCACGCTCCAGATGGGGCCCAAGCTCGCCCGGCCCGTCCCGGCCGAGGTGACCGAGGCCCTGCTGTCCGCCCAGATCACCGCCACCGCGGGCGAGCGCAGCGGCTTCCAGCTCGCCTTCGACCTCACCAAGAACGGCATCATCAGCCGACGGCTGCTGCCGGAAGGGTTCTTCGATCCCAAGACCCGGCTCATCGTCGGCGTCACCGTCCGCGGCACCTCCGCCGTCCTCTTCGACGGACTCGTCGTCCGCCACGAGGTCGGCGCCAGCAACCAGCCCGGCCACTCCACCCTCACCGTCACCGGCGAGGACCTGACGCTGCTGATGGACCTGGAGGAGCGCACCGCGCGGTACCCGAACCTCCCGCCCTCCGAGCGCGTACTCGCGATCCTGCGCCGCTACTCCGACTACGGCATCCGGCCCGACGTCTACACCGAGAAGGTCGCCCAACCCCCGCACCAGGACCTCCGCGTCCACTACCAGACCGGCACCGACCTCCAGTACGTCACCGAGCTCGCCCGCGCCAACGGATACACCTTCTACCTGGAGCCCGGACCCAACGCCGGTCAGTCCTCGGCACGCTGGGGACCGGAGATCCGCCTCGGCATCCGCCAGCACGCCCTCATCGTCAACATGGACGCCAACTCCACCGTCGACCAGCTGACGTTCGCCTACGACGGCACCGCACGCGAAGAGCCGCAGGCCCGCTGGCAGAACCCCGAGACCCGGCAGTCGGACCTGCTCCCGCAGCCGTCCATCAGCCCGCTGCGCCCGCCCCTCGGCAAGCGGCCCACCCCGGCCCTGAAGCGCAGGACGCTCTCCGGCACCGCCAAGCACCAGCGCGAGCAGGCCGAGGCCGAACTCCTCGCCCGCGCCGCCGTGTCCGCCGACGTCGTCTCCGGCTCCGGCTCCCTCGACGTCATCCGGCACGGCTACATCCTCCAGCCCCGCCAGCTCGTCGGCGTACGCGGCTCGGGACGGGCGTACGACGGCGACTACTTCGTCAAGTCCGTCACGCACAACCTGCGTCCGGGCTCCTACCAGCAGAACTTCACCCTCTCCAGGGAGGGTCTGGAAGCGCGCGGCGACCACGTCCGGCCCTGACACCTCAACGACCACAGACCCACCGACCAGGAGCAACCCCACCATGGCGGCACCCAGCAATCGCTACCTCGGCAAGTTCCGCGGCCGCGTCGTCGACAACGACGACCCGCTGCGCATCGGCCGGATCACCGTCGAGGTCCCGGACGTCCTCGGCAACGAGCCGTCGACGTGGGCGCTGCCCTGCCTGCCGTTCACCGGACCCGAGTCGGGCCAGTTCGTGGTGCCGCCGCCGGGGGCCGGCGTGTGGGTGGAGTTCGAGCAGGGGGACCCCAGCTTCCCGGTGTGGACCGGGTGCTGGTACGGCGCCGCCGACGAGCTTCCGCCCGACGCGCGCCGCGAGCTCCAGGCGAACTCGCCGAACAAGCCCGTCGTCGTACAGACGCCGCAGGCCCACAAGCTCGTCATGAACGACACGCCCGGCGCCGAGCAGGGAATCCTGCTCCAGGCCCAGGGCGGCGCATACATCCGTATCACCAGGGAGGCCGTGGTCATCTCGACCGGCGCGGGCGCCGAGATCCTGCTGCGCGGCAACGAAGTGACCATCAACGAGGGCCAGTTGACCGTGCTCTCCAAGCGATGAGGAAAGACGGGGGACACCAGACAATGTCCGGGACTCTGCTCGACGCGGACGCCGTGATCGGCTGTCCGCACGGTGGCCGCGTCGCGCCCGCCACCACACCCTCCGGCGGCGTACGCCTCACGGGCGCCGCCGTCGCCACAGCCGCGCACAGCTATGTGGTCACCGGCTGCCCGCACACCCTGAACGGCGTGCCCTCGCCGTGCGTGACGGTCCGCTGGACCGCCGCCGGCTCCGGGATCACCGTCGGCGGCGCGCCCGTGCTGCTCGACACCTCCGCGGCCGAATGCTTCAGCGCGGCCTTCGTGCCGCAGGGACCGCCCGTCGTCCAGGCAGCGCAGCGAAAGGTCACCGTCCGATGAGCCGCCGAACCAGCCAACGCCCACGCAGCGACATCGCGTTCCCCTTCCGGGCTGACCGCCGCGGCCGCACGGCGCACGCCAGGCGCGGCGAACACGTCCACGACCTCATCGAGCAGCTGCTGTTCACCAGCCCCGGCGAGCGCGTGATGCGCCCCGACTTCGGCTGCGGACTCCTCGATCTGGTCTTCGCCCCGGCCAGCCCCGAGCTGATCAGCACCCTCGAACTGTCCGTGCAGGCCTCGCTCCAGCGCTGGCTCGGTGATCTCATCGACGTGGAGGCCCTCGACGTGGTCAGCGAGGACAACGTCGTCCGTGTGTACCTGTCGTACGTCATACGCGCCGACGGCGCCCGCCGCGACGACGTCTTCGAAGGGAGGGCCACGGCATGACCGGTACGACCGCCACCTCCCGCCGGGCCAAGGTCCGCGCCGCTCAACTCAACGGGGTCGACGCCGTCGAGGTGAGCGACGACGGCCTGCTGCTCACCGTCACCTTCCTCGGCAAGGCCCCGCACGGCCTCGGCCCCGAGAACGTCCGCATCGACGGTGGCCGCCGGGTCACCGGCATCACCGCCGTGGACGTCAGCGTGGAACGCGAGGATGACCCCGAGCTCGACGACCGGCTCTACGTCACCCTCGACCAGGCCGGCGACACCTCCCGCTACCGGCTCTCCCTCGTCGAGACCGACCCGTACGGACGCCCCGGCACCGAACCCTTCCGCGGCTTCGACCAGCGCTACCACCGCGCCGGCTTCGCCTTCCGGCCGGACTGCCCGACTCCCTTCGACTGCAAGGACGATGAGCCGGAGCAGTCGGACTTCCCCGCCGCGCCCGTCGTCGACTACACGGCCCGCGACTACGACACCATCCGCAAGCTGCTCCTGGACCGGCTCGCGCTCACCACACCCGACTGGGTCGAGCGCAACCCCGCCGACCTGGGCATGACCCTCGTCGAACTGCTCGCGTACACCGGCGACCAGATCAGCTACCAGCAGGACGCCGTCGCCACCGAGGCCTACCTCGACACCGCCCGCCGCCGGGTCTCCGTACGCCGGCACGTGCGGCTCATCGACTACGCGATGCACGACGGGTGTGCGGCACGCGCGTACGTCGCCGTCGAGACCGCCGGTGACCACACGCTCGCGCCCGGCACCTACCGGTTCGCCTCCGTCGACGTCCGCACCCTCGACCCGCACGACCGGCCGGAACCGGGCACCGTCATCGACGAGGCCGACCTCGGCGACCTCGACGAGCGCGGCTCGGTGGAGGTCTTCGAACCGGTCGTCACCGCCGACCCGCTGGAGCTGCGCGTCGCGCACAACGCGATCCGGCTGTGGAGCTGGGGCGGCGAGGTGTGCACCCTGCCGAAGGGCGCCACCTCAGCCACCCTGCGCGACGCCTGGGTCGACGCGGAGACCTGCCGGGACCGCCGGCTCGAGCTGAAGCCCGGCGACGTGCTCGTCCTGGAGGAGGTCAAGGGCCCGCGCACCGGCACCCCCGGCGACGCCGACCCCAGCCACCGCCAGGCCGTCCGACTGACCTCCGTCACCCCGGCCGTGGACCGCATCGAGGACCAGCCGGTCCTCGAGGTCACCTGGGCGGCCGAGGACGCCCTGCGCTTCCCGCTCTGCCTCACCACCCGCGGCGGCCGCGACTGCCTGCCCGTCGAGGACGTCACCCTCGCCCGCGGCAACGTCGTCCTCGTCGACCACGGCCGCACCCTGCACGGACTCCCCGAGACGTTCACCGTCCCGCAGGTCCCCGCCGAGGTCGCCCCCTGCGACCCTCCCGCCTTCGGCTGCCACGACCGCGACGAGGGCAACGCCCCCGCCCGGCTCATCAACGCCCTCACGGACGGTGCCGAGTCAGGCGAGGCTCTGACCTCCGACGACATCCGCGAACTCTTCGAGGTCGTCGGCGAGGCGGCCACCAACCGCGCCGGACTCGGCCTGGAACGGGCCGGCCAGCGCCACGAACGCGTCGTGCCCGGCACCGCGTACGCCCAGGCCACCGCCCTGCGCACGCTGCTCGCCCAGTCCGTCTACCCGGGCATCCAGCCCCGCTTCCGTCCCGTCCTCTCTCGCGCGCCCGTCGCGCAGACGGTGCCGTTCCCCGAGCCGGCCACCGTCGCCGCCGGACAGGCCGAGCGGATCGCCGCGATCCCGGGGCGGGTCCGGCAGCGGCTCGTCGAGCTGTGGCGCAGCGCCCGCGACCGGGACGGCCTCTCCGAGCAGGAGATCGACGAACTCACCGTGCTCTACGGCCTGAGGATCCTGGAGCACATCGAACTCCACCGCCACCCCGTCCGCGCCCTGCGTGAACTCCTGCACCGCAACGACGAGTTGCTCGACGCCAAACTGCGCCGCGTCGAGGTCCTCACGGCACGCGCCCGCGCGGGCACGGTCCTCGACGGGCACATCGCCTGGGAGATCGCGCACAGCTGGGGCCCCGGCTACGCGACCGGACTGCACCCCGAGGAGCCGGTGCTGCGCGGCTCCGCGACCGACGCCCTGGCCCAGGACCCACGGCACGCCCTGCCCGCCGTACGCGTCGACGAGGCCGAGACCACGGTGTGGGAGCCGCGCCGCGACCTGCTCGACAGCGGCCCCCGCGACCGGCACTTCGTCGGCGAACTGGAGGACGACGGCCGGCTCGCCCTGCGCTTCGGCGACGGACGCCACGGCGCCAAGCCGACCCCCGGATCCCGCCTCGCCCTGCACTACCGCCTGGGCGGCGGCACGGCCGGCAACGTCGGCGCGGAGGCCATCAACCACCTCGTCGTCCAGGCCGACTGCGAGCCGCCGCCCGCCGCCGTGGTCCGTAACCCGCTCCCGGCCGTCGGCGGCACCGCACCCGAACCCGTCGAGCAGGTACGCCAGTTGGCCCCGCTCGACCTGCGCCGCACCCGGCTGCGCGCGGTCACCGCCGACGACTACGCGGCCCTCGCCACCGCCCTCCCCGGCGTCCAGCGGGCGGCGGCGGAGCTGCGCTGGACCGGCAGCGTCCAGGAGGCGCACGTCGCGATCGACGCGTACGGCACCGGCGCCCCGTCGGCCAGGCTGCTGGCCTCGGTCGCCCAGTCCCTGGAGTCGTACCGGCGTATCGGCCACGACCTCGTGGTCGGCGCCGCGCGACTCGTCCCGCTGGACGTCGCGCTGACCGTGTGCGCCGAGCCGGGCCACCAGCACGGGCAGATCCTGGCCGAGCTGTACCGCGTCCTGGGCAGCGGCCGCCTCTCCGGCGGCCGCCTCGGCTTCTTCCACCCGGACGCGCTGACCTTCGGCGAACCGGTCCGGCTCAGCCGGCTCGTCGCCGTCGCGGCAGCCGTGCCCGGCGTGGAGAGCGTCCAGGTCACCCGGCTGCAAAGGCTGTTCGAACCGGACCGAGGAGAGAAGGAGGACGGCGTGCTGCGGCTCGGCCCGCTGGAGATCGCCACCTGCGACAACGACCCGGACCGGCCGGAGAACGGCCGGCTGGCGATTTCCCTGGGAGGTGCCCGATGAGCGAGACCACGACGACCGAGGGCACGATCACCGACGACTGCGGCTGCGGCGGCGCCTGCCGCGGCGGCCACGACGAGCGCCTCGCCCCGGCCCCCGTGCACAACCCGCCCGGCCGCACCGCCCTCGACTACCGGGTCGGCGAGTACGGCTCCTTCCGCGCCGCACTCCTCGACCGCCTCGCCTCACCCGCGTACCCGGCGCTGGCCGGACTGACCGTACGCACCCCGGACGACCCGGCGATCGGTCTCCTCGACGCCACCGCCGTCCTCGGCGACCTGCTCACCTTCCACTCCGAGCGCATCGCCGACGAGGCCTACATCCGTACGGCCAACGAGCACCGCTCCCTGGTCCTGCTCGGCCGGCTCGTCGGCCACCGCCCGCGCCCCGGAGTCGCCGCCGCCACGCATCTGGCGTACACGCTGGAACGCGACCCGCGCGCGGAGGCGCTGCCGGTCACCATCCCGCGCGGCGCCCGCAGCCACAGCGTGCCTGCCTCCGCCGACGAGCAGTCCCACACCTTCGAGACGAGCCGGGATCTGACGGCTCGCTGGGACTGGAACGAGTTGAAGGTACGGCGTCGGCGGCCCTCCCTCGTCACCCCCGCGGACCTTGAGCGTCGCTCGGAGCTCTTCGTCGTGGGCACGGCGAACTCGCTCCAGACCGGGGATCAGCTGCTCTTCGTCTTCGGTGAACAGGCCGGTGGCGAGCGGAAGTTGCTGCCGGTCGCGAAGGCGCGGGTCGATCGGGAGGACGAGATCACGGCGATCTCGTTGCCGAAGTCCGCGCCGCCGACGTTGAAGGAGCTGGTCGACGAGGTGCGGCGGTGGACGGCCGCGCCGGCTGCTCCGGGGGAGCCGGGGGACGAGCCTCCGACTCCCGAGGTCCCGAATCCGCGGCCGGTCAGTCGGCTGATCGAGGACTTCGAGGACCAGGTGCTCGCGCCGCTGCGGGACGATCTGGACGGCATCAAGAGTCCTGAGCGGCTTGCGGCTCGGCTTGCGGAGCCGGTCGCGCGTCTTGGTGAGGCTCAGGTGTTGGCCGAGGCGTATGAGGACGTCGCCGGGTGGTTCGAGCAGTTGGAGGCGGTGCTGGCAGAACTCGCCGAGCGGGCATTGGAGTTGGCACCGGCGCAGAGTGATTCGTCTGCCGCGCCGCGGGGGCTTGTCGCGCAGTTCCCCGCGCCCCTAAAAGAAAGCGGCGATGCGCGTGCCGCTGCTCTTGAGGCGCTCGGCGCTGTGCTTCCCGGCCTACGTGCCTCCGCGCCTGCCCCGCGTGGTGGTGCCGGGCGGCAGCTTCCGGGCAGTGACACCGCCCGGCTGCTTTCCGCCCTGAATCCGGGACTCGGCACCCTCTACCCGGCCTGGCGGACGGCCGCCGCCCCCGGCACCCCCCAGCTGCTCCGCGAGCTCCTCGCCATGCGCGTCACCGCCGCCCCCTTCGGTGCGACCGCCCCGCTCAAGCCGGTCCAGGACGACCGCGGCCGGGTCATCCGCACCGCCGACTGGCCGCTCACCGGGGCCGTGCTGGCGAGCATGCGGGTCGTGTACGACACCTCGGGCCGGACCCCGGTGCGGGCCGAGTTCCAGTACGTCGAGGGCAGCAGCTCCGACCAGCGGGCCGAGAACCTGAACGCCGCCCAGCCGGTGACCTTCCCGCTCGGCACGGGCCAGGTCGAGCTGTCGGTGCGCTCCAGCCAGGACCGCGACCTCAACTGGCTCAACCGCCGCCCCACCGACTCCCAGGAGCCCGGCGTCACGGCCCGTCTGCTCCCGGGTCTGCCCGAGCGCACGCTCTTCGTGTCCCGGCCGGACGACGAGGGCCTGGTGCACGTCGGCGTCCACAACGGCACGTCCCAGCAGATCGCCCTGCGGCCGAACGCGAGCGAACAGTTCACCCACGGCGAGTACGAGGTGAGCCTCAAGTACACGGTGGGCACCACCGAGCCCAACGTGGAGGTGGTGATCGCCAGCAAGCCCGAGCCGCTCAACCGCCGTGTCCTCCAGCTGGACACGGTCCACGCCGGCATCACGGTGGGCAGCTGGGTCGCGGTCCAGCGCCCCGCGAAGGGCGCCCAGGGCGGCATTCCCGGCGACGACAAGCTCGACTTCGTCACCACCCAGGTCGTCGCGGCCCGTACGGCGGCGTACTCCAACTACGGCATCACCGGGCGCGGCACCGAACTCACCCTCGCCGACCCGTGGCTGGACGAGTTCGACGTCCTGCTCTCGCACATCCGGGACACCACCGTGCACGCGGCCGGTGAGCCGCTGCGCCTGGCCGACGAACCGCTCGGCGAGGACGTCCACGGCAACGAGATCGAACTCGACCAGCTGTACGACGGGCTGCGCGCCGGCCGGACCCTCGTCGTCACCGGCGAGCGCAGCGACATCCCCGGCACCGCGGGCGTGCGGGCCACCGAGGTCGTCACCGTCGCCGCCGCCGACGCGGCCGTCGACCCGCAGCTGCCCGGCGACCACGTCCACACCAGGCTCACCCTGACCGCCGACCTCGCCCACCGCTACCGGCGCGAGACGGTCAGGATCCTCGGCAACGTCGTCGAGGCCACCCACGGCGAGAGCCGCGAGGAGGCCATCGGCAGCGGGGACTCGGACCGCGTGAACCAGACGTTCGCGCTCTGGCAGTCCCCGCTGACGTGGCTCGCCGACGACAACCCCCTCGGCGCCACACCGGTGCTGGAGGTCCGGGTCGACGGTGTCCGGTGGCACGAGGTCGACAGCCTCGCCGGACGCGGCCCCGGCGAGCGCGTCTACATCACCGGATCCACCGCGGACGGCCGTACGACGGTGACCTTCGGCGACGGCGTCAACGGCGCCCGGCTGCCGTCCGGCCACGAGAACATCCGCGCCCGCTACCGCTTCGGCACTGGCAAGGCCGCCAACGTCGCCGCCGACCGAATCACCCAGCCCCTCACCCGGCCGCTCGGCGTCACCCAGGTGACCAACCCGCGCCCGGCGAAGGGCGGCGCCGACGCGGACGGCCCCGGCCTGACCCGCCGTACGATCCCACTCGCCGTCTCCGCGCTCGACCGGCTGGTCTCCGCGTCCGACTACGAGGACTTCGCCCGCTCCCGCGCCGGCATCGGCCGGGCGGCCGCGCGTGAACTCTTCGACGGGCGGCGGCGCGTGCTGCACGTGACCGTCGCGGGCACCGACGACGTGCCGATCGACGGCGACTCGGACACGCTGAAGGCCCTGCGCGGCGCGCTGACCGAGTACGGGGACCTCAACCTCCCGGTCCGGGTCGACGTGCGTGAACTGGTCCTGCTGCTCGTCGCGGCCAGGGTGAAGGTGGCCGAGGACCACGCCTGGGAGATCGTCGAACCCCGACTGCGCCAGGCACTGCTCACCCGACTCGGTTACGAGGGACGGGAGTTGGGTCGTGCGGCCAGGCTCTCGGATGTCCTGGCCACCGCCCACTCCGTACCCGGCGTCGACTACGTGGACGTCGACGTCTTCACCGGCGTCCCCGCCTCCGCGACACCCGAGGAACTCACCGGGATCCTCACCGACCCCGGCCCGCCCAGGGCGTCGGTCCCGGCGCACGAGGCGACGTACGACGAGAAGATCCACACGGTGCGCGCCGCGGACGGCGAGACGCTGTCCGAGATCTGCGCCAGGTACGGCGTCCCGCTCGCCGAACTCCTGCGCCTCAACCCCGACATCACCGACACCCGGCGCCTGGCCAAGGGCCGTTCGGTGTTCGTCTTCCGCGGTATCCGCCCGGCCCAGCTCGCGCTGCTGTCGCCGAGGGCCGCGGACACCCTGATTCTGACGGAGGTCAAGTGATGTCCCCGGACGTGGAGTTGGAGGCGGCGTCCCCGGTGACGTCCGCCAGGGAACCCGACGGACTCGCCGCCCTGCTGCCCCGCTGGCACCTGCTGCGCGACTCCGAGGAGGGCGAGCAGCTGCGCGCGCTGCTCGCGGTGATCGCCGAGCAGCTCGACCGGGTCCGCGACGGAGTCCAGCAGGGCTACGAGGACCTGTTCGTGGAGACGGCCGCGCCCTGGGTGCTGCCGTACCTCGGCGACCTGGTCGGCTATCGCACCCTGCCCGGCTACGAGCGGGTCCTCACCACCGGCCTGCACGACGGTGGCCGCGCCGCCCTCGCCGAGGCCGTCGCCCCGCGCGCCGACGTCGCCGCCACCGTCGCCAACCGCCGCCGCAAGGGCACCCTCCACCTCCTGGAGGAACTCTCCGACCAGGTCACCGGCTGGCCCGCCCGCGCCGTCGAACTGTCCCGGCAGGTCTCCCACACCCAGCCCGTGAAGCTGTACGGCGACACGGGCGTCCACCGCAGCACACGTGGCCGGCTCGTCGACCTGCGCGACAACTCCGCCCTCGACCTCGCGGGCGGCCCCTTCGGCGCGACGGCGCGTACGGTCGACGTACGCCGCGCCAACTCCAGTCGCAGTCAGGGTGGTTGGAGCCCGGCGGGAGTCGCGCTGTTCGTCTGGCGGCTGAAGGCGCACTCGCTCACCCAGTCCCCGGCGTACTGCATCGACCGCGCCCGCAACCTCTACACCTTCTCGATCCTCGGCAACGACACCCCGCTGGTCACCAAGCCCTTCCCGGAGCCGTCGCCCACACACATCGCGACCATCGACAACGTCCCGGCGTTCGTCACCCGCCGCCAGCTCCACGACCGGCTCGCCGACTACTACGGCCCCGGCAAGAGCCTCGTCATCCGGCGCGACGGCGAGGACCAGCCCGTACCGCCGTCGGACATCGTCGTCGCCGACCTGTCGGACTGGCGCTACCGGCCCAAGCGCGGCCAGGTCGCCGTCGACCCGGAACTGGGGCGGATCGCGTTCGGGTCGCGGTCGGCGCCCCGGCAGGGCGTCTGGGTGGACTACCACCACGCGTCCGCCGCGGACATGGGCGGCGGCGAGTACGACCGGCACGACCGCGAGCCGCGTCCGGACGCGGAGGTCTACCGGGTCGGCCCCGGACAGCCGTACCGCCAGATCATGGACGCCTACCGGGCCTGGCAGCACGACCGCCGCGCCGACCGGACCGGCCCCGCCGGCATCATCGAGATCACCCACAGCGGCGCCTACCAGGAGCAGCTGGACTTCGACCTCGACCCCGGCGACCGCCTCGAAGTGCGGGCCGCCGAGGGCACCCGGCCGGTGATACGCCTGCTCGACTGGTACAGCAACCGCCCCGACGCCCTCAACATCCGCGCCGTGTCCGAGGACTGCGCCCCGCACGAGCGTCCGCGGATCGTCCTCGACGGACTGCTGGTCGCCGGACGCGGCATCAACGTCACCGGCCCCATGGGCGCGGTCGTCGTACGGCACTCCACGCTGGTGCCCGGCTGGTCGCTGGAGCCCGAGTGCGATCCGCACTCCCCGGAGGAACCCAGCATCGTCCTGGAACGCACCACCGCTTGCCTCCAGATCGAGCACAGCATCCTCGGCACCATCGAGGTCATCGGCGACGAGGTGAGCGAGGAGCCGATCGACATCCACCTGCGCGACAGCGTCCTCGACGCCACCGCCAGCGACCGCGAGGCCCTGTCCGCGCCGGACTGCCGCCACGCCCACGCGGTGCTGCATCTGCACCGCACCACGGTGATCGGCGAGGTGCACACCCACGCCGTGAAGATCGCCGAGAACTCGATCTTCACCGGCCGGCTGCACGTGGCCCGGCGCGGCATCGGCTGCCTGCGGTACTCCTACGTCCCGGCCGGGTCGCGCACCCCGCGCCGGTACCGCTGCCAGCCCGACCTGGCCGGACCCGAACAGGCCGGTCGCGTACGGCCGTTGTTCACCTCCCAACGCTACGGAACGCCCTGGTACGGGCTGCTCGCCGACCGGTGTGCCGAGGAGATCCGGCGCGGCGCGGACGACGGCGCCGAGATGGGCGCCTTCCACGACCTGTACCGGCCGCAGCGCGAGGACGGCCTCAGGGCACGGCTCGCGGAGTACGCGCCGGCGGGCACGGACGCCGGGATCTTCTTCGTCACATGAGCCGCAGCCACCGACTTCGCGAACCCGCACTTCACTGAACCAGGGGGACCCCCTTCATGCACGCTGACCTCTCCCGCCTCACGTTCCGCCCGGAACGGCACTACTCGGCGGTCGTCGCCCAGCAGGGACGTGTTCAGCTCGACGCCGACATCAACGAGCAGACCGCGATCCAGCTCCACCAGGCCCGCACCCTCGCCGCCGACCTGATCGGCCGGCACGGCGGACCGCGTGACGCCGCGGGCTTCAAGATCGACTACGTGGGCGGCAAGCACGACATCGACACGCTGCACATCCGCGGCGGCCGCTACTACGTCGACGGCATCCTCCTCGACGCGACCCGCCCGGCGCCCGGCGTGCCCGTGCCGGACGACGACGCCGAGGAGCAGGAGCAGGACACCGCCGCCCCGCCCGCGTACTGGACCTACTGGGACCAGCCCGACGGCTTCCGCGACCCGGAGAAGCCCGGTGACCGGCTGCCCTCGCCCGCCACGTCGCCTTTCGTGGTCTACCTGAACGTCTGGGAGCGCGCCGTATCGGCAGCCGAGGACCCGGCGCTGCGCGAGGTCGCCCTCGGCGCCGCGATGCCCGACACGGCCGCCCGCGTGAAGGTCGTCTGGCAGGTGCTGCCGCTGTCGCTGGCCGCGCTGGACATCGAGGAGACCGACCCGTCCAAGGAGGTCGTCCGCGCCGCGTTCGACAAGTGGGCGCAGAAGCAGGCCGCACCCACCGCCCGCCTGGCCGCCCGCAGCGAGCGCCCCGACCACGCCGACGAGGACCCCTGCCTGGTCAAGCCGGACGCCCGCTACCGGGGCCCGGAGAACCAGCTGTACCGCGTCGAGGTGCACACGGGCGGCGAGGCCGAGGACGCCACTTTCAAGTGGTCCCGCGAGAACGGCTCCGTGGTCTTCCCGGTCGACGAACTCGACGGCACCTGGGTGCAGTTGGCGTCCCTCGGCCACGACGACAAGCTGGACCTGGACGTCGGCGACCACGTGGAGGTCGTCGACACCGCGTACGCCTCCCGTCTTGTGCCCCTGCCCCTGCTCCGGGTCGAGGAGCTGGACCTGCCGGGCCGCCGCGTCCGCCTCAGCGCCGAGCCCGACCAGTCCGTCGGCCGGCTGCCCCACCTCAACCCCTTCCTGCGCCGCTGGGACCACCACGGCGGACCGAAGCGCAAGGGCCGTACGACCGCTCTGAAGGGCGGCGCGATTCCCGTCGCGGAGGGGGAGTGGCTGCCACTGGAGGACGGCGTCGAGGTGTACTTCACGAAGGGCGCCACGTACCGCACGGGCGACCACTGGATCATCCCCGCCCGCACCGCGACCGGCCGCGTGGAGTGGCCCACGGACGCCGCGCGGCGCCCGCTGCTCCAGGGCCCCTCCGGCATCGTCCGCGCCTTCGCGCCGCTGGCCCTGGTCAAGGGCGAGGGCGGCACCGTCGATCTGCGTCTCGCCTTCAACCCGCTGGCCAGCAGCATCCCGGCGGCCGACGAGGCGACGCTGGCGGCGGAGGAGCAGGCGCGTCGTGAGGAGCAGTTGGCGGAGGACCCGTCCGGCGGGAGGTCGCAGACCACGGCGGATGCGGAGGCGGCGGCGGAAGGAGACGAGTGATGGCCAAGCCCCTGAGTGCGTCCAAGATGGTGGAGATCCTCCGCGCGGAAGGTCTCACGGTCCACGAGGTGCGCAGCTGGCGCACCCACAACCGCAACAGCAAGGGCGCCTGGGGCCCGGTGAACGGCGTGATGATCCACCACACCGTCACCAAGGGCACCCAGGCCTCGGTGAACATCTGCTACAACGGCTACTCTGGTCTGCCGGGCCCGCTGTGCCACGGCGTCATCGACAAGAAGGGCGAGATCCACCTCGTCGGCAACGGCCGCGCCAACCACGCCGGACTCGGCGACAGCGACGTCCTGCGCGCGGTGATCAACGAGTCGAAGCTGCCGCACGACAACGAGGCCGACACCGACGGCAACGCCCGCTTCTACGGCTTCGAGTGCATCAACCTCGGCGACGGGAAGGACCCCTGGCCCGAGGAGCAGAAGGAGGCCATCGAGAAGGTCTCCGCCGCGATCTGCCGGCACCACGGCTGGAGCGAGCGCTCGGTCATCGGCCACAAGGAGTGGCAGCCGGGCAAGACGGACCCGCGCGGCTTCACGATGGACGGGATGCGCAAGCGCATAGCGCAGCGGCTGAAGGGCGGCGGCGGTGGCGGCGGCGACGCCACCCCCGATCCGAAGCCCGCGCCCAAGCCGAAGTACGTGCCGTTCCCCGGCAGCGGCTTCTTCCACATCGGCCAGAAGTCGCCGATCGTCACGGCCATGGGCCGCCGGCTGGTCGCCGAGGGGTGCGGCCGCTACGAGGAGGGCCCGAGCCCGGAGTGGACCGAGGCCGACCGCCGCTCCTACGCAGCCTGGCAGCAGAAGCTCGGCTTCAAGGGCAAGGACGCGGACGGCATCCCCGGCAAGGTCAGCTGGGACAGGCTGAAGGTGCCCGACGGGGGGAAGTGAACGGTTCTTCCCGGAGCCGCTCCGGATACCCGGCTGGGGTATCCGGAGCGGCTCCGACTTGTGTGACGGGTCTTGCCCGGCACCCGAAAACAAGTCACACTGGTACCGAACGAATGGTCGGTTGGGAAGCCGGAAGTCGGAAGCTGGTATCGATGACGGAGCAGCTGCAGGAGCACTTCGACGCGACGATCGCGCGCGACCAGCGGATCGAGCCGCGGGACTGGATGCCGGACGGCTACCGCAAGACGCTGATCCGTCAGATCGCGCAGCACGCCCACTCGGAGATCATCGGCATGCAGCCCGAGGGGGAGTGGATCACCAGGGCGCCCTCCCTGCGGCGCAAGGCGATCCTCTTCGCGAAGGTCCAGGACGAGGCCGGGCACGGGCTCTACCTGTACTCGGCGGCGGAGACCCTGGGCACCGACCGCGCGGAGCTCACGGACCGGCTGATCGAGGGCCGCCAGAAGTACTCGTCGATCTTCAACTACCCGACCGTGAGCTTCGCCGACGTCGGTGTGATCGGCTGGTTCGTGGACGGCGCGGCGATCTGCAACCAGGTACCGCTGTGCCGCAGCTCCTACGGGCCGTACGCGCGCGCGATGGTGCGGATCTGCAAGGAGGAGTCCTTCCATCAGAGGCAGGGCTACGAGCTGCTGATGACGATGATGCGCGGCACCGAGGCCCAGCGCGAGATGGTGCAGGACGCGGTGAACCGCTGGTGGTGGCCGTCGCTGATGATGTTCGGCCCGCCCGACGACTCCTCACCCAACTCCGCGCAGTCGATGGCCTGGAAGATCAAGCGGCACAGCAACGACGAACTGCGGCAGCGTTTCGTCGACATGACCGTCCCGCAGGCCGAGAAGCTCGGTGTCACCCTGCCCGACCCGGAGCTGCGCTGGAACGCCGAGCGCGGTCACCACGACTTCGGCACCCCCGACTGGGCCGAGCTGATGCGGGTCATCAAGGGCGACGGACCGTGCAACGCCCAGCGGATGCAGCGGCGCAGAAGCGCCCACGAAGAGGGCGCCTGGGTGCGGGAGGCGGCCACCGCCCACGCGGCCAAGCAGGCCGCCCGCGCGGAGAAGGGAGCGGTGGCATGAGCGACCACGGGACCACCAAGGCCGACTGGCCGCTGTACGAGGTGTTCGTGCGCGGCAAGCGCGGACTCAACCACGTCCACGTCGGCTCGCTGCACGCCGCCGACGACCGGATGGCGCTCACCCACGCCCGCGACCTGTACACGCGCCGCAACGAAGGCGTCAGCATCTGGGTCGTGCGCTCCGAACACATCGCCGCCTCCACCCGCGACGAGAAGGACCCGTTCTTCGCGCCCAGCGCCGACAAGGTCTACCGCCACCCGACGTTCTACGACATCCCCGACGACGTCCCGCACATCTGAAGGAGAGGGCATGAGTGACGACCACGTCTACATGACCCTCGCCGAGGGACACGAGGACGACGCCCGCTGGGCCTACGGCACCGGCTTCGAGGACCCGCTGCACGGCGTGGACACCACCGTGCCCGAGGGCGTCGACGCCGGTGAACTGGCCGCCGTCTGCGTCGCGTTGGCCGACGACGCCCTGGTCTCGGCCCAGCGCCTCGCCGAGTGGATCACCCGCGCCCCCGAGTTGGAGGAGGAGGTCGCGCTGGCCAACATCGGCCTCGACCTCCTCGGCCAGGCCCGCCTGCTCTACTCCCGCGCAGGACAGGCCGACGGCACCGGCCGCGACGAGGACGCCTACGCCTACTTCCGCGACGCCGGCGACTTCCGCAACGTACGTCTGGCCGAAGTGCCGTGCGGCGACTTCGCGTTCTCGATCGTGCGGCTCCTGCTCCTCTCCAGCTGGCGCCTCGCCCACTTCGAGCGACTGGCGTCCCACCCGGACCCCGTGCTGGCGGCCATCGCCTCGAAGGGCGTCAAGGAGCTGGCCTACCACCGGCAGTACGCGGCGGAGTGGACGGTACGCCTCGGCGACGGCACGGAGGAGTCCCACCGCCGGACCCGCAAGGCCCTGGAGCAAGTGGCGCCCTACCTGGGCGAGTTGTTCACCGCCTTCGACGTACGCGACGAGGTCGTCGCCGTCCTGCGCCAGGTCACCCGGGCCGCCGGACTGCCCATGCCGGTGTACCGGCCGCTGCCCGGATCCGGCCGCGACGGCGAGCACACCGAGCATCTCGCCCCGCTGCTCGCCGAGTTGCAGGGCGTGGCCCGGGCCCACCCGGAGGCGACATGGTGACCACCCTCCTCGACGCCCGGCGCGCCCGGCACATCGCCGAGCAGGTGCCGGACCCCGAGCTGCCCATGCTCACCCTGGCCGACCTCGGCGTACTCCGGGACGTCGAACTGACCGAGGACGGCACGGTGGTCGCGAGCCTGACGCCGACCTACTCGGGCTGCCCCGCGATGGCCGAGATGCGTGCGGACGTCGCGGCCCGCCTGCGTGCCGCCGGGTACGCGCGCGTGGAGATCCGCACGGTCCTCGACCCGCCGTGGACCAGCGACTGGATCACCCCGGCGGGCCGCCGCAAGCTCACCGAGCACGGCATCGCCCCGCCCGGCCCCGCCGCACCGCACGGCGGCCCCGTCCCGCTCGTCCTGTCCCCCACCCGGCACACGGTCACCTGCCCGCGCTGCGGCTCGGCGAACACCGAGGAGACCTCCCGCTTCGCCGCCACGTCCTGCAAGTCCCTGTGGCGCTGCCGCGCCTGCCGCGAGCCGTTCGAGTACGTCAAGGAGATCTGAATGGAAGGCCTGAGGGAAGTACAGACGGCCGCGCCGGTGCGCCCGCGCGCCCGCCGCCGTCCGGCCTTCCACCGCCTGCGCGTCGCCGCCGTCGAGCCCCTGTGCGCGGACGCGGTCGCCGTCGGCTTCGACATCCCGGCCGAACTCGCGGAGGAGTTCGCGTTCGAGCCCGGCCAATCGCTGACGCTGCGGCGCGAGATCGACGGACGGGACGAGCGCCGGTCGTACTCGATCTGCTCGCCGGTGGGTTCCGGTCCGCGCATCGGCGTACGGGTCGTGCCGGGAGGCCTGTTCTCGTCGTGGCTCGTCGACGAGGTACGCCCCGGCGACACCGTCGAGGTGATGGCCCCCACCGGCGCCTTCACCCCCGACCTCACCACCGCCGGCCACCATGTGCTGATCGCGGCCGGCTCGGGCATCACGCCCATGATGTCCATCGCCGAGTCCGTCCTGGCCGCCGACCCCCGCTCGACCGTCACGCTCTTCTACGGCAACCGCCGCACCGACACCGTGATGTTCGCCGACGAGCTCGCGGACCTGAAGGACCTCTACCCGACCCGGTTCCAGCTCGCTCACGTGCTCTCCCGCGAGCCGCGCGAGGCCGAGGTGCTCTCCGGCCGGATCGACGCCGACCGGCTCGCGACGCTCATCGAGGCGCTGGTCGACGTGTCGACCGCCGACCACTGGTGGCTGTGCGGTCCGCACGGCATGGTCCGGGACGCGCAGGGCGTGCTGGAGGGGCTCGGCGTTCCGGTGGAGCGGGTGCACCAGGAGCTGTTCTTCGCCGACGACGAGCCCGTGAGGGAGGTGCGTCACGAGGAGGCCGGCCCGCAGGGACCCGTCAGCCAGGTCACCGTCACCCTCGACGGCCGCTCCACCTCCGCCGCCCTGCCGAGGGAGCGGACCATCCTCGACGGCGCCCAGCGGACCCGCCCCGACCTGCCGTTCGCCTGCAAGGGCGGCGTCTGCGGCACCTGCCGTGCCCTGGTCACCGACGGCAAGGCGGACATGCGCCGCAACTTCGCCCTGGAACCGGCCGAGGTCGACGCGGGCTATGTGCTGACCTGCCAGTCGTACCCGGTCTCCGAGACGCTGACGGTCGACTACGACAGCTGAGCCGACGAGAAGAGTGGGTGGCGAGGAGAGCGAGAGGACTATTTCAAGAAGGATTTGAGAAGGAAGTCCCCTTCATGGCCTCGCCACAGCCGACTCTAACAGTCACGCGGGGATCAGGTCGCGCAGATTTTCGGGTACGACGATCCGCGACTCGGGGTGCAGCCCGTCGGGCCGCTGAAGGCCGATGTAGGTGACGGGACCTTCCGGGACCGTCTCGCCGTCCCACACGGTCGTCGTGGTGGCGTCCATCAGGCCCGTCAGATAGCGCACGGTCAACTGCTCCCGCTCCACGATCCCGCGCAGCAGCGTCGCCACCGACACCTGGTTGGCCTCGACGCGGTTGGCCGCCGGAGTCCCCCGCAGGTACAGGTGCAGCCACTTGGCCTGCCACCGGCCGTCCGGACCGCGCCGGAACGCCAGCGGCAGCGCGACCCGGCCAGGCCCGCGCAGCCCGGACTTCATGCGCACCGTGCGCGGCTCGAACGGCCGGCCCCGCTGCTCCGCCTCCCGCAGCATGAACCCGAAGAACGACTCTTCGGCCTCCTCGAAGCCCTCCCCGGAGAAGATGTTGACCTGCGGGACGATGAACTCGCCGCGCACGGCGCCCAGGCGCAGGTCGATGAACTCCGAGGCTCCGTCGGGCGCTTCGGTGATGTCACCGGAGTGCTCGCCCTCCAGGTCCTTGAGGTTGGTGTACGCCAGCCAGCAGCGCGTCGAGTAGTCGGCGTTCAGCATCAGCGCCGACAGGTCGAAGTCGGTGCGGCGGGCGGCCTGCTTCCAGTACACGAAGAAGCGCAGCAGCTCGCCCTCCACCGGCGACACCGAGCCACGCGGCAGCACACCGAGCCCGGCCGGTGCCGCACGTCCGCTCAGCGGCAGCGCGACATCCAGCACGTCCGGGTCGACCAGCAGATGGCCCGGCGCCGGCAGCCGGCGCCGCAGCTCCGCGTCCACGACCGCGACCAGACGCTCGCGCTCGGGCGGCAGTACGGGCGGACGCTCGTCCTCGGTGACCCAGGCACGGCCGAGACGGTTCACGAACACACGGGTCTCGCCGGTGTCCTGCGCGCGGTTGGCGAGGTGTTCGCGAACGGACAGCAGGACCCGGCCTGAGACCTCCGCCACGACCTCCTCGGCGGCGGTCGCGACCGCGTCCCGCTCCTCCTGGTCGAGGGCCATCCGCAGCAGCCGGTCCAGGGAGCGGAACAGCTTTCCGGGCGCGGACCTCAGGAGCTTCACGGCGCCGGTGACGTCGTGCATGCCGAGCAGCTCCTCCACCTGGCTGTCGAGGGACCGCACCCGCTTCTCACCGCGGGCGACCGCGAACACGTCGGCGGCGTGCGGCCACTGCGGGTACTCGTGCGGGTGCAGCCGCTCGCCGAGCCGCTTGAAGTCCTCGCGGTGGGCGTGGACGTCCGCGAGCTTGGCCGGCGCCGCCGCGACCACCGCGTCGAGCCCCGCCAGCAGAGCCCGGCGCACCGGCCGGGACAGCCCCCGCAGCCGCGTCGGCTGCACCAGCGTCACGTCACCGCCCGACACGGCGCAGGCCAGCCGCAGCACATCGGTCACCGTGTCCAGCAGCAGCGTCGCACCGGCCCGCAGCCGGGACCAGTTGATCACGGCACGGTTCTCCCGCACCGGGATCACCTCGGGCTGCGGCCCGTCCACGCACATCGCGGCGAGCGCACCGAGCTCGGCCAGCGCCTCCGTGCCGAGCGGCGTGCTGCTGCCCGCCAACGCCAGGTACAGGGCGGTGACCTCGGTCTCCGCATCGGCGCCGAGGTGCAGGACCGTGACACGGTCACCCGCCGCGGCGATCAGCTCCTCGTGGTGGCCGAGCATCTCGGCGTACGTGTGCTGGTAGCGGCCGTACGACGGCAGGGTGAGCAGATCGACGACACCCTCGCTCAGCTGCTCGAGGACGTGGGGGCGCGCCGCCTCGTCGCCGAGGGCGTCGGCTATGCACCGCATCCAGAAGTCGTACGTGTCCGGCACATTGGCCGGGAAGTCGACGAAGTACACGTTGTGCCGCACATGGTCGCCGACCATCTCGCGCACGGTGTCCAGCGTCCGTACGGCGGTGTCGACCACCGTGCCCTCGGACAGCCCCGACAGCCGCGCCAGCAGCTCCGCGGAGAGCTTGAAGCCCACGGACATCAGCGCGGCGTCGAACTGCCGCGCCGCGACGGCGCCTTCGCCGGCGGGTCCCGTGGGGGAGGGGAGGCGGTGGGTGTGCCGGATGACCAGGGGTTCGAGACGGTGGACCATTCCGGGATGGTCCCAGAGCGGGGCGATCGGGCGCATGCGGATTTCCGCGCCCCGCCCGCGGCGGCGACAGGAAGGTCAGGAGCCCTCTGCCGCGCGGTCCGCGTCGCGCTGCCTGAGGCGGGCCGTCTCCTTGCGGACCTCGGCCTGGGTGGCGCGCTCCTTCTGCAGCCACTCGGGCTGCTCCTGCTTCAGGGCCTCGATCTGCTCGGTGGTGAGGGCTTCCGTGACACCGCCACGGGCCAGCCCGGCGATGGAGACGCCCAGCTTCTGGGCGACGACCGGACGGGGGTGCGGGCCGTCGCGTCGCAGGTCGCGCAGCCACTGCGGCGGGTCGGCCTGGAGCGCGTTCAGCTCCGCGCGCGTGACCACGCCCTCCCGGAACTCGGCGGGGGTGGCTTCGAGGTACACACCCAGCTTCTTCGCCGCGGTCGCGGGCTTCATGCTCTGGGTGTTTTGGTGCGACGTCATGCTCCCCAGGGTATCGACTGAGTGAACCGCCGCCGACCACGGCCGGTAACCTGGCCAGGTGACAGGCTCGGAAGCACCCCCCTCGTTCAGACTCGCGTACGTCCCGGGAGTGACCCCCTCGAAGTGGGTGCGGGTCTGGAACGAGCGCTTCCCGGACGTCCCCCTCACCCTGCACTCGGTGACCGCCGCCGAGGCCCCGGACGTGCTCCGCGACGGCGCCGCCGACGCCGGTCTGGTACGGCTGCCGGTCGACCGTACGGTCTTCAGCGCGATCCCCCTCTACACCGAGGCCACGGTCGTCGTCGTCCCCAAGGACCACGTCATCGCCGCGGTCGACGAGGTGAGCGCCGAGGACCTCGCCGACGAGGTCGTCTTCCACCCCCTCGACGACGTCCTCGGCTGGGAGCGGCCGCCGGGGCAGCCGGCCTTCGAGCGCCCCGCCACCACCGCGGACGCCGTCGAGCTCGTCGCGGCCAACGTCGGCCTGCTCGTCGTACCCCAGTCGCTGGCCCGTCTCCACCACCGCAAGGACCTCACCTACCGGACGCTGCTGGACGCCCCCCAGTCGAGCATCGCCCTGTCCTGGCCGGAGGAGGCGACCACCGACCTGGTCGAGGACTTCATCGGCGTGGTCCGCGGCCGCACGCCGAACAGCACCCGGGGCCGTACGACGTCCCAGGCCCCGGCCGCCCGGCAGCAGCCCGGGCGCAAGCAGCCCGAAGGCGGCCGCGGCTCGGGCAAGCAAGCCGGAGCCGGTGGCCGGAGCCACCGTGGCGGCTCCGGTGGCTCGGGCGGGACCAAGGGCACGAAGGGAACGAAGAGCTCCAAGGGCGTCAAGCGAGGCAAGCCCCGCCGTCGCTCGTAGGTGACGGCTGCCTCAGCGGGCGTACGTCGCGTGCTCCGCCGTACGGACGACCGTCTGGCCGTCGGCCCGGCTCAGCCGCCCTGCGGCCACCCACGCGTTCACGGTGGACCGCACCCGCGTGACCAGCGCGCCCTTGCTGCTGAAGGGCGCCCCGGCCCAGATCTCGTCCAGCAGCGTGGTGCCGTCGGACTTCGCGGGGTTGGCGACGCCCGAGTCGGAGTTGCCGAAGATCACTCGGGGTTCGGAGCGCTTGAAGTAGACGTGGGTCGGGTCCTCGGTGCCCTCGAAGAACGGGGCGAACTCGGTACCGGCGAGGGTGTGGTGCAGCGGCTTTCCGCTCACTGGGGTGAGTGAGGGCAGCAGGTCGCCGGAGAGGCCGGCGTTGCGGTACAGGCCCAGCTGGAGATGGCTGGTGGCGGAGTTGCGGCCGACGAGGTTGACCGGGCCGTAGAACAGGGTCTGCAGCGAGGGATCGTCGAGCGCCTTCTCCACGCGCAGCCGGAACGGCATGGAGATCCGCACGGTGTCCCCACCGCGCCACGTCCGTGACACGGTGAAGTAGCTGCCCGGGGTCGGAGTCCCGCTCACCGCTCTGCCGTTGACCGTCACCCGGAACCCGGCGGTCGCCCACGCCGGCACCCGCAGCCGCAGGGCGAAGGCCGCGCTGCCGCCGCCGACGGTGAGCGTGGTGCCCTGCTCGCGCGGGAAGGCGGTCGTCTGAGTGACCGTCACTCCCTTCTCGGCCCAGGTCAGTTGGGACGGGCTGTACAGGTTGACGTACAGCGCGCCGCCGTCGGCGGCCTTGAAGTACACCGAGTCCTGGTACTTGGTGGCGCTCTCCATGCCGGTGCCCTCGCAGCAGGTCGTGCCCTGCTTGGGCGTGTAGTCGCGCACATGGCCAGGCGTGAGCCCGATGAAGTACGTGACCAGCGGCTTCTCGGCGTCCGCCTTGTCCTGCTTGGAGCCGAGGACCTGGTTGTAGAGGGCCCGCTCGTAGTAGTCCATGTACTTCGGCCGCTGCTCGTGGAAGAACAGCGTCCGGCTCAGCTTCAGCATGTTGTACGCACAGCACGTCTCGGCGGTCGTGTCGCTGATGGTGCCGGCGATCACGTCCCGCGCCTTCCAGAACTCGCCGGTGCTGGTCCCGCCGATGCCGTACATGCGGTGCGGCACGACCATGCCCCAGAAGTTGCGGGCGGCGTCGAGATAGCGCTGCTCACCGGTGGCGTCGTACAGCCGCAGGTACCCGGTGAAGATCGGTATGTGCTGGTTGGCGTGCAGGCCGTCGAGGATGTCGGTGTTCGCGGCGGCGTTGTCGATGAGCCGGTCGAGGTCGAACAGCCTGGCCAGCGCGAGGTGTTCGGCCTTGCCGGTGATCGCGTGCAGATCGCAGATCGCCTCCACGATGCCGCCGAACTCGCCGCTGGAGAACAGCCCCCACATCCGCTGCAGGGTCGCTTCCGGCAGCTTCGACAGCCGCGCGTACATCCAGTCGCACATCCCGGACGCGAGATCGAGGGCCCGGGCGTCCTCCGTGGTGAGATAGGCGTCCAGCACCCCTCGCAGGATCTTGTGCGCGGTGTAGTACGGCGCCCAGACCTTGGTGTAGTCGCTGGTGGTCCTCGACTCCAGGTCGATGAACTGCGTCTCCGGGTATGCCGCGAGGAACCCGGGGTGGCTGGGCCCGCCCCAGGTGCGGAGCAGGGTCGCGGTCAGACCGCGGCCGGAGGCGTCGGCGAAGGTGCCGCCCGAGGTCTCGTCGAAGGCGTACGACGCGAGGTCGCCGCGTCCGGCGGAGGCGTCGGCGGCCCGGCGGCTCTGGAGGTCGCTGACCTCGGCGGCGGTCAGGGCGCGCGACCAGACGTTGAACTCGTCGTAGGCGCCCGCGAAGACGGGGTCGGTGTCGAAGTTGGAGCGGCCGAGCCAGTTGTGGGCGAGGGTGCCGAGGGCGGCCGGGGTGAGGGTCATCGCCGTGTTGCGGCCCACGGCGGTGCCGTTGACGTAGAGCGTGCCGGTGCCGTCCGCGATCGTGACCGCGAGGTGGCTCCACTGGTCCAGGGGCAGCGCGGCGGTGCCGTCGATGCCCTGCTCGCCGCCCGGGCCGTTGGTCGTGACGGCGAAGCGCGGGATGCCGGAGGCGTTGCGGGCGGCCAGGTACATGTACCGGGTGTTGTCGTTCCCGAAGTCGAAGACCCGCGCCCAGTTGCCGGCGTGGGTGGGCTTCACCCAGGCGGACAGGGTGATCGCGGAGGCGCCCCCGAGGACGGCGGCGGGCAGGTCGACGTACTGGTACGACCCACGGACGTTCTCGGCGGCGGTCCCGAACCTCCCGCCGACGCTCAGCACGGCCGGGTCCTCGCGCAGCGCCGCCCGTACCTCGGTCAGCGCGCCGACCATGGTGCGGATCCTGTCGACGAAGACCTGCTCGCCGGTGCCGGCGTAGGCCTGGGACAGCATGGTCAGGAAGTGCCCGGTGTAGTGCCCGCGCAGGTTTCCGTTCGCCTCTCCGTCCAGTCCCTCCCAGCCACCGGGTGCCACCGCGCCGCCGGTGGAGAGCCCGGCGTTGGCGCGGAAGACCTGGAGCAGCCGGTCGACGTCGTAGCCGCGGGCGTGGTCGAGCATCAACTGTCGCTTGTCGGCGAAGAGACCGGGCCTGAGGGCCACGTCATCCAGGGCGAAGGGCTGGACGCTCCAGCCGGCGGGGACGGCGGTCACGGCCTGTGCCTCCTGAACTGCGGCCGAGGCCCGGCCGGTCGCCGGGTAACCGATCGCGGGAGTGGCCGCGGCGAGGGCTGCGGCCTGGAGAAGGGATCGTCTGGAGAGGGGCGGTGCCATGGTGCTCCTCCGCGTGGGGGTCGGATCGAAATATCCGAAATATCGAACGGCGTACGGATGATCGACCAGACGATAAGGAGGGGACGGGTGGGGGTCAACGGGTCCGGAGGGAATTCGTCCGGGCAGGGCGCTACTTCGCCCCGCGCAGCCAGTCGTACACGGCCCGCGCCGTGAACTCCGCCTGCCCGCCTCGCACCAGCAGCCCCGCCGTCGCGAACTCCGGCGCGTCCGCCTGGCCGGTCACGTACGGGATCGCGACGCACCGCATGCCGGCCGCGTGCGCCGCGGCGGCGCCCGGTGCCGCGTCCTCCAGGACCACGCAGTCGCCGGGGGCGACGCCCAGGCGGCGGGCCGCCTCCAGGAAGACGTCGGGAGCGGGCTTGCCGCGCTCGACCTCGTCGGCCGAGACGACGGTACGCAGATGGGCGTCCAGGCCCGTGCCGGACAGGATCGCCGTGATGGCCTCCAGGGACGAACCGGAGGCCACGGCCATCGCGACGCCCTCGGTCGCCAGCAGCTCCACGAACTTGCGCATCTCGGGAAAGACGCGGGTGGCGGTGCGGGCGAGGTCCAGATAGCGGCGGTTCTTGGCGGCGAGCAGTTCGTCGACGGAGGCCCGAAGGCCGTACTCCCGCTTCCAGAGCGTGACCGTCTCCAGGGTGCTGATGCCGACGTACCGCTCGTGGTCCGACCAGGTGAAGTCGGGGATCCCGTGCTCGGCGAGGAGCTGTCGGCCCGCCTCGTAGTAGTTGGGCTCGCTGTCCACGAGGGTTCCGTCGAGATCGAAGATGACCGAAGTGTTCCCGAGACCGCTCATGGCCCCAGGATGTCAAAGGTCATTTACGGGCCGCCGACCGCCCGATCGACTCCACCAGCGGCAGCAGCCGGTGCGGCACGCGCTCGCGCAGAGCCACCTCGGTGCGGGTGCGGACCACGCCGGGCAGGCTGATCAGCTTCTGGATCACGTCCTCCAGGTGGGCGTTGTCACGGGCCACCACCCGGGTCAGCAGGTCCCCGCCGCCCGTGATCGAGAAGGCCTCGACGATCTCCGGCACCGCGGCCAGCTCGTCGCCCACGTCGTCGAGATGACCCTGGGTGACCTCGATGTGCACGAACGCCAGCACCGGATGGCCCAGGGCCGCGGGGGACAGCGTCGGCCCCGTGCCGGTGATCACGCCGTCCCGCTCCAGTCGGTCCAGCCGGGCCTGGAGCGTGCCGCGGGCGACGCCCAGGGTGCGGGCGTACTCGCGCACGCTGGTGCGGGGCTGTTCCAGCAGCAACCGCAGGATGCGGGTGTCGAGCTCGTCGACGGACATGGTCTGACTGCCTCTCCGCGTGGATGGTCCGTTGGCTCGCTGATGGACGTCAGAGGACCGATATGTCTGTGCCAATGGCTCAGTGTATCGAGTGTGACTTGAGCCAGTCTCCTCCGTGATGCTGCAATGGAGCGGTCGATGGCGCTGCGGACCTCCGCGGCGCCTTTTTCATGCCGGTTCGGAGGGGCGACAACAGTGCTGAAGAGGGTGTTCCTGGCGCCGGACCCGGGGCGGGCGCGGCTGCGCTTCGCCGTGCGGGCCGTCCTCGGCATCGGGCTCGCGGTCGTCGTCTGCGGACTGGCCGGACACTCCCTCGTCGGTACCGTCACCGGCGGGCTCGCCGCGCTGCTCGCCCTGTTCACCGTCACCGACGCCACCGTCCGCGGACAGGCGGTCACCACCGCGCTGCTGCCGCTCGTCGGCCTCCCCGTCCTCGCGGCGGCGGCCGAGCTGCACGACCACCCGGTCGCCCGCGACCTCACCTTCCTCGCCGTCGTCGGCGCCGGCGTGTACGCCCGCCGCTGGGGGCCACGCGGGCACAGCCTCGGCGTGTTCGCGTTCATGACCTTCTTCGTGGCGCAGTTCCTGCACGCGACCCCGGGCCGGCTGCCCGAGCTCTACGCCGCCGTACTGCTGTCCCTGCTCACGGCCGCCGCCGTCCGCTTCGGCCTCTGGTGCTACGAGCGCCGCCTGCCCCCGGCACCCGTACCCGCACCGCCGGGCGGCACCGGACTGGCCCGCGTGACCACACGCCAGGCGATCCAGGCCACCGCCGGCGCCGGCTTCGCCCTCGTCGTGGGCCAGCTGGTGTCCGGGCAGCGCTGGTACTGGGCCGTCGGCGCCACCTGGTGGATCTTCGTCAACACCACCTCGCGCGGCGAGACCCTGGTCCGCGGCTTCCGCCGGGTCCTCGGCACGGTCATCGGCATCGGCCTCGGCCTGCTCGTCGCCGTCCCGCTGCACGGCGCGCCGGTCCCCACGGCCGCGCTCCTCGCCCTCTGCGTCTTCGGCATCTTCTACACGGCCGCCGTGTCGTACACCTGGATGATGCTCAGCGTCACGGTGCTCGCCGAGCTCCTCTACGGCCTCCTGGGCGTCCTCGACCCCGCCCTGCTGGCGCTGCGGCTGGCCGAGACCGGCGTCGGCGCGGTCGGCGCCGTGCTGGCCGTGCTGTTCGTCCTGCCCGTCACCACCCACACCGTCACCGACGCCTGGATCCAGCGCGCCCTGCGCTGCGTCCACGCGGCCACCGCCGAGGCCGCCGCCCGTCTCGCCGGCGACGAGACCGCCGACCCGGCCGCCCGGGTGGCCGAACTGGAACAGCTGCTCGGCCGCGTACGGCTCGCCGTCGCCCCGCTCGTGCACCCCCTGCACCCGATGTCGGCCCGCAAACGCCGTGCCCGCCACGTCCTGTCGCTCCTCGACGACTGCGCCCGTGAGATCCGCGGCCTCGTCGCCGTCGCCGCCGACCCCGTGGCCTCCCACGACGCCCGCCTGGCCGCCGCCTGCTGGCGCGTCGAGGCGGCGGTCGAATCCCTCACTCACGGCACGGCCATCCCCGCCCCCACGGCCCACCC
>NZ_JAKEIP010000087.1 GCF_021474425.1 Streptomyces muensis | reverse complement strand
GGGCGGAGGCGGTCGTGACAGCCATGGAGGAACACATTCTGCGAGGTGGGAGGAGGTGGGGCCAGAAGAGGGGCAGGCGAGGGGTGTGGCTAGCCGATGGCGCGCAGGAACTCGATCGAGCGGCGGGCGACGTCGGGCGCGTCGAGTGAGCCGCCCTGGATCTCCACGGAGACCAGGCCGCGGTGGTTCAGCGCGCGCAGGGCGTCAAGGACGGGCGGGAAGTCGATCTCGCCGGCGCCGAGTTCGAGGTGCCGGTGGATGCCGCGCCGCATGTCCTCGATCTGCACATTGCGCAGCAGCGGCGCCGCGTCACGCACACAGTCGAGCACGGAACGATTCTCCACACAGTGCGCGTGGCCGATGTCCAGGGTGATCCCGAACAGCTCGTGCCCGTCGACCAGCCGGGCGAGCCGCAGGCAGCGCTCCACGGTGTCGACGAACATGTACGGCTCCGGCTCGAAGGCCAGCGCCACCCCGTACGTCTCCGCCGTCTCCAGCACGGTCTCGACACCGGCCGCGAGCCGCTTCCACGCGTCCCGCTCCGGCAGCCCGTCCGGCGCCGGGCCGCTGCACAGATGCACGGTGGGCGACCCGAGGTCGGCGGCGATACGCAGGGCGCGCCGCAGCAGGTCGATCCTCGTCTCGGAGCCGTCGGACATCAGCGTGGGCAGGTGCTTGCCCCACGGGTCGAGGAAGTACGGCGCGCCGGTCTCCACCGTCACGTCCAGCTCGCGGCGCGCGAGTTGCCGTGCGAGCTCGCTGACGCGGCGGGGCAGGTCGTCGGCGTACGGGTCGAGATGGCCGTGGTCGAGGGTGAGCGCGACGCCGTCGTAGCCGAGGTCGGCGAGGACGGCGAGGACGTCGGAGAGCCGGTGATGCGTGAAGCCGTTGGTGCCGTAGCCGAACTTGAGGGGTGTGGAGGGAGAGAGGGAGGGAGCAGTGGGGGGAGGTCTCATGGTGCGGGTTCCTCACACGGAGGTGTGGTGGGTCTCAGGTGGGCGATATGCGCCGGGCGAGCCGTCGCGCGAGGGGATGGATCACACCGAGCGCCGCGGCCACCCCCGGCGCCCCGCCGCGCGCGGTCAACGCGGCTTGCAGAGGCATCAGCCCAAGAATCCCGGCCCCCACGGCCCGCCGCACATTCTCCCCCGACGGCCGACGAACGGCACGGACTTGGGCGGACCCATAGGTCCCGAGATAGCCAAGCGCACCGACGGCGGCGACGACAGCCGGGAGCTTCTTGGAAGAAACGGCACCGACAACGGCCTTAAGGGGCGCGGGGAACTGCGCGACAAGCCCCGACGGCGCAGCAGACGCACGACGCCCCTTCGCGGCACCCCGGATGGCGCCTTGCTCAACCGGGACGGCCGCCGCCAGGGCCGTCACCGCCGACACCGCAAACGTCGCCGAAGGCACCCGCACCGGCGCCCCGCCGACCTCATGCCGACTGAGCGCCATCAACGTCCCGGTGTGCACCCCCACCACCCCGGCAGGCACCGCGGCCCGCCGCAGCGCGACACCGACCGCCTCCGCACCGGCCCCCGGCACAACCGCCCCGGCCAGCACATCCAGCACTCGAGCCCCCGCCATGGCGAAGCCCCCCGCCGGCGTCGACTTCAGCTTCAGGTCGTACGCCCACACCAGCCCCGCCAGGGGAAGCGCGACACCCACACTGCGCCGCCCCCCGGACGCGGCGGCAAGGCCGATCCCCGCCGCCGTGAGCGTCCCGGCCACGGCGAGCGCGGTGCGCCGCGGCACCCGCCCCGACGGCACCGGCCGCCCCGGCCGCTCGACGGAGTCCACCGCGGCGTCGGCGTAGTCGTTGAGGGCCATGCCTGCCCAGTAGAGGCAGACGGAGGAACCGATCACTCCGAGGGTACGGGCGCCCAGCGGGCGGCCGGCGGCGGCCGCTCCCGCGATCACGTCGCCGGGGACACTCAGCGCGGCCGGCGCTCTGACGAGCAGGGCAAGGTCGGTGAGGCGCACGGCAGACCGGGACCCACAGCGGGCAACCGCTTTCCGATCTTTCATGGGCCGCACCCTACTCGCGGCTGTTGACCATTCAGGTACCTACCCCCCGGTAAGAGGAGTGACAAAGAAGACACGGAATTCTCTTACCGTCCAACCCGAACTCCAGGTAAACGTGGACCGTTTGAGCAGTCTCACGGCTCCCCGTCTCACGGCTTCCGTCTCACGGTTCCTGCCGCAACCGCCGCCACACCGCCTTGGCGGCGTTGTGCCCCGACATGCCGTGCACGCCAGGTCCGGGCGGGGTCGCCGACGAGCAGATGAAGACGGCCGGGTGCGGAGTGCGGTAGGGGAAGAGCGACAGCCTGGGCCGGAGCAGGAGTTGGAGCCCGGAGGCAGCGCCGGAGGCGATGTCGCCGCCGACGTAGTTGGCGTTGCGGGCGGCGAGTTCGGCGGGGCCGGCCGTCGCGCGGGCGAGGACGCGGTCGCGGAACCCCGGGGCGAAGCGCTCCAGTTGGCGTTCCAGGGCGTCGGTGAGGTCTCCGGTCCAGCCGTTCGGCACATGTCCGTAGGCCCAGAAGACGTGCTTGCCCTCGGGTGCCCGGGTGGGGTCGGCGACACTGGGCTGCACCGTGATCATGAACGGCTTGTCGGGTGCCCGGCCCTCCCGTGACGCGGCGCGCAGCGCGGCGCCGATCTCCGCGCTGCTCCCGCCGACCTGTACGGTGCCGGCCCGCCGCGCCTCCGGCGAGGTCCACGGCACCGGGCCGTCCAGGGCGTAGTCGATCTTGAAGGCGGCGGCGCCGTAGCGGTAGTTCTCGTAGTAGCTGCCGAAGCCGGCGATACGGGCCAGCGCGGTGGGTGAGGTGTCGAAGATGTAGGCGCGGGCCGGCGGCAGGTCGTCGAGCCGCTTGACCTCGTAGTCGGTGTGGACGGTGCCGCCGAGGTCCTTCAGATAGGCGGTGAGTGCGTCGGAGATGGACTGGGAGCCGCCACGGGCCACGGGCCAGCCGCGGGCGTGGGCGGCGAGGGCGAAGACCAGTCCGATGGCGCCGGTGGCGAAGCCGCCCAGCGGGGCGATGACATGTGCGACGAGACCGGCGAAGAGTGTCCTGGCCCGCTCGTCGCGGAAGCGCCGCGTCAGCCAGGTCGACGGGGGCAGGCCGACCAGGCCGAACCGGGCGAGGGTGACCGGGTCCCGGGGCAGCGCGGTGAGGGGCAGGGACATGAAGTCCCGGGCCAGGGTGTCCCACTTGGCGAGGAACGGCTCGACCAGCCTGCGGTAGGTGCCGGCGTCGCGCGGGCCGAACGACGCGGCGGTCTCGGCGACGGACCGGGAGAGCACGGCGGCGCTGCCGTCGGTGAAGGGGTGCGCCATGGGCAGTTCGGCGTGCAGCCACTGAAGGCCGTAGCGGTCGAGCGGCATGGTGCGGAACACGGGCGAGTTGATGCCCAGGGGATGCGCGCCGGAGCACGGGTCGTGCCGGAAGCCGGGGAGGGTCAGCTCCTCGGTGCGGGCTCCGCCGCCGACGGTGTCACGCGCCTCGAACACGGCCACGGAGAAGCCGCGGCGGGCCAGCTCCACGGCAGCGGTCAGTCCGTTCGGCCCCGCACCCACCACGACCGCATCGAGCATCGACGGCACCTTCGGACTCCTTCGTCAGCCGATGGCCTTGAAGGATCAGGATATGCCGGGCCACTGACAGCGCAGGGGCGCGGGTAGAGTCCGCCGGGTGACGCGCCGCTTCCGTTTCCCTGTGCCGGAGGACGACCTGTGGCACTGGTTCGAGCTGGGTGAAGCCGGTCAGGTGTCGCGGCAGATCACCTTCCGGGGGCCTGGTTCGGTGCCCGTGGTGGCGGTCGAACCGGTCGAGATGGCGCTGACACGGCAGGCGTCCGGTGAGTGGGGTGTGCGGCTGTACGAGACCGTGTACGGGGTGCCGGTGCCCGCACCGGTGGTGGAGCCGCCGGGCACCCGGTCGGTCGACGCCCGGGATTTCGATGTGGCGTGGGGCCGTGCCCGGTCCTTCCGCCAGTGCGACGTCCGCCATGACACCGGTCCCCTGCCGGTCGGGACGCGTCTGACCGGGACCTTCGCCGTGTCGCCCTGGGGTCCCGGTGTCACGGGGGTCTTCGTCGACGTCGGTCTGCCCGCCGCCGGCTTCGTGGACGCCCTGGTGCTGCTGCGGGCGGAGTGCGAGTGGCCCGCGGAGGGCACCCCCGCCGAGTTCGAGGTGGTCGACCTCCGCCTCGGCGGGGGCCGCCCGCAGATCAGGCTGCGCCCGACAGCAGTGCCCGCACCCGGCGAGCCGTGGCCGCGTCCCGGGCCGTCGTGAACGGCAGGGCGTTGCCGCCCGTGATGCGGAAGGGCTCGCCTGCGCGGGTCAGGTGGGCGCCGCCCGCCTCCTCGACGAGGAGGATGCCCGCGGCGTGGTCCCAGGCCAGCTCCCAGCTGAACGCGGTCGCGTCCAACTCGCCCCGGGCGACGGCGAGATACTCGAGCCCCGCCGAACCGCAGGGGCGCGGCTCGATCCCGTCGGTCCACAGGCCCAGCAGGTCGCGCTTCTGTTCGTCGGTCGTGTAGTCCGGGTGGGAGGTGGCGACGCGCAGGTCCCGGCCCGGGTCCGGCGCGCCGGAGCGCAGCGGCACGCCGTCGAGGTGGGCGCCCTTGCCCCGTATCGCCGTGGCCAATTGGTCGCGGGCGGGGGCGTAGATCCAGGAGGCGAGCACGACGCCCTTTTGCGCGAGCGCGACCAGCGTGCAGAAGCCGGGGTCGCCGTGCACGAACTGGCGGGTGCCGTCGACCGGGTCGACGATCCAGACCGGCGCGTCACCCTGGAGCGCCTCGTACGACGCCGGATCGGCGTCCACCGCCTCCTCGCCGACCACGACCGAGCCGGGCAGCAGCGCGCCGAGCACCTCGGTGAGGTACTTCTCCGCGAGCCGGTCGGCGTCCGTCACCAGGTCGTGCGGTCCGGCCTTCTGGTCGACCTCGTGGTCGGCCAGCTGCCGGAAACGGGGCATGATCTCGGCCGCGGCCGCCTTGCGGACCGCTTCTTCCACGTCTGCCGCATGCCGGGCGAGAAACTCGTCGATGGTTTCGTTGTCTTCGATCACCCCTCCATGAGAGCACGCCCCACTGACAATCCCCGCCCGCCGGATGGCCGGCGGATGGCGTGGGACTGAACATGAGGGGCGGACATCAGCAGGTCAGCGGCCGACCGCGTACCCCTGCATCCCCCGCGGGTTCGCCGCCGCCGACAGCACCCCGGTCTCCGGGTCCCTCGCGACCGCGCACAGCCGCCCCTCGGACCAGGCGTCGCCGACCGTCACGTCGTGGCCACGGCGCCGCAGCTCCTCCACCACCTCGGCGTCCATCCGCGATTCCACCGTGACGCTCCCCGGTCGCATCCCGCGCGGGTAGAAGGAGCCCGGGAAGCTGTCGTTGTGCCAGTTCGGGGCGTCGATCGCGCCCTGGAGGTCGAGTCCGCCGCGGATCGGGGCGCGCAGGGCGACCGCGAGGAGGAAGTGCAGCTGCCACTGGTCCTGCTGGTCCCCGCCGGGCGTGCCGAAGGCCATCACGGGCACACCGTCGCGCAGGGCGATCGAGGGCGTGAGCGTCGTACGGGGCCGTCGTCCGGGCGTCAGCGAGTTCGGCAGGCCCTCCTCCAGCCAGGTCATCTGGAGCCGGGTGCCCAGCGGGAAGCCCAGTTCGGGCACGACCGGGTTGGACTGGAGCCAGCCGCCGCTGGGGGTCGCCGCGATCATGTTGCCCCAGCGGTCGACTATGTCGAGGTGGCAGGTGTCGCCACGGGTGGCGCCGTCCGCGGAGACGTCGGGCTCGCCCGGCACCGGTGACGTCGGGCGCTTGGCGACCGTCGGTTCGCCCACGCCCAGCACGTCGAAGCCGGGTTCGTCGGAGGCCACCACGCGCGCGTGGGCGCACAGCCGCGGGGCGCGTCCGCCCGGGCTGCCGGGCCGCAGCTCGTGGGAGGCCTTCTCGCCGACCAGCTCGCGCCGGGCCGCGTTGTAGTCCGCCGACAGCAGCTCGTCGAGCGGCACCTCGGCCGCGTCGCCGTACCAGGCCTCCCGGTCGGCCATGGCCAGCTTGCAGCCCTCGATCAGCAGATGGACGTACTCGGCGGACCCGTACCGGGGCAGCTCCGGCGGAAGCAGCGCGAGCTGCTGGAGGAGCACCGGGCCCTGGCTCCAGGGGCCGGCCTTGCACACGGTCCAGCCGTTGAAGTCGTACGTCGCCGGCGCCTCGTAGGTCGCGGACCAGCCGGCGAGGTCGGCGGCCGTGAGCGTGCCGGAGTGCCGTTCGCCGCTGGTGTCCATGGTGGGCCGCTGGGCCTGCCGTACCAGGGCCTCGGCGATGAATCCGGTCCGCCACACCTCGCGCGCGGCCTCGATCTGCGCGACCCGGTCCCCGGCACCGGCGACCTCGTCGAGGAGCCGCTTCCAGGTGGCGGCGAGGGCGGGGTTGCGCAGCAGTTCCCCGGGCCGGGGTGCCTTCCCGCCGGGCAGGTACACCTCGGCCGACGAGGTCCACTCCGTCTCGAACAGTTCCCGCACGGTCTCGACGGTCTCGCCGACCCGCTCCACGGGCGCGTGTCCGTGTTCCGCGTAGTCGATGGCGTACTGGAGCACTTCGGCGAGCGTCCGCGTGCCGTGGTCCCGCAGCAGCAGCATCCAGGCGTCGAACGCGCCGGGCACGGCGGCGGCGAGCGGTCCCGTGCCGGGCACGAGGTCCAGCCCGAGGCTCCGGTAGTGCGCGACGGACGCCCCGGCCGGTGCCACGCCCTGCCCGCACAGCACGCGCACCTCGCAGCCCGCCGGGGCGACGAGGATCGGCACCTCACCGGCCGGCCCGTTGAGATGCGGCTCGACGACATGCAGCACGAACGCCCCGGCCACGGCGGCGTCATAGGCGTTGCCCCCGCGTTCCAGCACGGCCATCGCGGACTGCGAGGCGAGCCAGTGGGTGGAGGACACCATGCCGAAGGTGCCCTGGAGGGTGGGGCGGGTGGTGAACATACGGCCTCTCACCTCGCTGTTTGCGCGCATCGGTCCGTCCGATCGGCGCTCAGGAACCATCCTGGGGAGATCTGGGGAGATCTGGGAGTTCGGGACAGGACCCACGTTCCCCTGATCACTTCACCGAGCAGGCTATCGATCTGCCCTGCGCTCCTTCTCCCCTGCCTCAGTCCGAACTCCCCTGCCTCGGTCCGAAAGACCCGATGCCCTTCAGACTCCTGCTCGGGCTGTCGGCAACAGGAAGCTGCGGCGTTCGTCGTCGGTGAGTCGGCGGAAGACGCGGGACCGGGCGCGTCCGAGCAGGGTGTCCATATCGGGAGCGGGTTCCCAGATTCGTACGCTGCGGTCCCGGGAGACGGTGGCCAGGTGTGAGCCGTCCGGATGCCATGCCAGACCGTTGACCTGGTCGTCGTGGACCCCCACGACGGTCAGCTCTCGGCCGTCGTCCGGGTTCCAGAGCCGCACGGTGCGGTCCCAGGACACGGTGGCCAGGTGCCGCCCGTCAGGTGACCAGGCGACGCCTTGAACGCGTTCCTGGTGCCCTGTCATGGTGACGAGCTCGGCACCGCTGAACGGGTCCCAGAGGCGAATGGTGCGATCCCGGGAGCCGGTGGCGAGCCGACGGCCATCAGGTGACCAGGCGACGCGCCACGCGTAGTCCGTGTGCCCGTGCAAGGTCGTCACGGCCGTCCCCCGGTGGGCGTCCCAGACACAGAGCGCCTTGTCGGTCGACGAGGTGGCGAGGTGGCGGCTGTCGGGAGACCACGCGGCCCCGCCCATCCAGTACCTGTCCCCGCGGAGCACCGTGAGTTCGTTGCCGTCCGAGGCATCCCAGATACGGGTGGTGCTGTCGCGCGATGCCGTGGCGATCCGGGTGCCGTCAGGGGACCAGGAGACCGTCGTGAGTTCGTCGTCGTGGCCGCGCAGCACGGCGAGCTGCGTCCGGTCGTGGACGTCCCAGATTCGGGCGGCGGCGCCACGGGAGGCGGTGACCAGCCGCTCGCCGTCGGGGGACCATGCCAGGTCGGAGACGGCGCCTTCGTGTCTCAGCGTGGCCACCGCGGAGTTCTGTGCGACGTCCCAGATCACGGCCGTGCCGTCCTGGGAGGCGGTGGCGAGGCGGGTGCCGTCGGGCGACCAGGAGACGCTCTGGACCGAGTCGTCGTGGCCGAGCAGGGTGCCGGTCCGGCTGCCGCGCGGAGTGGCGTCCCAGATGGCCACGGTCCGGTCGCGGGAGACGGTGGCGATACGGTGGCCGTGCCAGGCGATGCCGTTGACGCTGTCGGTGTGGCCGACCAGCAGTGATTCCTCACCTGTGCCCGCATCCCAGACGCGAACCGTGCGGTCGTCGTCTCCGACGGCGATGCGGCGGCCGTCGGGGGACCATGTCACGCAGGTCAGCGGTGTCAGCGAGGTGAGTGTCCGGGCCTGCGGCTCGTCCCCTTCTTCCGCTGCTTCGGCGATGTTCCAGACCAGAGCCGTGCGGTCCTCCGACACCGACGTGAGACGGCGGCCGTCGGGGGACCAGGCGACGGCCGAGACACCGGCCCGGTGGCCGGTCAGTTCGGTGGTGCGCCCGCCGGGTGCCAGGGACCAGACGCGCACCGTGCCGTCGTCCGACGCGCTGGCGAGTTGCCGTCGGTCGAGTGACCAGGCCAGGGCCCACACCGGCAGCTCGTGGCCGGTCAGCACGGTCAGTTCGGCATGCGTCTGCGCGTCCCAGATCCGCACGGTACGGTCGCTGCTCGCCGTGGCGAGCCGGTCGCCGTCCGGTGACCACGCGAGAGCCCCGACGCTGTCGTCATGACCGGTGAGCACGCCGAGTGCGGCCCAGGTCTCGGCGTCCCAGACGGTGACGGTACGGTCCCGTGAGACGGCGGCCAGCCGCTTCCCGTCGGGTGACCAGGCCACGGCGTACAGCCTGTCGCCGTGGACATGGGTGAGGACGACGGGGTCCGCGGCCCCTTGGGCGTCCCAGATCCGGATGGTGCCGTCGTCCGACGCGGTCGCCAGGCGCGACCCGTCGGGAGACCAGGCCACGGCGTTGACGTCCTGTTCGTGGCCCCGGAAGACCGCACGTCGCCGGGAGGCGCCCAGAGCGGTGTGCAGTGCCTGTTGGGCCGCCGAGGTGGGCGCGCACTCCTCGATGGCGGCGAGCGCCGCGAGGATCGCCAACTCCGGGTCGCGTTCGGCGCTTTCCAGAGCCCGGTGGGCGACCGCGTCGGCGACACGTTCCATGGAGATTCTGTCCTGGCGGATGGAGCGTTCCAGAAAGGCGGCGCCGAGCGGGACGCCGGTGAGGGCTTCGGGCGCGTCGTCCGCCCATGCGCGTGCGACGGCCAGCCGTTCGCCGCTCAGCAGATAGGCGTCCTGCCGTCCCGAGCGTTCCCAGTCCTGTGCCCACCTTTCCAGCTCCGTACGGCGCCGCAGCTTGTCCGTACTGGCCGCGACAGCTTGACGCAGCGGAGCCCACTGCCGGAAGAGCGCCTCGTGGGCGACGTCCAGCACGGCATTGTCGCTGGTGAGCAGGCGTCCGGTGACGAACGCGTCGGTCACGGCGCGCTCTTCGGGCGTGAGGTCCTCGCGGTGCACGCGGCGGCGAGTCGGTTCGCCGTGCTCCAGGGTCACGAATTTCAGCAGTGTGGGGAGCACCGGCGTGTCCGCGTCGGCCGTACGCAGGTCGGCGGTGATCCGGTCCGCCTGCTCGGACAGTGCCCCGGCGACCGCGCCAAGGCGACGGTAGTCGTCCTCCGTCACCGCCCCGCCGGAGCCGACCCGCAGGAAGAGTTCCTGGAGGGTGTACGCCAGCAGCGGCAGGGCGTCCCCACCTCCGGTGTCGTCCACCATCCGTGCCACGACCCCGGGAGCGAAGCTCAGGCCCGCCTGTTCCGCGGGTTTCTCGATCACCTCGAACAGCTCGGTGCGACCGAGCACGCCGACCAGCGTCGGCTGGTGAAGCAGCGCGGCGTGTCCGGTCCCCAGGAAGTCGGTCAGGAAATCCGATCGCAAGGTGGCCACCACCCACAGATGCGGGTCCGCCGCGAGCGACTCCTTGATCAGCGAGAGGAACGTGTCCCGGTCCTGTGCTCCGGTCAACGTGAGGAGTTCCTCGAGCTGGTCGACGACCAGGAGCACCGGCGCGGCACGTCCGCCCCGCGCCGTGCGCAGCCGGTCCAGGCACCGTCGTACGCCCGCGGGGCCCTGGGCCAGTTCTGTCCGGACCTGCTCGACGGTCATGTCGGGCAGCGCCGCGGCAAGACTCGACGTGAAGCTCGCCAGCGGATCGGCGCCCGGTGCGAACGGTGGCGTGGTCACCCAGAGGCCGCGCCGCCGTCCCAGGGCGGGCAGCAGCCCCGCCCGCACCAGTGAGGACTTGCCGCTCCCCGAGGGACCGATCACCGCGACGAACCGGTGCGCACGGGCCGGGGCGGACGGGTTGAGCCTGCCGACGAGATCCCTGATCTCCCGGTCGCGGCCGAAGAACACACCGGCATCGTCCTCGGTGAAAGCCTCCAGCCCGGGGTACGGCGGCTGCGCGGAGTTCCACGTCCGGGTGATCGCGACGGGCCGCTCCAGGAAGTGCAGCCAGACCTGCCCCGCGACGAGGAGCAAGAGCACGACCGCGACCAAGGGCACCGACCATTCCCGCAACAGGCGCAGCAGCCACGGGACGTGATCGGTCCGACTGGTGGCGTAGTTGACCGCCATGCCCAACAGCGCGCCGAGCAGCATGAGCAGGACGTCCAGGACAAGCTTTATCGGACGACGGTCCACGCATCCCCCACCAGAATTCAGAGTCCGCTGTCACTCCACGCGCGCGAGCCAACCCTATGCATGGACATGCTTCACGCCTGGAAGGCCGAGCGGCCGCGCCGGGAACAGTCGGTCCGGTCGGCGCGGTTGCATCGACGGAGGGGACCGGCGCCGCCCGGACCAAGACGTATTTCCGCAGGAGGACTGATTCATGACCGACCGGCCTTTGACGCTGATGGCAGTGCACGCCCACCCCGACGACGAGGCCACCGGAACCGGAGGTGTCCTCGCGCGGTATGCGGCAGAAGGCATCCGCACGGTTCTCGTGACGTGTACCGACGGCGGTTGCGGTGACGGGCCGGGGGGTGTCAAGCCGGGCGATCCCGGGCACGATCCGGCGGCGGTCGCCCTGATGCGCCGGCAGGAACTCGAGGCGAGTTGTGGCGTCCTGAAGGTCAGCGATCTGGAGATGCTGGACTATGCGGACTCCGGGATGATGGGCTGGCCGAGCAACGACGCCCCCGGATCCTTCTGGCAGACCCCTGTGGAGGAGGGCGCGGCCCGGCTCGCGGAACTCATGCGGCACTACCGGCCCGATGTGGTCGTCACCTATGACGAGAACGGTTTCTACGGCCACCCCGACCACATCCAGGCCCACCGCATCACGATGGCGGCGCTGGAGATGACCGAGCTGACGCCGAAGGTGTACTGGACGACGATGCCCCGCTCGGGGATGCGGCGGTTCGGCGAGATCATGCGCGAGTTCGGTGAGGACATGCCGGAACCGGACCCCGCCGAGGCCGCCGCACTGGCCGAGATCGGCCTGCCCGACGACGAGATCACCACATGGGTGGACACGACCGCGTTCAGTGGCCAGAAGTTCGACGCGTTGGCCGCGCACGCCAGTCAGGGCGAGAACATCTTCTTCCTCAAGATGGGCAAGGAGAGGTTCGGCGAACTGATGGGCATGGAGACTTTCCTCCGTGTCCAGGACGCCACCGGCGCGGCCGTTCCCGAGAACGATCTCTTCGCCGGACTGCGCTGATCCGCCCATCCGGAGACCTGTCCGTACGCAGGCAGCAGCCCGGTCTTGACGGCGCCGGCGCGGGAGGCATTGTCATGCCGGGTTCCTCAGGTGGCGTCGCTCGGAGCCCAACCGGGCGAAGAAGGCGAGGAGTTCGGGGTCGTCGACGGCGGCGGGGTTGACGACCTGCTCGGCTGGGGCGCCCTGGAGCAGGCGTTTGACCGGAACCTCCAGCTTCTTGCCGGTGCGGGTGTGCGGGATGCCCCGGACCTGGATGATCTCGTCGGGGACGTGGCGGGGTGAGGCACCGGCGCGGATGGCGTCGCGAATGCGGTCGCGCAGGGTGTCGTCGAGTTCGACGCCGGCCGCTGGGACCACGAACAAGGGCATCCAGTAGCCGCCATCGGGTTCCTCCGCGCCGATGACGAGGGCCTCGGTGATCTCGGGAAGGCGCTCGACGACGTCGTGGATGTCGGCGCTGCCCAGGCGTACGCCGTTGCGGTTCAGTGTGGAGTCGGAGCGGCCGTGGATGACGACCGAGCCGTGCCCCGTGAGCGTGATCCAGTCGCCGTGCCGCCAGATGCCGGGGTAGGAGGAGAAGTAGGCGTCGCGGTAGCGGGTGCCGTCGGGGTCGTTCCAGAAGGACAGCGGCATCGACGGCATCGGGCGGGTGACGACCAGCTCGCCGACCTGGTCCACGACCGGGAAGCCCTCGGCGTCGTACGCGGCCAGCGCCACCCCCAGGTGGGGTGCGGACAACTCACCCGCCCAGACCGGGGTGTTGGGTGCGCTGCCCGCGAAGCCGGACACGATGTCCGTGCCGCCGCTGATGGACGCGAGCAGGGCGTGGTCGCCGACGTGGTCGCGGACCCATGGATAGGCGGACGCCGGCAGGGCGGAGCCGGTGCAGCCGACCACGCGGACGCACGACAGGTCGTGCACGGACGGGTCGATGCCGAACTTGGCCATGCCCAGCAGGTACTGGGGACTGGTGCCGAAGACGGTCACCCGGTGGCGGGCGGCCAGTTCCCACAGGACGTCGGGCTTGGCGAAGGGGGCCGGGCTGCCGTCGTAGGTACAGGTCGTGGCGCCGGTCAGGAGGGTGGAGGCGACGAGGTTCCACATCATCCAGTGGGTCGTCGTGTACCAGAGCAGACGGTCGCCGGGGCCGAGGTCCGAGTGCAGGCCCAGGGTCTTGAGGTGCTCCAGGACGACGCCGCCGTGGCCGTGCACGATGCCCTTGGGCAGGCCGGTGGTGCCGGAGGAGAACACGACCCACAGAGGGTGGTCGAACGGCACGGGGACACAGGTGAGTTCCTCGGCGCGGGTCGCCGCGTCCTCCCACGGCAGGACCAGAGAGGGGTGGTTCGACGTGAGCCCCGGCAGGCCCACGTGGTCCACCAGCACGGTGGCCTTCAGTGTCGGCAGCGCCTGGGCGAGTTCGAGGACGGCTTCGCGGCGGTCGTGGGTGGTGCCGTTGAAGAGGTAGCCGTCGGCGGCGATCAGGACCGTGGGTTCGAGCTGGGCGAACCGGTCGGCGGCGGCCTTGGGGGCGTAGTCCTGTCCGCAGACCGACCACACGGCGCCGAGGCTCGCGGTGGCCAGGAAGGCGACGACGGCGTGCGGGGTGTTGGGCAGATAGCCGACCACCCGGTCGCCCTGGCCCACCCCCAGGTCACGCAGGGTCGCGGCCACGGAGGCGACCAGGGAACGCAGCCGTCCTCCGGTCACCTCGTACCCGGCACCGGTCTCGTCGAGGGCGATGATCGCCACGTCGTCGGCGGCGAGGTTGCGCAGGGCGTGGTGGGCGTAGTTGAGGGTGGCGCCGGGGAACCAGCGGGCACCCGGCATCACCTCCTCGGCCAGGACCTGTTCGTACGACGTCTCCGCGTCGACGTCGAAGTACTCCCACACCGCGCCCCAGAAGTCCTCCAGCCGGGTGACCGACCAGTGGTGCAGGGCGACGTAGTCGGTACCGTCCACCCCGACGTGGCGGGCGAAGTCGGCGATGCGGCTGGACGCCGCGGTCTTCGGAGCGGGTGTGAAGAACGGGTCCGGGTACGGCGTATTCATCGTGTGGTGCTCCTCAGCAGGCTTTTCCCAGCGGTCCGTTCGCAGGGAACGGGGCTTCGGGTGGTGTGCAGCAGGGACGCCCAGGCGGCGGTCGACGTGAAGTCGCGGCCACCGGACGGGACGACGTCCAGCACGACGCGGTCGGGCCGCAGCAGGACCGCTTCCGCTCGTCCGGCGCGCAGCCAGGCGGCGAGTGTGCCGTCATCGCCGAGGTCGGACACTTGGAGCGCCCGGACGCCGAGGCCGCGGGCGAGCGCGTCCAGCGAGGGCCAGGGCTCGGCGGCGGTGAGGATCGTGAAGGAGTCGCCGAGCAGTTCGTCGAGACGGGTACGCCGTGCGTCCGGGCTCACCCACGGTTGCGGGCAGTGGGTGCCCGCCAGGCTCCGGCGGACACCGCGCCGTACGAGCGGACCGGCGGTCAGGGGCGGGCTGAGGCCGCGGCCGGCCGCCGCGGTCAGGCCGGGTATGCGGCAGGCCGCGGAGAGCACCCTGCGGCGGATCGCGGCGGCGCCGTCCTGGCCGCCGGTCATGGCCCAGCCCATGACGACCGCGAGCTGGATCACATGGCGGGCATGGGGTCTGCGCTCGGTCTCGTAGGTGTCCAACAGCCGTTCGTCGGCGCCGTGTCGGAGCACTCGGGTGAGCTTCCAGCTGAGGTTGTAGGCGTCGCGCAGGCCCGAGCACAGGCCCTGGCCGATGAACGGCGGGGTGAGGTGGGCGGCGTCACCGAGCAGGAAGACGCGTCCGCTGCGCCAGCGGTCGGCGACACGTGCCCGGAAGGTGTACCGCGTCTCTCGGACGACCTCGAAGTCCCCGTCGTACGAGGGCGGCAGCCACGGCGCCACGAGCTCGCGGACCGGCATCGCCTCGTTCCGCAGCCGGAACTCCCAGCGGTAGCGGTCCTCACCGACGCGCATGAAGGTCGCGGGCCGCTCCGGGTCGCAGACCTGGTCCACCCCTTCCCAGCAGCGGACGGCGGCGTTCGTCCGGACGTCGACGACCGTCCAGCGCTCCTCGAAGCGCAGATCCTCCCAGGCGCCGCCCACGGCCTCGCGGGTGAGGCTGTTGGCGCCGTCGCAGCCGAGGACGGCCTCGGCCCACAGATGGTGCTCGCCCTCGTCGTCGCGGTAGGTCACGCGCACGGGTCCCGTGGTGTCCGGGCCCACGCCGATGACCTCCACGCCACCGCGCAGCTCGCACTCCGGGCGCCGGGCCAGGGCGTCGCGCAGCACCCGCTCCAGTTCGGGCTGGTCGAACATGCTGGTCTGCGGATAGCCGTGCAGGCCGTCCTCGGTGCGCCGGAACTCGGCCATCACCCGGTGCCGGGCGTCCAGCAGCCGCAACCCGTTCGCCGGCCGGGCGATTGCGGTGAACTCCTCGCCGACGCCGGCGGCCTGGAGGATCCTGCGCACCTCGTCGTCCATGGCGACGGCGCGCGGGAGCGGATAGACGTCCGTGTGTCGTTCGAGGACGACGCTGCGGACTCCACGCCGGGCGAGGAGGAGGGCGGCGGTCACGCCCACGGGCCCGGCGCCGATGATCACGACGGGGACAGCTGCGGCTTCGTCGATGGTCACGTGCGGCTCACCTCGGGTCCTGCTTCGCGTCCGCGACGGGCGTACGCTGCTCGCCGAGGTCGATCCGGCCGTCCGGAGTCGCGATCGTCGCCGTGATCACGTCACCCGGGTGCAGGTAGTGCGGGTTCCTGGCCTGGCTCTTGAAGAACGCCTTCCACTTCACCGCGGGCGGCAGCAGCGCGCCGATCTTCTCGACCGCCTTCGGCGGGGCCTTCAGAGCGGTGCCGCCGGGGGTCCCGGTCAGCAGCAGGTCGCCGGCGTCCAGGGTCTGGAAGCGGGCCAGCAGCGTCAGTGCGCGGGCCGGGCGGACGATCATGTCGGCGAGGGTGCGGTCCTGGCGCGGCTCCCCGTTGACGCTCAACTTCAGCCGCAGGTCCAGCAGACGGGCGAACTCCTCCGGCTCCAGCAGTGAGAGGTAGGGGCCGGTGGGCGTGAACGTGGGGTACGACTTGCTCTCGTAGAACTGCGTCTTGGTGAGCTGCACCTCGCGGGCGCTGATGTCGTTGGTGATCACCAGTGCGGCGACGTACGAGGGCAGGTCGCCTTCCTCGACGACGGTGCCGACCGGCAGGGGCGCTCCCATGACCAGGCCGAGTTCGATCTCGTAGTCGAGGAACCTCACATGCGGCGGCCGTACGATCGCCTCGCCCGGGCCACTGACCGACCCGGAGGCCTTGCGGAAGAAGGCGGGCGGGATGTCGCCGGTGAAGCCCGAATCGCGGGCGTGGCTGCGGTAGTTGACCATCTGGGCGACCACCCGGCAGGGGGTGGTGACCGGGGAGAGGGCCGCCAGGTCGGCGACGGGCGTGCCCGGCTCGCCGGAGGCGGCGGCCGCACGTACGGCGTCCCGGTCGGCCAGCAGTTCGGCGGTGGTGACGGCTTCGGTGGCGACGCGGACGGCGCGCGCGTGGCGCACCGCCCACCAGCCGTCGGCGGTGCGCAGGACGTTGGTGCTCATATCAGTGCCTTTGTGTGGTGGGGCTGGCGGCGTCAGGAGTTGGCGGCCTTCAGCAGGCCGAGGAGTCGCGCCGGGTCCATCTCGTTGTCGCCGCGCAGGGCCTCGATGACGTCGCGGACGCGCTGTGGGGAGGGGCCGGCGCCCAGGAAGTCGCGGGTGGCCGGCGGGCCCCACTGGGCGAGGCCGCTGGTCGACATGGGTGCCCAGCCGGGCTCCAGGTCGCAGGTGAACAGGTCGCCGTCGGCGAAGTGTTCGAGCATGAAGTGGTCGGGGTCGCGCCAGTAGTCGAAGAGCTGGCTGCCCTGGATGTGCCGGCCGATGCCCCAACTGCGCTTGTAGCCGCGCTCGCCCAGGTACTCGCCGCCGGCGGCGAGGGCATCGAGGTCGGTGACCTGGTAGGCGGAGTGGACATAGCCGTTGCCCGGGCCCAGGTGCATGGCCAGCGTGTGGTGGTCGGCGGGCACGCCGCCCAGGTCGCAGCGGATGAAGGCCATGGTCGGGCCGCGGCCGCGCTGGCCGTCCAGGAACAGGAAGTCCGACACGATCATGCCGAGGGTGTCCAGATACCAGTCCAGGGCCCGGGCGAACACCCGTGTCTCCAGCACCACATGACCCAGCCGCTGGATCCGGGACGGCTCGCGCGGCGGGCGCTGCGTGACATTCGTACGGCGGTGACGGGTGCCGAAGTTGAGCAGCAGCGGCTGCTGCTCGGGCAGCGCCGGCAGCTGCTCGCCGCAGTGCGCCACGCGCACCGGGAAGCCGGACGGGTCGAGCAGGTCGACCACCCTGCCACCCCCCGGTACGTCGGCGTCGCGCACGTCGGAGCCGGTGGCACGGGCCAGCCGGTCCAGGTCGGCCCGCTCGGCCGCACGGAAGGCCGGGCCGATGAAACGGGAGGTCCGGCCGCGCCGGATCACCATGCAGGGCGAGCCGGCGAAGGTGCCGCGCAGCCACAGCTCCCGCTCGGTGCGGGCGGCGATCCCGAACCCGAAGTCCCGGGCGAAGACCTCGGCCCGGTCCAGGTCCGGCTTCTCGAACTCCAGCCAGGCCAGATCCGCCACTTTGATCACGGGATTGCGGGACCGGCCCGGGTGCTCTCCGCGCAGGGCGCCCTGCTCACTGTGAAGGTCCTGGTGGGCCGTCTTGACCTCGGCCCCGTCGACGCGGGTTTCAGACATGGTGCCCTCCGAGCAACATCGCCGTAATGAGGAAATCATCAACTGTGACAGTTTCATCGTCAAGATGTCCGCGGCAAGAGATGATGAATTCATCAGGACTGCGATCGTCATCGTCCCGCCGCTAGACTCGGCGCATGCCTACGTCAGCCCCGCCCAGCAACCGGTTCGAGCGGCGTCGCGCGGAGACCCGCGGGGCTCTCGTCCGTGCGGCCCGGCAGATACTCGCCGAGACCGGCGACACGAGCGCCAGCATCCAGGCCATCGCGGAGCGCGCGGACGTCGGCTTCGGCTCCTTCTACAACCACTTCGAGTCCAAGGCTGAGTTGTTCGAGGTGGCGGTGGTGGACGCCCTGGAGGAGTTCGGCCAGAACTTCGACGAGCGCCTGGCCGAGATCGACGACCCGGCGGAACTCGTCGCGGCGGGCTTCCGGCTCAGCGCCCGCATGGCCGACTCCCATCCCGAGCTGATGCAGGTGCTGCGCCGCCGCGGTCTCGGGCACATCCACTCGGACAACGGCCTGGCCCGACGGGCGCGACGCGATCTCCAGGTCGGCATCGCATCCGGCCGTTTCACCACCCTCGACCCGACGGTCGCCCTGTCCGCGCTGGGCGGAACCCTGCTGTCCCTGGTGGAGCTGAGGTTCGCCCGCCCCGACGTGGACGGCGACGAGGCCGCGGTGAACCTCGCCGAGATGGTCCTGCGCATGCTGGGCATCCCGCCGGACGACGCCCACGAGGTCGCCCGGCGCCCGCTGCCCGACCTCGCCTGACCGCCCCTCTACGAGGCTGCCGACGACTCCGGGCGGAAGGTGACCGAGCGGCCGGTGAAGCGGGCGTCGATCCCGTCCCGCGTCGTGGTGACCGACCGAAGACGCAGCCCCTCGGGAACGTTCCGCAGCGCGACAGGCTCTTCCAGGGCCTTGTCGAGCAGCGACTTCAGCGGAGGAATCAGTTCACCCTGAACGGCACGGACGTCCGTGAACGCGATGCCGTTTCCGCTCGCCGCCGAGACGGCCGCGCTCACGGTCACGTCGCCTACGACAGGCAGACCGGCCGTCGCGTTGACCCGGCCCGCCTCGTCACCCTGCGACACCCGCACACCAAGCGCGTTCGACACGTCCCCGTACGACAGGAACGCGGTCGCCTCGACACTGCGGGCGCGCGCCTCATCGGCGCTACCCGAAGCCTGCAGCCTGTCCATCCCGACGGTCAGCCTCGTCACCGGCAGGGGCCGGGTCGCGCCGTCGGCCGGTATGTCATGGGCGGTGAGGTCGACCTGATCGAGGCGGCCGTCGGCCAGTTGGGTCAGCACGGGGAAGCCGCTGACGTGCACTGAAGGCCGTTGCGCGGTTCCCATGCCGTCCTGGAACGCCTTGGCCGTACGGCTCTCCGCACGGGCCGCCGCGATGCGGTCGACCGCGACGGTACCGATCAGCAGTGCCGCCAGGGACGCCGCGACGATGATCAGGCGCCGCCGCCCCAAGCCCGGGCGGCTCACGTACACGGCGCCATCGCCGTGGCAGGGGTCGCCGACGTACTCCTCGTCGCGCTGGGTCTCGTACATGGTTCTCCTCTTCGGGGTGTGCTCGGGGAATGCTCGGCAAGCGCGTCTACGCGCCGTCGCCCTCGTGCCGGCCGAGCCCTCGGACGCAGGTGGCGGCCCGGTCGCCGTCCACCCCCATCGCGATCAGGGCGGCGGTCGCGGCTCCCGTGCCGTCGTCGGCCCAGGTCCCGACGTTCACGCACTCAAGGAGCCCCAACAGGTACCCCTCCAGCGCCCGGGCCAGCGCTGCGGGCGCCACGCTGACCTGGAAGGACCCCTCCCGCTGCCCCCGGGCGATGATCGACGCCGCCGTGTCGCGGGCCGGGGCGAGAACCTCGGCGACCCGCTCGGCCCCTAGGTCCTGTGGGGCGAGGCGCAGCAGCATGCGGTAGCGGTCGCCGACGGGCCACACGGCCAGGACGAAGTGCGCCAACGCCATGACGGCGTCCGGGGCGGGAAGCCGCGGGACCTCGATCGCCTGCCGCAGCGACTGTGCGGCGTCCGCCACCAGCCCCGCGACGAGCGCGGCCCGGCCGTTGAAGTGGCCGTAGACCGTGCGACGCGCCACACCCGCGGCCTCGGCGATGCCGCCGAGGCTGCTGTCGGGGTCGCGGCCTAGTTCCTGCCGGGCCGCTTCGAGGATGCGGGCCCGGGTGAGCCGGGTCCGGCTGCGTTCTGGGGTGTCTGCGAACGTGTGCGCCGGTCATGTGAGACCTCCGGTCGGCCGGGGAGGACAATCCGATATTTGCACATGGCCGAGCAATAAACTAGTCTGCACATCAATGGGCAATTAACTGCTCTCGGTGCCGCGCCCACTCCTGTCCGCGCCCGCACCACTCCCACCGATCCGCACCCCGAAGCCTCCGCTTCACCTCCTGCCGAGGAGCCTGACGATGCCGCTCTTTGCGAAGACGCCCGTCGAGAAGATGACCGAGCCCTACCCCCGCCGCTGGTGGGCCCTGCTGGTGCTCTGCCTGAGCCTGCTGATCGTCGTCATGGCGAACACGTCACTGATCGTGGCCGCCCCCGACATGACCATCGACCTGGGCCTGACCAGCAGCGACCTGCAGTGGGTCATCGACGGCTACACCGTCCCCTACGCCGCGCTGATGCTCGTACTGGGCGCGATAGGCGACAAGTACAGCCGCCGCGGGGCCCTGGTCCTGGGCCTGCTGATCTTCGTCGGCGGTTCGGTGATGGGCGGCCTGGTCGACGAGACGAACCTGGTCATCGTCGCCCGCGCGATCATGGGTGTCGGTGCCGCCGTCGTCATGCCGGCCACCCTCTCCCTGCTGGTCGCGATCTTCCCAAGGGCCGAGCGCGCCAAGGCCATCACCGCCTGGTCCGCCACCTCGGGCCTCGCCATCGCCGCCGGTCCGGTGGCCGCCGGCTGGCTGCTGGAGAACCACGCCTGGGGCTCCACCTTCCTGATGAACGTCCCCGTCGCCGTCCTCGGTGTCGCCGGCGCGCTGCTCCTGGTCCCGCCGTCGAAGGCCGAGGGCATGGGCCGTATCGACTACGTCGGCGGGCTGCTGTCGATCGTCTCGGTCGGTTCCCTGGTCTACGCGACCATCGAGGGCCCGCACTTCGGCTGGGGCGCCGGTCCGATCGCCGCGGCCGTGGTCGCCGGAGTGGGCCTGCTGGCCTTCGTGGCCTGGGAGTTGAAGCACCCGAACCCGATGCTGGACGTGCGCAAGTTCACCGAGCGCCCCTTCAGCGGCTCGATGCTCGCGGTGCTGTTCTTCTTCTTCGGCACCTTCGGCGCGATCTACTACTCCACGCAGTTCCTGCAGTTCGTCCTCGGCTACGACGCCCTGGAGACCGGAATCCGGCTGCTGCCGCTGGCCGGTACGGTGTTCGTCGGCGCCGCCGTCACCGGCAAGCTCGCCCCCAAGCTGGGTGTGAAGCTGGTGGTCGGCACCGGCATGGTGATCGGCACGGCGGGGGTCTTCCTGCTCACGCGGATCGAATCGAGCTCCACCTACACCGACTTCGTGACGCCCCTGCTGCTGCTCGGCTTCGCGATCGGCCTGAGTCTGGCCCCGGCCACGGACACCATCATGGGCTCCTTCCCCGAGTCGGAGCTGGGCGTAGGCGGTGGCGCCAACGACACCGCGCTGGAACTCGGTTGCGCGCTGGGCATCGCCGTCCTCGGCTCGCTGCTGGCCACGTCCTACAAGGACAAGCTGACCGATCTGGCCGCAGGCCACCTCCCCGCCGAGGCCATGGACACCGCCAAGGACTCCGTCGGCGGCGGCATCGCGGTCGCCGAGCAGGTCGCCAAGAACCCCCAGGGCGGTGCCGAGCAGGCCCAGACCCTGCTCGGGGCGGTGCACGAGTCCTTCGCCCACGCCATCGCCCACACCAGCCTGATCGGCGGCATCATCATGGCCGCCGGAACCGTGATCGTCATCGCCGTCCTGCCCGGCCGCAAGGCCGCCGGCAGGCACCGCCAGACGGAGACGGCCCAGGCCCCGAAGCAGACCGAGACCGTGGGCGCCGCCTGAGCCCCACCAGGACGGGTCGTGCCTGAGCGGCGCACGACCCCGGGACGGTGCCGGGAGGGGACACCCGGCACCGTCCCTCGACCCCGGAGACCCGGGTCACAGCCTCGGAGAGGGAAAGGTCACAGCCGTGCCCTCTGCTGCTCCTTTGTCGATCTGACCTAGCATCCGAGCATGACGGTCCTGCCTGACGACGGGCTCTCGCTGGCCGCCGAGTTCCCTGACGCAACCCATGAGCAGTGGCAACACCTGGTGGAAGGTGTGCTGCGCAAGTCGGGCAAGGACGTCTCGGGCGCGGCAGCCGAAGAAGCCCTGTCCACAGCTCTGGAGGACGGGCTCCGCACCCGTCCGCTGTTCACCGCGCGCGACGCCGCGCCCGACTCCGGCCTGCCCGGGTTCGCCCCGTTCGTCCGTGGCCCCCGTGCCGAGGGCAACACGGTCGGCGGCTGGGATCTCCGGCAGCGGCACACGGCGGTCGCGGAGGGTGTGGCGCTCGCGGACCTGGAGAACGGCGTCACCTCGCTGTGGCTGGTCGTCGGCGAGGGCGGCATCCCGGTCTCCTCGCTCGGCCGAGTGCTGGACGGCGTCTATCTCGACCTCGCGCCCGTCGCGCTCGACGCGGGAGCCGACGTGGAGCCCGCCGCACGCGAGTTGCTGCGGCTGTACGAGGAGCGGGGCGTCGCCAAGGAGGCGGCGCGCGGCAACCTCGGCGGGGACCCGCTCGGCCATGAGGCCCGTACCGGAAAGGCCTCGGCGTTCGCGCCGGTCGCCGCGCTGGCGCGGCTGTGCGCCGAGGAGTACCCGGGGCTGCGGGCGCTGACCGTGGACGCGCTGCCGTATCACGAGGCCGGTGGCTCGGCCGCACAGGAGCTGGGCTCCTCGCTGGCGACCGGCGTGGCGTATCTGCGTGAGCTCACCGAGGCGGGGCTGACGGTCGAACAGGCCTGTGCGCAGCTGGAGTTCCGCTACGCGGCCACCGCCGACCAGTTCCTGACCATCGCCAAGCTGCGGGCGGCGCGCCGGCTGTGGGCGCGGGTGACCGAGGTGTGCGGGGCGCCGAGCGCCCAGGTGCAGCACGCGGTCACCTCGCCGGTGATGATGACGCGCCGCGACCCGTGGGTGAACATGCTGCGCACGACGGTGGCCACGCTGGCCGCCGGGGTCGGCGGCGCCGACGCCGTGACCGTGCTGCCCTTCGACCACGCCCTCGGACTGCCGGACGCGTTCGCGCGGCGCATCGCCCGCAACACCTCGACCATCCTCATCGAGGAGTCGCATCTCGCCCGGGTGATCGATCCGGCGGGCGGCTCCTGGTACGTGGAGTCCCTGACCGACGAACTGGCCCGCGCGGGTTGGGAGTTCTTCCAGCGGATCGAGCAGGCGGGCGGCCAGGCGGCCGTGTTGCGCTCCGGTCAGCTGCGTCAGGACCTGGCCGACACCTGGGAGGCGCGCACCGGCAGGCTGGCCAAGCGGCGCGAACCCGTCACCGGTGTCAGCGAGTTCCCGCACCTCGCCGAGCCGCCCGTGGAGCGCGAGCCCGCACCGGAGCCCCGGTCCGGCGGTCTGCCCCGGGTCAGCCGCGACGAGGCGTACGAGGCGCTGCGCGCCCGCTCCGACGCCCACCTGGCCGCCACCGGCTCCCGGCCGCGGATCTTCCTGGCCGCGCTCGGCCCGGCCGCCGCCCACACCGCGCGCCTGACCTTCGCCTCGAACCTCTTCCAGGCCGGCGGCATCGAGCCCGTCACCGAGGGCACCTTCGAGGAGAGCGGCGCCGGCGAGGTGTGTCTGTGCTCCAGTGACGCCGTGTACGAGGAGCAGGCCGCGACCGTGGCCGCCGGGTTCAGGTCGGCGGGCGCCTCGCACGTGTTCCTCGCGGGCCGGCCCGGGCAGTACACCGATGTCGACAGTTACGTCTTCGCGGGCTGTGACGCCGTCGCCGTACTGTCCGCCACCCTCGACCGCATGGGAGTGTCCTGATGGGAATCCCCGACTTCTCCGGAATCGAACTGGGGACCCCTGCCACCGGCGGCGGCGCCGACGAGTGGCGTGCGGCCGTCAAGCAGGCAACGGGCGGCGACGAGCCGCTGTGGGAGACCCCCGAGGGCATCGCGGTCAAGCCGCTGTACACCGGCCGTGACCTGGAGGGCCTGGACTTCCTCGGCACCTACCCGGGTATGGCGCCGTATCTGCGCGGCCCGTACCCGACGATGTACGTCAACCAGCCGTGGACGATCCGCCAGTACGCGGGCTTCTCCACCGCCGAGGAGTCCAACGCCTTCTACCGCCGCAACCTCGCGGCCGGCCAGAAGGGCCTGTCGGTCGCCTTCGACCTGCCCACGCACCGGGGTTACGACAGCGACCACCCGCGTGTGACCGGCGACGTCGGCATGGCGGGTGTCGCCATCGACTCGATCTACGACATGCGGCAGCTCTTCGACGGCATCCCGCTGGACAAGATGACCGTGTCGATGACGATGAACGGCGCCGTGCTGCCGGTGCTCGCGCTGTACATCGTGGCGGCGGAGGAACAGGGCGTCGCGCCCGAGAAGCTGGCCGGGACCATTCAGAACGACATTCTGAAGGAGTTCATGGTCCGCAACACCTACATCTATCCGCCGAAGCCGTCGATGCGGATCATCTCCGACATCTTCGCCTTCACCTCGCAGCGGATGCCGCGCTACAACTCCATCTCCATCTCCGGCTACCACATCCAGGAGGCGGGTGCGACGGCCGACCTGGAGCTGGCGTACACGCTCGCGGACGGCGTGGAGTACATCCGCGCGGGCCGTGAAGCGGGCCTGGACGTGGACGCGTTCGCGCCCCGGCTGTCGTTCTTCTGGGCGATCGGCATGAACTTCTTCATGGAGGTCGCCAAGCTGCGCGCGGCGCGCCTGCTGTGGGCGAAGCTGGTCAAGCAGTTCGACCCGAAGAACTCCAAGTCGCTGTCCCTGCGCACCCATTCGCAGACCTCGGGCTGGTCGCTGACCGCGCAGGACGTGTTCAACAACGTCACGCGCACGTGCGTCGAGGCGATGGCGGCGACACAGGGCCACACGCAGTCGCTGCACACCAACGCCCTCGACGAGGCGCTGGCGCTGCCGACCGACTTCTCGGCGCGCATCGCCCGCAACACCCAGCTGCTGCTCCAGCAGGAGTCCGGCACGACCCGGGTCATCGACCCGTGGGGCGGCAGCGCCTACGTGGAGAAGCTGACGTACGACCTCGCGCGGCGCGCCTGGCAGCACATCCAGGAGGTGGAGGCGGCGGGCGGCATGGCCAAGGCGATCGACGCCGGCATCCCCAAGCTGCGCATCGAGGAGGCCGCGGCCCGTACGCAGGCCCGGATCGACTCCGGCCGCCAGCCCGTGATCGGCGTGAACAAGTACCGCGTCGACAGCGACGAGCAGATCGAGGTGCTCAAGGTCGACAACTCCTCCGTACGTGCCCAGCAGATCGCCAAGCTGCGGCGGCTGCGCGAGGAGCGGGACGAGACGGCCTGCCGGGACGCGCTGGACGCACTGACCCGGGCAGCCGGCGGCGAGGGCAACCTGCTGGAGCTGGCGGTGAACGCGGCCCGCGCGAAGGCGACCGTCGGGGAGATCTCCGACGCCCTGGAGAAGGTGTACGGGCGGCACGCGAGCCAGATCCGTACGATCTCCGGCGTGTACCGCAACGAAGCAGGCGAGTCCCCGTCCGTGGACCGCACCCGCACCCTCGTGGACGCCTTCGAGGAGAACGAGGGCCGCCGTCCGCGCATCCTGGTCGCCAAGATGGGCCAGGACGGCCACGACCGCGGCCAGAAGGTGATCGCCACGGCCTTCGCCGACCTCGGTTTCGACGTCGACGTCGGCCCGCTGTTCCAGACCCCGGCCGAGGTGGCCCGCCAGGCCGTCGAGGCGGACGTGCACATCGTCGGGGTGTCGTCGCTGGCCGCCGGTCACCTCACCCTCGTACCGGCGCTCAAGGAGGCGCTGGCCGAGGAGGGCCGCGAGGACATCATGATCGTGGTCGGCGGGGTGATCCCGCCGCAGGACGTGGCGACGCTGCTGGAGATGGGTGCGGCGGCCGTCTTCCCGCCCGGGACGGTGATCCCGGACGCGGCCTACGACCTGGTCGAGCGGCTGGCGGTCGACCTCGGCCACGGCGTCTGAGTCCCATGGCGATCGATCTGGATGCCTATGTCAAGGGTGTACTCGACGGGAAGCGGGCCATGGTCGCCCGCGCCATCACTCTCGTCGAGTCCACCCGGCCCCAACACCGGGTGCTGGCCCAGCGGTTGCTGACCGAGCTGCTGCCGTACAGCGGGAAGGCGCGCCGGATCGGGGTCAGCGGGGTGCCGGGGGTCGGCAAGTCGACGTTCATCGACGCCTTCGGCACGATGCTCACCGGGCTCGGCCACCGGGTCGCGGTGCTGGCGGTCGACCCGTCGTCCAGCCGTACGGGCGGGTCGATCCTGGGCGACAAGACACGGATGGAGCGCCTGGCGGTCGACCCGGCGGCCTTCATCCGCCCCTCCCCCACGGCGGGCACACTGGGCGGGGTCGCGAAGGCCACCCGTGAGTCGATCGTGGTGATGGAGGCCGCGGGCTACGACGTGGTGCTGGTGGAGACGGTCGGCGTCGGCCAGTCGGAGACCGCGGTGGCGAACATGGTCGACTCCTTTCTGCTGCTCACCCTGGCCCGTACCGGCGACCAGCTCCAGGGCATCAAGAAGGGCGTGCTGGAACTCGCCGACGTGCTCGCCGTCAACAAGGCGGACGGCCCGCACGAGCGGGACGCTCGGGCTGCCGCGCGCGAACTGTCGGGCGCGCTCAGGCTGATGCACGGCAAGGACGCCGCCTGGACCCCGCCCGTGCTGCACTGCAGCGGGCGTGAGTCGATCGGCCTGGACACCGTCTGGGACCGCCTCGAACAGCACCGGGCCCTCCTCGACTCCACCGGCCGGCTCGCCGCCAAGCGCCGTGACCAGCAGGTCGACTGGACCTGGACCATGGTCCGCGACGAACTGCTGGGCAGGCTGCACGCCGACCCTGCGGTGCGGGCGGTCACCCCGGGGCTCGAACAGCAGGTCAGGGACGGCGAGTTGACGGCCACACTGGCCGCCGAGCGGATCCTAGCGGCGTTCGGCGACGGACACGGAGCACGGGCTCAGCACGCCGATGAGTCGGGGCTGCGCGGCGCCACCAGCCCCGACTCGTAGGCGAACACGACGAGTTGGGCGCGGTCCCGTGCGCCCAGCTTCGTCATCGCGCGGCTGATGTGCGTCTTCGCCGTGAACGGGCTGATCACCATGTGTTCGGCGATCTCCTCGTTGGTCAGTCCGCGCGCCGCCAGCGCCGTCACCTCGCGTTCGCGCCGGGTGAGGCACTCCAGGCTGGGGGCGGTGGCCCGGTCGGGTGGGCGGGAGACGAACTCGCCGATCAGGGTGCGGGTGACGGCCGGGGACAGCAGCGCCTCGCCGCCCGCCACGACCTCGATCGCCTGGAGCAGGTCGGCCGGATCAGTGTCCTTCAGCAGGAAGCCGCTCGCACCGGCCCGCTGAGGGTGCCCCCTCTGGGGGAGCCTCGAAGACGTACTCGTCGTGCCCGTAGTTGGTGAGGATCACCACGCGCACGCCCGACAGGGCCGGGTCGGCGGCGATGTGCCGGGTCGCCTCGATGCCCGTCATCACCGGCATCTGTACGTCGATCAGCGCGATGTCGGGCACCTGTGCGCGGATCAGCGCCAGCCCCCGCTCGCCGTCCGAGGCCTCGCCGACGACCTCGATGCCGTCCTCGGCGTCCAGCAGCGCCCTGAAGCCCGCCCGCATCAGCGCCTGGTCGTCGACGAGCGCCCCCCTGATCACACCGTTCGTCATCCCGCCTCCCCCAGCGGCAGCCGCGCCCGTACCGCGAAGCCTCCCTCCTCGCGCGGGGCGGCGTCCAAGGTGCCGCCGAGGGCCGTGACGCGTTCGCGCATACCGGTCAGGCCTATGCCGGGCTCGGGCGGGCGGGACGGGTCGGCGGCGCCGTCGTCCTCGACCAGTACCGTCAAGTCACCGCCTCCGTAGGCGAGTCGCACGCTGACCTTCGCCGGTCCCGCGTGCCGTGCCGCGTTGGTGAGGGCCTCCTGGACGATGCGGTACATCGCCCGGTCCACCGTCGCCGTCAACGGCCGCTCCTCCCCCGTCACCGTCAGATCGACCGCCAGTCCGGCCGCCCGCGCGCGCTCCACGAGCAGCGCGGGAGCGCCGGTCGGCTCGTCGGTGCGCAGCACCTCCAGGGTGGCGCGCAGCTCACGCATGGCCTCGCCGCTCGCCTCCTGGATGGCGAGCAGGGCGGGCGGCACCTCCTCGCCGCGCTTGCGGGCCAGGTGCACGGCCACGCCCGCCTGGAGCTTGACGATGGAGATGCTGTGGGTGAGGGAGTCGTGCAACTCCCTGGCTATGCGCAGGCGTTCCTCGCCCGCCCGGCGCAGCGCCGCCTCCTCCCGGGTGCGTTCGGCCTCCAGGGCGCGCTGTTCGGTCTGGCGCAGATACGCCCGCCAGTTGCGGTCGGCGAGGCCCGTCACCAGCGCGCACAGGAACCAGCCGGCGAGCAGCAGTGTCTCGCGGACGATGTCCGAGGTCGCCGAGCCCGCCGCCGCGTATCCGCCGAGGAAGACTGCGACCGCGGCCGCTGCGGTGCCCCGGTGTCCGGTCCGGGACGCCGTGTGCACCGCGCCGACGACCGGAACGGCCAGCCCGGCGGCGGGTCCGGCGTGGACGACGTCGGCGAGCAGGCAGGCGGTGGTGATGGCGAGGACCGCGCGCGGGGCGGTGCGATTTGCGCGGCCAGGGCCAGCGAACCGGCCACGACCGCGACGGTCAGGTCGGCGAGCCGCTCGCGTGTGATCCGGTACCCGCTCATCCCCGCACAGTAGACGGCGCCACCGACATCGACGTCAGCCCTGTGGACGGCTCTTCGACTACTCCCCGGGAGTAGTGCCGGGCACCGGCCCGCCCCGCCGGAGCAGCGGCGACTGTCTTCGGCGGTACGACGACCCGGCGGGTCCGCAGCCTCGCCGGCCGTACCCTCAGCCGCGCCGTGCGCCGCCCCGCCCGCCCCGGCACCTCCCTCCAGCTGCTCGACCCCGTCGACCCCGGCGAGGCGCCCGCCTGGGCGCAGGGCACGCCCGTCGGCATCGCGTACGCGGCGCTGCTCAGGGCGGCGATGCGGGGCGCGGGCCTGCTCGACGCCGAGGACCACGATCTGGTGGAGCAGATCCTCCAGGACTGGGACGGATCGCATCCGCCGCTCTCCTGGGACGGGTTCCCGGACCGCCGGGAGCGGCCGGGTGCGCGCCTGGCGCTGCTGGCCGCCCTCGCCCCGTACCGCATCACCGACGAGGACGTACGGGCATGGCGGCGGCCGGAGCACACCGACCACTGTCTAGTGCATCTCGTCGCGTACGGCGCCTTTGTAGCGGTGGACCGCATTGAAAGCGCTATCTGCTCTCAAATCACCCAGGAGGCCATGTAACTCGCCCAGGACACCCCGTAATTACTGCCTTCTCGCCGCCCTTCTGTAATGGCGTCAGCACGGAGCGAGTTGGCACTTCCGCCCCACAGGGAGTCATGTGACACTGGCGTCCCGTCCGCAGTGCGGACTCCTTCCGCACCGTCCCCCACGAGAAGTGCGCCGTGCGTTCTCTGCCCTTGCCGCTCGCCCTCACCGCGCGTCTGTCGCCCGTCGTCGTGCTCGCCGCGGCGGGCTGGGCGCTGTCGTCCGGACCGTTCGCCGCGACCCCGGCGGCCGAGGACCAGGCGACCCAGAAGAGCGGCGACGAGTCACCGACGGCCCCGGCGACAACGGCCGTGTCCAAGACGTACGCCGCCGCTCCCGCACCCTGCGGCAGCCTGGGCTCGAAGTCGATAAAGGCGCTCGTCCCGGGCGCCAAGACCGCCGGCAAGGAGATCCCGTCGACGGACTCGAAGCTGCGCCGCACCTGCTCGTGGAACGCGCTCAAGGGCTACGACTACCGGTGGCTGGACGTCTCCTTCGAGATCACCAAGTCGGACGAGGCGGCCCAGAAGTCGTACAAGGAGCGTGTCGCGGACCGCAGCGGGGGCGGCGAGGTCCCGGGCATCGGCGACTCGGGGTACTCGGTCGTGAACCTCAGCACCGAGGACAAGCAGCAGACCCGCGAGGGCCTGGTGCTGGTCCGCGTCTCCAACGCGCTGGTCTCCGTCACCTACAGCGGCAGTGACTTCGAGTCGAAGAAGGCGCCGGACACGGACGAGATCAACAAGGGTGCGATCAAGGCGGCCCGGGAGGCGGTGGCCGCCTTGGAGGACGGTCAGAAGGGCTGACCGTCCTCCACAGCCGGTCCCGTCCGGTCCGGTCCGGTTCAGGCGGCGGCGCGTTCGCGGTGGCCGGCCATCAGCGCCACGTACAGCACCAGCGAGGCGGCCAGGCCCACCGCCCAGCCGTAGTCGGCCAGCGGCTTGAGGAACGGGATCAGTCCGTCCGTCGGGAACGGCCCGGTCTTCGCCCCGTCGGCGCCGACACCCGAGTACGAGCCGCCGACCGCGAGGACACCGCCCACGACGAAGGCGACGATCGCGCGCCAGTTCCAGCCGGACGAGTACCAGTAGCGCCCGCCGGGCGTGTACAGGTCGGCGAGGTGCAGGACCGTGCGGCGGACGATCCAGTAGTCGGCGATGAGGATGCCCGCGACCGTGCCGAGCAGACCGCCGACCACACCGAGCCAGGTGAAGATGTAGAACTCGGGCGTCGAGATCAGTTTCCACGGAAAGATCAGGATGCCGACGACACCGGTGATCAGCGCGCCCGTACGGAAGTTGATGAGCTTCGGCGCCAGGTTGGCGAGGTCGTACGCCGGTGAGACCACGTTGGCCGCGATGTTCACGGAGACGGTGGCGACGAGGACGATGATCAGCGCGAAGAGCAGGCCGAAGGCGTTGTCCGTCTTGGCGGCCAGCGCGACCGGGTCCCAGATCGCCTCGCCGTAGACGACCTCGGAGCCGGAGGTGACCAGGACGGCGAGGATCGCGAACAGCGTCATGGTCGTCGGCAGACCGAGGGACTGCCCCCAGGTCTGCGCCTTCTGACTGGCGCCGAAGCGGGTGAAGTCGGGGATGTTGAGCGACAGAGTGGCCCAGAAGCCGATCATTCCCATCAGGGACGGGAAGAAGACCGGCCAGAAGTCGGCGCCCCAGCCCAGCTTCGACGGCTGGTCGAGCAGCGCGCCGAAGCCGTCCGCCTTGACCGCGATCCAGATCAGCAGCACGAAGGCGCCGACGATCACGAAGGGCGCGGCCCAGTTCTCGAAGTGGCGCAGGAAGTCCATTCCGCGGTAGATGATGGCGATCTGCAAGGCCCAGAAGAGCAGGAAGCAGAGCCACAGCGGCCAGGGGTTGCCGGCGATCTTCCCGGCGTTCTCCCAGTGCCCTCCCGTGAGCTTGGACCCCAGCGCGAAGATGCCGCTGCCGCCGATCCAGGTCTGGATGCCGAACCAGCCACAGGCCACGGCCGCCCGGATCAGCGCCGGGATGTTGGCGCCCCGCAGCCCGAAGGAGGCCCGCGCCAGCACCGGGAACGGGATGCCGTACTTGGGTCCGGCATGCCCGGTGGCCAGCATCGGCAGCAGCACGATGACGTTGGCCAGGGCGATGGTGAACACGGCCTGCTTCCAGTCCATGCCGAGCGCGACCAGGCCGGAGGCCAGGGTCCAGCTGGGGATGCAGTGGGCCATGGAGATCCACAGGGCCGCGAAGTTGTACGTCGTCCACTTGCGCTCGGCGACCGGGACGGGACGCAGGTCCTCGTTGGCGAAGGGGCTGTCGGCGGGGAAGGCCTCGGGGGCGAGCTCGATCCGGCCGCCGGAGTCGGCGGACTGGGATATCGGCGACCCCTTGGGGACTGTGTTGGTCATGAGCAGGCCAATCGATCAGGCGGGGAACGGGAAAGGCCGTGCGGGGGCCTTGAACCCTCCCCGGGGGAGCGGGGAGGG